>NZ_JAXUAK010000002.1:0-383241 GCF_046535855.1 Puerhibacterium sp. TATVAM-FAB25 | reverse complement strand
CACACCCCCTCCGCCCCCGGCGTCACGGGCGTCCCCCGGTTGCCTCGCCCCCGCCCGCGCCGCCCCCCCCCGCGCGGCCCTGCGCGCGGGGGCGCGCCCCCGGCGCGGCGCCCGCCTGGGGCCCGGTCTCCGGCGCCGCAGCGTCGGCGCGCACGTCGTCGGCGCCCACGTCCGCGGCGCCCACGCAGCCGTCAGAACCCGCGGCGACCGTCGCCGGCATGCCGGCGAGCGTGCCGCCCGGCGGCCGCCCGGCCTCGCCGTTCGACGCCGTCCTCGGCGCCGAGCCGTCGCAGCGCGCCCGCGCGGCAGCGCAGCCTGCCCAGCAGCCGGCTCCGCAGCGGGTCGGGCAGCAGCCGCAGCAGGAGGAGCCCGAGGAGCGGCACGGGGCGTCCTACACGTGGCTGCACTACATCGTCCTGGTCGTGGTCGCGTTCGTCCTCGGCCTGCTGCTGTGGAAGCTCATCGACACCGAGCAGCCCAGCTTCTCGTCCGAAAACTCCGCCGCGGCGACGGTCACGACCGTCGAGCCCGGCCCCTGGGAGGGAACCCCGTGACCGCAACCGAGCGCGCTCTCGAGCTCGCCGTCGTCGCCGCCCGCGCCGCCGCCGACCGCAAGGCGGAGGAGATCATCGCGCTCGACGTGAGCGAGCAGCTGGTGCTCACCGATGTCTTCCTCATCGCGTCCGGCACGAACGAGCGCCAGGTCTCGGCGATCGTCGACGCCGTCGAGGAGGCCATGCACAAGGCCGGCGCCAAGCCGATCCGCCGCGAGGGCCGGTCCGAGGCGCGCTGGGTGCTGCTCGACTTCGGCGACGTCGTCGTGCACGTGCAGCACGCGGAGGACCGCGTGTACTACGCCCTCGAGCGCCTGTGGAAGGACTGCCCCGTGGTGCCGCTGCCGGACGACGTCACGAACGCCGACGGCACGCCCGCCCAGCCGGCCACGGCCGACTGAGCCCGATGACCGCGGGCACCGTCGTCCTGCTGCGCCACGGGCGCACGGAGTGGAACCTCGTCGGGCGCCTGCAGGGGCAGACCGACGTCCCGCTCGACGAGGTCGGCCGCTGGCAGGCGGCCGAGACCGCAACGCACCTGGCGCGCGCCCACCGCGCGGCGCGGGTGGTGGCGTCGGACCTGACGCGCGCCGTGGACACGGCCCGCGCGTACGCCGACCTGGTCGGCGCCGACGTGCTGCCCGACGAGCGGCTGCGCGAGCGGGCGTTCGGCAAGTGGGAGGGCCTGACCGACGCGCAGATCGCCGCGGGCTGGCCCGAGGAGCACGCCGCCTGGCGCGGCGGGCACGACGTGGAGGGCGTCCCGCCCGGCGGGGAGACCCGCGGCGAGGTCGGGCGGCGCGTGCTGCGCGCCGTCCGGGAGCACGCCGCCGCGGTCGAGGACGGCGGCACGCTCGTCGTCGTCTCGCACGGTGCCGCCCTGACCACCGGCCTCACCGCGCTGCTCGGGCTCGACCCGGACGCGTGGCGCGGCGTCGTCGGCCTGACCAACGCCCACTGGACGGAGCTGCGGCGGTCGCGCGGCGGCCTGGCCCCCGAGTGGCGCCTGGTGACCCACAACGTGGGCGCCGGCTACGCGGCGGAGGAGTGGCACGCCGGCCCGGCCACGGGCGTCGAGCAGGAGCCGGACACCGCCGACCTGGGCTGAGGGCGCGGCAGGATCCCGCCGATTTGGAGCCGCGGGGCAACCCTGCGTAGTATTACGGACGTTCCCGCGGAGCGATCCCGGGCACGACCACCCGAATCAGGCGTCACGGCCAGGTTCACGGGGCTGTGGCGCAGCTGGTAGCGCACCTGCATGGCATGCAGGGGGTCAGGGGTTCGAGTCCCCTCAGCTCCACCGGAGGAACGCCGGGCTCGTCGAGCCCGGCGTTCTTGCGTTCCCGGGGCTTCGCAGGCCGACGCCCGTGCCGGCCGGCGGCCTGCCACAGTGGACGCTTCTCGTGGGCCGCGCCGGACGACAGCGTGCACGGGCAGGACGACCCCGCGGCGCTCGGCGCCGTCGTCGCCGAGGCGATGGTCACCGGCGAGGGCAAGCCCGAGGTGCTCGTGGGGAAGGCCCGGCCCATGGTCCCGGGCTGATGGTGGCTGCGGTGCGGAACCCGGTGCGGGACCGGGCCGGCGGATCGGGTACGATTTCCGAGGCTCGTTCGCCGGGGGACCGGTGGCCGGAGCCGCGGGGCTGTGGCGCAGCTGGTAGCGCACCTGCATGGCATGCAGGGGGTCAGGGGTTCGAGTCCCCTCAGCTCCACCGTCGATGCTGATCAGAGGCCATCTCGGAGTCCTTCACGAAGGGGCGCGGGATGGCCTCTGGTCGTTCACCGAGCACCTCACCGTCGCGCAGGACCTGCTGGGCCGGCGTCTGGGGTCCTCCGGACAGGCACCCGGCTCCACCGCGCTCCCACGGCCCTGTGCCGCGCGCTCAGCGTCGCGGAGGGCCCGTGCTCGCGCGGACGACGAGACGGGTCGGCACCATGACGGGCTCCAGGCCCGGCGTCTCGCCGCCGCGGATCTGGCCGAGCAGCAGCGTGACGAGCTCGCGGCCCATCCGGTGGAAGTCCTGCTGCACCGTGGTCAGCGGGGGGATGCTGTACTCGGACAGCCTGATGCCGTCGAAGCCGACGACGGAGACGTCCTCCGGGACGCGGCGGCCGTGCTCGTGCAGGGCACGGAGCAGTCCGAACGCGGTCTCGTCGTTCGCGCAGAGCACCGCGGTGACGTCAGGGTCGGTCGCGACGTGCCGGCCGGCGGCGTACCCCGCCTGCGGGGTCCAGTCCCCGGGCCACGGCGGGGGCGGCGCGACGCCCGCCTCCAGCAGGCGGCGCCGCCAGGTGGCGAGGCGGCTCATGGCGGGCTCCGAGTCGACCGGACCTGCGACGTGGTGAACGGTCCGGTGGCCGAGAGCGAGGAGGTGCTCGACGGCGTCGCGCACGCCCTGCACCTGGTCGGCGGCCACCGCCGGGTACTGCCCGACGAGCCGGGAGTACGAGGCGACCACCGGGAGCCCGGGCGGCAGCGCCAGCGTCTCGGGAGCGCTCTCCTCGGCGCGGATGATGACGAGGCCGTCGACCGCCCGCTGCGACAGGCGCCGCGCGGCGTGCTGCCAGTCGGCGGCGCCGGGCGTGCCCACGTGGATGAGCGTGACGGTGTAGTCCTCGAGCTCCGCGGCCTCGAGCACGGCCTCGGTGATGCCGGCCTCGCCCGTGCGGTCGAAGGCGTGCGCCAGGAGCCCGATGGTGCCGAAGTGCCCGCTGCGCAGGGCCCGTGCCACCCGGTTCGGCGAGTATCCGAGCTTGCCCATGGCGTCGAGCACGCGGTCCCGGGTGACGGGCCGCACGGACGGCGCCCCGTTCGCGACCCGGGAGACTGTCTGCGCCGACACCCCAGCCAGGCGCGCGACGTCCTCGATGGAGGGACCGGTCGACCTCCGCCGCGCCGTCGTCGGTGTGGGCATGGCGCCATGATAGACGGCCCGCTCGGCCGCTGATGGTGACGTTGCCAACGGGCCGGACAAGCCGCACCCGAGCGTTCCCATCGTTACAGGAGTGTGACCTTTCATCCTTGCCCCGTCGCCGAGCCGCGCTGCTATGTTCACGTCACCATTCGGGACGACGACGTCCGCATCGGTGGAGGTGGCGGGCAGCCTGCCCGGCCGCCGCTCCCGCGGCGCAGCCGTCGGACGTGGCACGCAACGACGCGACACACACCAGAAGGAGACGGCGTTCCATGAGGACTACAGCACGCAAGCTCGGAGTCATGGCAGCGGTCCTGCCGCTCGGGCTCGCCCTCGCCGCCTGCGGCGGCGGTGGCAGCACGACCGGCTCCGGCGAGGGCGGCGGGGGCGACGGCGACAACACCCTGACGGTGTGGGCGTGGGACCCGGCGTTCAACATCTACGCCCTCCAGGAGGCCGAGAAGGTCTACCAGCAGGAGAACCCGGACTTCAAGCTCGACATCCAGGAGGTGCCCTGGGAGGACGTCCAGACGCGCCTGACGACGCTCGCGCAGTCCCAGGAGACAGGCGAGCTGCCGGACATCTTCCTCATGCAGAACAACGCGTTCCAGAAGAACGTCCTCAACTACCCGGACCTCTTCAGCGACCTCTCGGGCAGCGACGTCGACTTCTCCGAGTTCCCCGAGTCCGTCGTCGCGTACTCCACGGTCGACGACGTCAACTACGGCGTGCCCTTCGACAACGGCACCGCCGTCACGGCACTGCGCACGGACGTGCTCGAGGAGGCCGGCTACACCGCCGACGACTTCACCGACATCACCTGGGACGAGTTCATCACGCTGGGCGAGGACGTCCTGGCGAAGACGGGCAAGCCCCTGCTGTCCGGGCAGGCGGGGTCTGCCGACATCCCGGTCATGATGCTGCAGAGCGCCGGCGCGAGCCTGTTCGACGCGGAGGGCAACCCGACCATCGTCGACAACGCGGCGCTCACCGCCGCCATCGACACCTACCAGCGGCTCGTCGAGTCCGGCGTCCTGGTGGAGGTGAACACCTGGGACGAGTACATCAACACGCTCGTCAACGACACGGTCGCCGCGACGGTCAACGGCGTGTGGATCCTCGGCTCCATCCAGAGCGCCGAGGACCAGTCCGGCAAGTGGGCCATCACGAACGTGCCCTCGCTCGACGGCGTGGAGGGCGCGACGAACTACACCGCCAACGGCGGCTCCTCGTGGGCGGTCAGCTCCAACGCGGACGTCGAGCTCGCGCAGGACTTCCTGGCGAAGACGTTCGCCGGCTCGTCGGAGCTCTACGACACGATCCTGCCCGAGGCGGGCGCCCTGGCGAACTGGCTCCCCGCCAGCGAGAGCGACGTCTACGGCGAGCCCCAGGAGTTCTTCGGCGGCGACTCGATCTACAGCAAGGTCGTCGGTTACGCCGCGGAGGTGCCGAGCAACAACACCGGCGCCTACTACTACGAGGGGCGTGACGCGGTCAGCGTCGCGATCACGAACATCATGAACGGGGCCGACCCGAAGGCCGCGCTCGAAGAGGCCCAGTCGACCGTCGAGTTCGCGATGGGCTCCTGACCCACTCCCCGCGCGCGGCGGGGCGGCCCACGCCGTCCTGCCGCGCGCGGGCTCTGTCCCGTCGCACGCGCATCTGAAAGGTGGGCCCGCCGTGGCTCGTCCGACTGCAACGGCGCAGCGGTCCGTCTCGGGAGAAGCTCCCGTCACCGGCACCGTGGCTGCGCCCCTGCCGCCCCGTCCCAAGATCTCGCCGCTCGAGCGCCGCAAGAGCCTCACGGGCTGGGTCTTCCTGCTCCCCGCGTCCCTGCTCATCCTCTGGCTGAGCTTCTGGCCCATGATCCAGGCGGCGATCCTGTCGCTGCAGACCGGCCGCGGGACGCGGCTGAGCTTCGCCGAGCCGCTGTGGTCGAACTACACGCGCCTGCTCGAGGACGAGACCTTCAAGCTCACCCTGCAGAACACGTTCATCTACCTGATCATCCAGGTCCCGCTCATGCTCGTCATGGCGCTGGTCCTGGCGAACCTGCTGAACAACCCGAACCTGCGGTTCAAGAGCATGTGGCGCACCGCCATCTTCCTCCCGAGCGCGGTCGGCCTCGTGTCCTACGCCCTCGTCTTCCGGACGATGTTCGCCAACGACGGCCTCGTCAACGACCTGCTCACAGGCCTAAGCCTCGTCGACGCGCCCGTGAACTGGCTCGGTCAGACAGGAACCGCCCGCTTCGTGCTCATCCTCGGCCTGCTGTGGCGCTGGACGGGCTACAACATGATCTTCTACCTGGCGGCGCTGCAGACGGTCGACCGCTCGACGATCGAGGCCGCCAAGATCGACGGCGCGAGCTCGGCGAAGGCGTTCTGGTACGTGACGGTGCCGCAGCTCAAGCCGATGATCCTGCTCACCGCGATCCTGTCGACGAACGGCACGCTCCAGCTCTTCGACGAGTCCTACGCGCTCACCGCCGGCGGTCCGGCGAACACGTCGATGACCATCTCGCACTACCTGTACATGGTGTCGTTCCGCAACAGCCCCAACTTCGGCTATGCGTCGGCGATCTCCTACGTGATCCTCATCATCGTCGCCGCGCTCGCCGTGGTGCAGCTCAAGGTCGGTGACAAGCGTGACTAGGTCGATGCAGAACGTGACGGGCTACGTCTTCCTCACCCTCGCAGCGGTGGCGTCGGTGTTCCCGCTGTACTTCATGGTCGTCTCGGCCACGAACACCAGCAACGAGGTCCTGGCGTCCAAGCTGCTGCCGGGCACCCACCTGCTGGAGAACTTCCGGACCCTCGTCGGGGCGCAGCCCCTCGGCACGGCGCTGTGGTACTCCGCGCTCATCGCGGTGGGCACCACGGTCCTCGCCCTCGCCGTGACCTCGGTCGCGGGCTACGGCTTCGAGGTGTTCCACACGAAGGCCAAGGACCGGTTCATGGGCTTCCTCCTGCTGGCCATCATGATCCCGTTCGCGGCGACGATGATCCCGCTGTTCCGCATGTTCGGCGACCTCGGGCTCGTCAACAGCTGGATCGCCGTGGTGCTCCCCGCGATCTCGACGCCGTTCCTCGTCCTGCTGTTCCGGCAGGCCTCCCGGTCGTTCCCGCACGAGATCATCGAGGCCGCGCGGATCGACGGCCTGAAGGAGCTGCAGATCTTCCTGCGGATCTACGTGCCGACGATGCGCCCCACGTTCGCGGCCGCCGCCGTCATCACCTTCATGGCGGCGTGGAACAACTTCCTGTGGCCGAAGGTCGTCCTCGTCAACGACGAGGTGCTGACCCTGCCGATGCTGCTGACCAACATCCAGGCCGGGTACGTCACCGACTACGGGATGCTGATGCTCGCCGTCCTCATCGCGTCGCTGCCCGCGATGCTCGTCTTCCTCGCCCTGCAGAAGAGCTTCGCCCAGGGCATCACCGGAGCCATCAAGTGACCTTCAGCCTCGACCGCGTCTCCGACCCGCGCTTCGTCGCCGAGCACCGGACGGCCCCGCACTCCGACCACCGGTGGTTCGCCTCCGCCCAGGAGGCCGCCACCGGGACCAGCTCGTTCGAGCAGAGCCTCAACGGCACGTGGCGCCTGCACTACGCCGCGAACCCGGCCGGCGTCCTGCCGGGCTTCGAGCAGCCCGGCCTCGACCGCAGCGGCTGGGACGAGGTGACCGTCCCCGGCCACCTGCAGCTGCAGGGCTACCACCGGCCGCAGTACGTCAACGTGCAGTACCCCTGGGACGGGAGCGAGGCGCTCGAGCCCGGGCAGGCGCCCCGGCGCAGCAACCCCGTCGGCAGCTACGTGCGCACGTTCACCCTGGACCGCCGGCCCGGCGAGGGCGAGCGCGTGACCGTCACCTTCCACGGCGCGGAGAGCGCCGTGGCGGTGTGGGTCAACGGCCGGTACGTCGGCTACGGCGCGGACACCTTCACGCCGTCGGAGTTCGACGTCACGGACGCCCTCGTCGAGGGGGAGAACACGGTCGCCGCGCAGGTCGTCATGTGGACGTCCGGCTCGTGGATCGAGGACCAGGACTTCTTCCGCTTCTCCGGCCTGTTCCGCGACGTGGTGCTCCGGCACCGCCCGGTGGTGCACGCCGAGGACGTCCGCGTCGTCACGGACGTGGCGCCCGGGCTCGACCGGGCGGTCGTGCGCGTGCGGGTGGCGCTCCAGGGGGAGGGCGCCGTCACCGCGGTGCTCGACGGCGTCGGGCCCCTGGGGCCCGGACCCGACGGCGAGCTCGTCGTCGAGGTGGCCGGCCCGCGGCTGTGGAGCGCCGAGGACCCGCACCTGTACGACCTGCGCCTCGAGGTGCGGGACGCGGCGGGTGCGGTGACGGAGCACGTCCCGCTCCGCGTGGGTCTGCGCCGGTTCGGCATCGAGGACGGCGTCCTGTCCGTCAACGGCCGGCGGGTGGTCTTCACCGGCGTCAACCGCCACGAGTTCGGGTCCCAGGGCCGGGTGATGACGCGCGAGGAGACCGAGGCCGACCTGCGCCTCATGAAGCAGATCGGCATCAACGCGGTCCGCACCAGCCACTACCCGAACAACGGCTTCTTCTACGACCTGTGCGACGACTACGGGTTGTACGTCGTCGACGAGATGAATCTGGAGTCCCACGCCATGTGGGACCGGCTGCTGCGGCAGGACCTCCCCGTGGAGGAGGCGTTGCCGGGCGACCGGCCCGAGTGGCTGCCGGCGCTGCTCGACCGCGCCGCCAACATGCTCGAGCGCGACAAGAACCACCCGTCGGTGGTGATGTGGTCCTGCGGCAACGAGTCCTACGGCGGCACGGGCATCCGGGCGGTCGCGGACTGGTTCCGCTCCGTCGACGACCGGCCGGTGCACTACGAGGGCGTGCACTGGGACCCGCGGTACCCGGAGACGACGGACGTGGTCAGCACGATGTACACCCCGGCGGCCGACGTCGCGGCGTTCCTCACCGAGCACCGCGACAGGCCGGTGATCCTCTGCGAGTACGCCCACTCGATGGGCAACTCGTTCGGCGCCGTGGGCAGGTACCTCGACCTGGCGTACCGCGACCGGCTGTTCCAGGGCGGCTTCATCTGGGACTTCGCCGACCAGGCCCTGCCGGTGACCGACCGGTACGGCCGCACGTTCGACGGCTACGGCGGGGACTTCGGCGACGTGCCGCACGACGCGGACTTCTCCGGCAACGGCATCCTCTTCGCCGACCGCACGCCGAAGCCGGTCGTCCAGGAGGTCCGGTACCTCTACCAGCCGTACCAGGTGCAGCTGCGCCTCGACGGCATCACTGACGGCGCGGACGCCGGTGTCGTCGTGGTGCGCAACCGCCACCTGTTCACGCCGTCCTCCGCCCACGCCTGCGTCGTGACGCTCGCGCGGGAGGGGCAGGTGCTCGTCGAGCAGACGCTCGACACCGACGTGGCGCCCGGCGACGAGGGTGCGTACGCGCTGCCCGTGAAGGTGCCGGGGGACCCGGGGGAGTACACGGTCGACGTGTCCTTCCGCCTGCGAGCCGCCACCCGGTGGGCCGACGCCGGCCACGAGGTCGCGCACGAGCAGGCCGTGGTCCGGGTGGCCGAGCCCGCGCGTGCCCCGGCCTCTGCCGCGCCGGCGCCGACGGTCGTCGAGGGCATCCACAACGTCGGCGTCCACGGGGAGGGCTTCAGCGCGCTCTTCTCGCGGCTGCACGGCGGGCTGCTGTCCTACCGCACGGGGCCGGGCACCGCGACGGGCGAGGGGCGCGAGCTCCTGCGCTCCGTGCCGCAGCCGTGCTTCTGGCACGCCCCCACCTCGAACGAGCGCGGCTACGGCGGCCCGTCGGAGGACGGCGCGTGGCTGCTGGCCAGCCGGTATCCGACCCTGGACCGCGACGCGCCGCAGCCCGAGGTCGTCCGGCGCGACGACGCGGTGGAGCTCACCTTCCGATACGTGCTGCCCACGGCGCCCGTGAGCTCCTGCGACGTGACGTACCGCGTCGACGGCACGGGCCGCGTCGAGGTGGCCCAGGTCGTGCGCCCCGGTGAGGGGCTCGGGGACATGCCCGAGATGGGCATGCTGCTCACCACGGACCCTGACCTGCACCGGGTGCGGCTGTACGGCGAGGGCCCCGAGGAGTGCTACGTCGACCGGCGCGCAGGTGCCCGCCTCGGCGTCCACACCTTCGACGTCCGTACGGCGCTCACACGCTACCTGCGTCCGCAGGAGGCGGGCAGCCGCACGGGCGTGCGGTGGGCGGAGGTGACGGACGACGACGGCGTCGGGATCCGGTTGGAGCACGCGGGAGAGCCCGGCCCGACCGGCGGCATGGAGCTGTCCGCCTTGCCGTGGACGCCGTTCGAGATCGAGAACGCGGCGCACCCGAACGAGCTGCCCCCCGTCCACCGCACGGTCCTGCGCCCGGCCCTCCAGCGCCGAGGCGTGGGCGGCGACAACTCCTGGGGCGCTCGCACCCATCCGGAGTTCCTCCTGCCCGCCGGCCGGGAGCTGACGTTCCGGTTCGCGTTCCACGGCATCGGCTGAAGCTTGCCCGCCTCGAGGACCCCGGACCCGGGGTCCTCGAGGCTGCCCGGTCAGGCGCGGGCGGGCCGGTCGCGGTACGCCGACGGCGACATGCCGTGCACGCGGGCGAACTGACGCGAGAAGTACAGCGGGTCGGCATAGCCCGCGTCCCTCGCCACCGCGCTCACCGGCACCGACGAGCTGTCCAGGAGCTCTCGCGCGCGCGCCATGCGCAGCTCCGTCTGGTACTGGAGCGGTGACATGCCCAGCTCGTGGCGGAACAGCTGGCCGAGCTGCGAGACTCCCAGGCCGACCATCGCGGCCAGCGCCGCCACGGACGTGCGGTGCGGGACGGTGGCGCGCAGGTGCTCGACCGCCCGCTCCACCGGGCTCAGGCTCGGCCCGGACCGCCGGCGCCCGGTCGCCACGACGTGCGCCAGGGCGTTCCAGATCAGGCCGGTCGCGCGCACCAGCGCGGCCGTGGTGAGCCCGCCGTCCAGGGCGTCGATCGTCTGCGAGACGAGGCTGGCCACGGGCGCCGGGTCGGGCAGGTGGGTGACCGGCCCCCGCGCCGCGGCGCGTGCCGCCTCGACCAGCTCGCCGGCGTCGGGCCCCGCGACGTGCACCCACCAGACCGTCCAGGGGTCGGTCACCGAGGCGCCGTACTCGTGCTGCACGCCGGCGGGAAGGAGCACGGCGTCCCCGCGAGCGACGGCGAACCGTCCCTCCGGTGTGCGGCACCATCCCGTCCCGTCGGAGCAGACGAGCAGGACGTGCTGGTCCGCGCCCGTCGGCCGCGAGCGCCCGTGGCGAGCCGCGTGCGGGAAGAAACCGACGTCGGTGACGGTCAGGCGTCCGGTCACCGGGCGACCCAGCGCGCTCGCGACCGCCGGCCTGGGGACCACGAGGATCCGCTGCCCGACGAAGCCGTCCCGGAGCAGCGGCGGTCCCGCGGTGACCGGCGATTCGTCCATGGCCAGCATCGAATCTGCCATCGGTCCGCGGGTCAAGCCGCTGTACTGTCCGAGACGTGCCCGAAGAAGAGTCACGGATCGTGCTGCCGTCCGCGCCGGCCGAGATCGCCGGCCGCGCGGTGCGGGCGTGGCGGGAGCCCGTCGTCATCGACACCTACGAGCCGGACCGGCCGGACCGGTACCCCGCCTACCTGGACCAGCGCGTCTACCAGGGGTCCTCCGGCGCGGTGTACCCGCTGCCGTTCGTCGACGGCGTCGCGCGGCACAAGGCGCCGCGCTCGTGGGACGCCGTCCACCTGGAGAACGCGTACGTCCGCCTGATGATCCTCCCCGAGCTCGGCGGCCGGATCCACGTCGGGCACGACAAGACCCGGGGCTACGACTTCTTCATGCGCAACGACGTCATCAAGCCGGCCCTGGTGGGGCTGACCGGCCCGTGGGTGGCCGGCGGGGTGGAGCTCAACTGGCCGCAGCACCACCGGCCCGGCACCTACCTGCCCACCGAGGCGACCCTCGAGCACGAGGACGACGGCGCGGTGACCGTGTGGTGCTCCGACCACGACCCGTTCGCGCGCATGCAGGGCATGCACGGCGTGCGGCTGCGACCGGGCAGCGCGCTGGTGGAGGTCCGCGGGCACCTGGTGAACCGCACGGACGACGTCCAGACGTTCCTGTGGTGGGCCAACGTCGCGGCCGCGGTCCACGACGACTACCAGTCGTTCTTCCCGACCGACGTGCACGTCGTGGCCGACCACGCCAAGCGGGCGGTGACGGCTTTCCCGGCCGCGCGCGACCGGTACTACGGCGTGGACTACCCGTCGCGCCGGACGGCCGACCGGCCGGACGCGGACCGGCTGGACTGGTACCGCAACATCCCGGTCCCGACCTCGTACATGTGCCTGGGCACGCAGGACGACTTCTTCGGCGGCTACGACCATCGCGCCGGTGCAGGCTTCGTGCACTGGGCGGATCATCGCATCGCGCCGGGCAAGAAGCAGTGGACGTGGGGTAACGCGGCGTTCGGGCGGGCGTGGGACGCGCACCTGAGCGACGACGGGACGCCGTACGTCGAGCTCATGGCCGGCGTCTTCACCGACAACCAGCCGGACTTCGCGTTCCTGCGGCCGGGGGAGACGCGCACCTTCTCCCAGTACTGGTACCCGATCCAGGAGACTGGCCCGGTGCACCAGGCGACCCGCGACGCCGCGGTCCGGCTGGACGTGGTGGCGGACGGCGCCGGGACCCGTGTCCGGGTCGCGGTGGGCACCACGGCACCGCGCGCCGGCAGCCGCGTCGTGCTGCACGGGCCCGACGGCGTCCTGCACGACCGGACCGCCGACATCGCGCCCGGGCGCCCGTACGTCCACGAGCTCCGGCTGGACGCGCGGCTGGACCCGACGTCGTGCGAGGTGCTCGTCGAGCACTCCGGCGAGGTGCTGGTGCGCTGGCGTCCGCGTCCCGCGGACGCCGACGACCCGGTGGCGACCCTGCCGGAGCCCGCCGAGGAGGTGCCCGCGCCGGCCGACGTCCCGTCCGTCGACGAGCTGTACCTGACCGGGCTGCACCTCGAGCAGTACCGGCACGCCACCCGCTCACCGGAGCCCTACTGGACGGAAGGGCTGCGCCGCGACCCCGGCGACGCCCGCTGTCACGTCGCGCTCGCCGCCCGCCGGCAGCGCGACGGCCGGCTGGACGCGGCCGAGGAGCACCTGCGGGCGGCCGTCGCCCGCCTCACCCGCCGCAACCCCAACCCGCGCGACGGCGAGGCGCACTACCGGCTCGGGGTCGTCCTCGCGCGGCTCGGCCGTGACGACGAGGCCCGCGCCGCCCTGGGCACCGCGTCGTGGGACGCGTCGTGGCACGCCGCCGCGGTGGTGGCGAGCGCCCGGCTGGACCTGGCCGCCGGTCGGCACGCGGAGGTGCTCGAGCACCTGACCGCGCTGATCGCCCACGCACCCGACCACCCGCAGGCGCGCGCCCTGGCGGCGATCGCCGCGCGCCGCTGCGGCGACCCCGGCCTCGCCGCCGAGCTGGTCACCGGGACGCTCGCCACCAACCCGCTGGACGCCTGGTCGCGGGACCTGGCCGCCCGGCTCGGGCTCGACGTCGTGCCGACGTGCGACCCGACCACGGCCCTGGACGTCGCCCTGGAGTACGCGGCCGTCCGCGAGGACGACGCCGCCGTGGACCTCTTCGAGCACGTGGCCCACCTGCCGCTGACGCCCGGTCAGCGCAACGTCGCCCCGCTGGCCTGGCTGCACCGGGCCGATCTCGAGCTCCGCCGCGGCGACGACGCCGCCGCCGAGCATGCCCGCAGCGTGGCGGCATCGCTGGACCGCACGTGGTGCTTCCCCTCTGCCGGGGACGACGACATGCTCGCGCGGTTGCGCCGCCGGTGGCCCGAGGACCCGGTCCTCGCCGGGCTGGCCGGCCACAGGTTGTACGCGGCCGGCCGTCGCCAGGAGGCGATCGACGCCTGGGAGGCGTCCGCGGCCGCCGACCCGTCCGACTCCGTCGTCCTGCGCAACCTCGGCGTCGCCTCGCACAACGTCCGTGGCGACGCCGAGCTCGCCGCCCAGTACTACCGTCGGGCGCGGGCTCTGGCGCCCGATGACGCTCGGCTGCTGTACGAGGCGGACCAGCTCGAAGGACGCCGGGGCGCCGATCCGGCCGAACGGGCGGCGACCTTGCGGAGCCGCCTCGACCTCGTCGCACGGCGCGACGACCTGTCGGTCCAGCTCGCCGAGATCCTCACCGCCGTGGGCGGGGCCGACGAGGCCCTCGACGTGCTGACCGGCCGCGACTTCCAGCCCTGGGAGGGCGGCGAGGGACGGGTGCTCGCGGCCTGGGAGGACGCCTGCCTCGCCCGGGCCCGGCAGGCGCTCGACGCCGGCGACGCGGAGGCAGCGGTCGAGCACGTGACGGCATCGCTCCACCCGCCCGCGTTTCTCGGCGAGGCGCGGCACCCGCTCGCCAACACCGCCCACCTGTACCTGGTGCTCGGAGACGCGCTGGCCGCCGTCGGCGACGACGCCTCCGCCCGCGACTCCTGGGAGATCGCCGCCGGGCAGCAGGGCGACTTCCAGTCCATGCAGGTCCAGGCGTACTCCGAGCGCACCGCCGACGCCGTCGTCGCCCTGCGCCGACTGGGACGGTCGGACGAGGCCGCGCAACTGCGGGACGGGCTGGCCCGGTACGCGGACGCGCAGGCGGGAGCGCAGGCCCGGATCGACTACTTCGCCACGTCCCTGCCGACCATGCTGCTGTTCACCCAGGACGTCCAGCACGAGCACGACACCCGCGTCGCCGTCCTGCGCGCCCAGCTCGCCCGGATCGACGGCAGCGTCGCCGAGGCGACCTCGCTGGCGGCCGACGTCCTCGTCCGCGACCCCCTCAACACGCACGCCCGCGCGCTCCTGGCGCCCGCTCGGGTCCAGGGCCGTCGCCCGCGTCGGCGCTCGACGAACGGAGAACCGTGAACGACGACGTCCTGCAGGCACCACCGCGCGCCGGCCACCGGGTCCGGGTCACCACGCCGCCCGAGCCCCGCCGCGACCACCTCCCGCTCGGCGAGCCCGCCGGCAGCCCTGACCGCATCGAGGTCACGAGCCGGTGGATCGGACGTGCCGGGCGCCCGTGGTTCCCGGTCACCGGCGAGATCCACTACTCACGGATCCCGCGCGAGCGCTGGCCGGAGGTGCTGGGTCATGCCCGGGCCGGCGGCCTGGACTCGGTGGCGACCTACGTGTTCTGGCGGGCGCACGAGCCGCAGCCGGGTGACTTCCGCTGGGACGGCGACCTGGACCTGCGCGCCTTCGTCGAGCTCGCCGCGTCGCACGGGCTGGACGTGGTCGTCCGGCTGGGCCCGTGGGCGCACGGCGAGTCGCGTCTGGGCGGCTTCCCGGACTGGCTCGTCGAGCGTGGCCTGCGCACCCGCACGGACGACCCTGCCTACCTCGACCTCGTGCGGGCCTTCTACGCCCAGTCGATCGCCCAGCTGACCGGGCTCACCCACGCCGAGGGAGGGCCGGTCGTCGCCGCGCAGGTGGACAACGAGCTGTACGACCAGCCGGCACACCTCGCCACGCTGCGCCGGACCGCAGAGGACCTCGGGCTGCGCGTCCCGCTGTGGACGGCCACCGGCTGGGGCGGGGCGCAGGTCCCGCACACGCTGCTGCCCGTGTACAGCGCGTACGCCGACGGCTTCTGGGAGGACTCGCGCACGGAGTGGCCGGAGTTCGCGGCGGCCCACTTCCGGTACAGCCCGGTCCGCGACGACCTCTCCGTGGGCGCCGACCTGCGCGAGGCGCTCGACGGGATCGTCCTCGACCCGGCGTCCGTCCCGCTCGAGGACGACGCGCTGCCGTTCGCCACCTGCGAGCTGGGCGGCGGGATGCACGTCGCCTACCACCGGCGTCCCCTGGTGACCGCCGCCGACGTCGCCGCGCTCGCCCTGGCCAAGATCGGCAGCGGCTCGATCTGGCAGGGCTACTACATGTACGCCGGCGGGACCCAACGGACCGCCGCGGTGCCCGGCCAGGTCGGCGGCGAGCAGGAGTCGCACGCCACCGGCTACCCCAACGACGTCCCGGAGCTCACCTACGACTTCTGGGCCCCCGTCGGAGAGCACGGACAGGTCCGGCCCCACCACCATGCGCTGCGGCGCCAGCACCTGTGGCTGCAGGCCGAGGGCGAGCGGCTCGCGGCCATGACCACCACCGTGGGCGGCGGGAGCGAGCGGACCGACGAGCTGCGGTGGGCCGTGCGCAGCGACGGGCGTCGCGGCTACCTGTTCCTCACCACGTACCAGCCGGAGCGGCAGCCGTTGACCGCGCAGGACGGCGTGCAGGTGACCGTCGCCTTCGACGACGGCGCCGAGGTGACCGTCCCGACCGTGCCGGTCGACCTCCCTGCGGGTGTCTCGCTGGCGTGGCCGCTGCGGTACGCCCTGACCCCGGACGTCGAGCTGCGCGGCGCCACCGCCCAGGTCGTCACCCGGCTCGCGGTCGACGGCGACGAGGTCGTCGTGCTGGCGGCGACCGCAGGCGTCCCGGTGGAGCTCGTGCTGGACGGCGACGTCCCGGTCGGCGGTGCGGGGCAGGGCGAGCACCGCGACGGCGCCACGGTCGTCGAGCTCCGCACGCCGCCGGGACCGACGTGCGTCGTGGTGCTGCCGGGGGTGCGGGTGCTGGTGCTCGACGACGCGTCGGCCGACCGCCTCTACCGGCTGGAGGTCGGCGGGCGCGAGCGCCTCGTCCTGTCCGACGCCCCGCTGTACGTCGAGGACGGAGCGCTGGTCCTGCACCCGGACACCGGCCGGGCGACGGTGTCGCTGCTCCCTCCGCCGGTCGCGGTGCGCGCCTCCGAGGGGCGGGTCACCGAGGGGCGGGACGACGGCCCGTGGCGGACGTGGTCGCTGGACGTCCCGTCGGGCGGTCACCGACCGGTCCTGACCGGCGCCCGCCCCCTGGACGCGACCGCCCCGGAGCCCGTCCACGGCGGGCCGATGGACCGCCTCTCCGCGCCGACCGACTGGTCCGGCGCCGCGCACCTGCGCGTGGCGGTCCCACGGGACGCGCTCGACGGCGTCGACCGCGCCCTCCTGCGAATCACCTGGCGTGGCGACGCCGGCCGGGCGTACGTCGGGGAACGCCTGGTCAGCGACCACTTCTGGCACGGCCGTCCGTGGGACGTCGACCTCACTCCCTGGCGCGACGAGGTCGCGGCCGGTGGCCTCCGCCTCGAGCTGCTGCCGTGGAGCGCCGGCGCAGGGGTGTGGGTCGATCCCACGGTCCGCGGCCTGGACGACGGCGTCGTCGTGGACGCGGTCGACGTCGTGCGGGTCGCCCGGGTGCGCCTCGAGGTCGGGGAGCCGGGCGCATGGAGCTGAGCCCCACCCACCTGCCCGACCGGCTGGCGATCACCCTGTGGGACTTCTCCTGGTACGTCCGCACCGGTCCGGGCGAGCCGTTCGAGGATCTCGACGCCGCCTTCGCCCGCGCGGTGGAGCTGGGCTACAACGCCGTCCGCATCTGCGCGATGCCGTTCCTGCTCTTCCGGTCCGGACTGGACACCACCGCCCTGCGCCTCGGACCCATCGGCAACGGGTACGCCGGACGCGTGCGCTGGTACGACGTCCAGCAGCCCACGATGATCGACGCCCGGCAGCACCTGCTGGAGCTCTTCCGCGCAGCCGGCCGCCACGGCGTGGTCGTGATCGCCTCCTCCTGGGAGTACCAGCAGAGCCCCGCGTTCGCCGCGGACCGGGCCTGGTACGACGCTCTCGAGGCGGTCGCCCCCGACCAGCGGCTGGTCGTCCTCGGCGAGGCGCTCGCCGATCTGGTGGACCTGCTCGACGAGCACGGCCTGCGGCACACCCTGGCGTTCGTCGAGCCCCACAACGAGGTCCAGGCCGGTCACCTCACCGCGGGCCTGCCCGGTGCGGACGACCCTGTGGTGGAGCTGCGTGACCGGCTCGAGGCGGGCATCGCCGCCTTCGCCGTCCGCCACCCGGACGTGCTGTGCGGTCCCAGCTACGCCGCCGTGCCGGTGACGGCGATGCGAGGCCTGCCGCGCAACGCCGGCGTCCTGGTGTTCCACCCCTACGTGTACGGGGTGCTGGACGACCTCGTGACGGAGTTCGCGCTCCGCGGGGACCCTGCCGACTTCCCGCAGGCCCGCGCGGACGCCGAGCTGCTCAGGCCGGGCGCGCCGCGCCTGGCCGACTGGGCGCCGCCGGCGGACGAGGAGTGGAAGCGGCACGCCTCGATAGTCGGCCACGCCGAGATCTACCTGCACGACTGGTGCGACCCGGCCGCCGTCGACCGGTGGCTGTACGAGCGCTACGGCGCCCACCGCATCGCCATGGCGAACCGGCTCGAGGAGTGGATCGGCACGGCCGCCGACCATGCCCGGCGCCTGGGCGTCCCGCTCGTGTTCGGCGAGGGCTGGGTGGGGTACACCCCGCGCGACAGCCGGTTCGAGGAGGGCCCCGTGGGGGCGCAGATCTGCCGGGACGCCGTCACCCTGGCGGCCCGGGTGGGCGCCTGGGGCGCGGTCGTGTGCTCGAACGCGGCGCCCCAGCACGCCATGTGGGCCGACGAGACGCTCCAGCGCGAGTGCACCACGGTGATCACCGGCCGGACGCGGTGACGCCGACGGGCCTGACCCCTGCCGTCCCGGGCCGCTAGCGTGACGGCATGGACGCCGGTGCGCCCCTCGGTCCCGTGGTGCCCCTCGACCCCGCAGCGCTGCTCGCCGGGCCGCGCGGCCGCCGCCTGTGCCTCGCGCTCGCCCAGGCCGCCGTCCCGGAGGAGGACGGGGCGGGCACGCTGCGCGAGGCGGTGATGTGGGCCGCGTACTCCCTGGACCCCGGGCGGGGCCGGTCGGTCCGGGTCCTCACGACCGACGGGCGCAACCCCCGGGACGACGAGCTGCCCCGCCCGTCGGTGGCCGAGGTCGCCGCGCTGCTCGCCGGCGTGCCGGCCGGGACGCCGAGCCCGTCGACCTTGCACGAGGCGCTCGGGGCGGCGGTCGACACGGCCCGGTACTGGCAGGAGCCCGACGGGGAGGACGTGCTGGCCGCGACCCCCGAGGTCGTCGGAGCGCTGCGGCCCACGGCGGCGAGCGTCGTCGCCGCGCCGGGGGCGGCGTGGTGGACGGCGCCCCTGGAGCCCGGGACGCAGCGGACGGTGGCGTTCGAGGACCCCGTCGACGTCGCCGCCGTGCGCGTGCGGCGTCCCGCCCCGCAGGTCCTGGCCCGCTGGGCCGCCGACACGATCGCGGACGAGGAGCGTGCGCTCGCCGAGCGCCCGGCCGACCCGCGCGCGCCGTGGAGCGGTCACTGGTGGTCCGCCCCGCCCCACGACCTGCTGCGCACCACCCGCGAGCTCGGGGACCGCGGCGCGGCGGGCCTGTGGTTCGTCGAGGACTCGTTCGGCCCGGAGCGCGCCGAGGTCACGGCGGTGGCGGTGGACCCCGGCGCCCGCGTGCTCGAGCTCGACGGCCCGGCGGCGTGGGCCGACCTGTGCCGGCGTCACCCGCTCGAGGTCACGGCGTCGCGCCGGCACGACTGGTTCCGCGCCACCGGCCGCGACGACCTGCGCTGGGTGCTGCCCGACTGGCGGGCCGTCGCGGCGGAGGCCGACGCGGTGCACCTCACGGTCGCGGGCTACCTCACCACCGCGGGGCGCGCCGTCGAGGTGGACGACGGCGTCGCGTCGGTGCTGGCCGGCTGGGACCCGGACGCGACGTACTGGCTGACGGCCTCCGCCCGGCCGGTCGGGCCGGCACGGGCGTGGACGGACGACGACGGCGGGTGGCGCCCCGCCTGAGCGTCCTCTCACGGCGGCGCGCAGGCGTGAGAGGAAGTCGCGCCGCGACCGTAACGACGGCGAGCACGGGCGGAAACCCCGCGGCGAGAGGCTCGGGCCACGGGGCGCCACGGCGGCGCCGACCGCCGAGCCGACTCTCGCGACCCGGCCGCCTCGCCGATCATCGTAGGCGCCGTGTCGGTGGCTCGTACTAGTGTTCGAAGTGGCCGCAGGGGAGCGGCCGCGACACAGACGCAGGGGGTGCGGGCGTGACGGTGCTGGCGGGGGAGTCGACTGCGGCGCGGGCCGCCGCCCTGGCGTGGGCGCCGCTGGCCGACGACGGGACCCTCGCGTCCCGGCTGGCCGCGATCGGCGTACCGGACGTGGCGGCGGCGATGCTGGGCCGCGACCTGACCGACCCGCACACGGTGGTGGCGCCGGCGGTCGCGGAGCAGTCGACGGACGCGCGAGGCCTGATCGCGGCGCTGGTGGACGTGCGCGGTGCCGTCGCCGCGGACGAGCTGGCCGCCACGGTGGACGCGCTCGCGGCCGTGCAGGCTCTGGTCAACCGCGCCCAGGCGGTGGCCGCGCTCCTGCTCGAGCGTGCCCGTCGCCAGGCGATGCGGGCACCCGACCTCCTCGTGGACGGCGCCGACCCGCACGCGGCGCTGGCCTCGGCACCGCGGCGGCGCGAGCTGGCTCACCGGGCCGTCGTCGCGGACGTGGCCGTGGCGGTGTGCGCGAGCGAGGACCAGGTGGCCGACTGGGCCGACCGCGCGCAGGCACTGGTGGCCAAGGCGCCGCGCACCCTCGGTGCCGCTGTGACCGGCGCGGTGCCGTGGGCGAACGCGCGGGTCGTGGCCCGCGCGGTGGCGGACCTGTCGGCGGAGGCGGCCGACGAGGTGGACCGCGCGCTGGCCGGACCGGCCACCGCGACCAACGGCCGACGGCTGCGCGCGAGGGCACGCCGGGTGCGGGAGCAGGTGCACCCCACGCCGGTGGCGGTGCGGCACGAGGAGGCCACGGCGAAGCGGTACGTCGCGCTCGACCCGGGCGCCGACGGGATGGCGCACCTGCACGCCTACCTGCCCGCTCCCGCGGCGCACGCGGTGTTCGACCGACTGACCCGGACCGGGCGCGCGGCGCGCGCCGACGGCGACGGGCGGACCCTGGCGCAGCTGCGTGCCGACGCCCTCGTCGACCTGAGCCTCGACGACGGCACGCTCGACCTGGCCGCGGCACACGAGGGCACGCTCGATCCGGCCGCGGCACACGAGGGCACCCTCGATCCGGCCGCCGCGCACGAGGGCACGCCTGACCCGACCACGGCGCACGGCGACGCACCCGGACGGCCACCGGTCGGCACAGGGTCCCTCGGGCCGGGAGGCGCGCCGGCCGAGCGCCCCGAGCATCCGCCCCACGGGCCGCCTGACCACCGGTTCCACCTGGCCCGGCTGGCCCGCTCGATCCGTCCGCACGTCACCGTGACGGTGCCGGCGCTGACCCTGCTGGGTCGCGCCGAGGAGCCCGGGCTGCTGGACGGGGTCACGCCGATCGGCCCGGACGCGGCACGAGAGCTCGCCGGCCTCGCTGGGTCGTTCACCCGGCTGCTGACCGACCCCGAGCGCGGGGTGCCGCTGTCGGTGGGGCGGCGCGCCTACACGCCGCCGGCCGGGCTGCAGCGATGGGTCGCGCTGCGCGACGCCACCTGCCGGTTCCCCGGCTGCACCCGCCCCGCACACACCGCCGAGGCGGACCACACCGTCGCCTGGGCCGACGGCGGGCACACGGCCGCGGGCAACCTCGCGACCCTGTGCCGCCACCACCACCAGCTCAAGCACCAGACCCGGTGGCAGGTGCGCCAGACGACTGCCGGCACGCTGGAGTGGACGAGCCCGACCGGGCGACGCACCCGCACGCGCCCCGAGCCGCCGCCGGCGACCGTGCACACCCCGGACCAGGACCTGACCCGCCTGCCCGGCCGGCCGCCCGACGACATCGCGGGATGGCCCGGCGAGCCGCCCTTCTGAGCGCGTCCCCGGTGAGCTGTTACCGGACCGTCAGGGTCGCCGTCATGTTCGGGTGCGGGGTGCAGTGGAACGGGTAGTCCCCGCCGGAGGCGGGAGCCGTCATCTCCACCTCTTCCCCGGGGCCCACGGCGACGTCGAAGACGCCCGGCTCGTCCGACGTCACGGTGTGCGCGACCGGGTCCTCGTTGCGGACCGTCACGGTGCCGCCGGCGGTCACGCTCGTGGGGACGTCGTACGCGAAGTCGCTGATGACGATGACGGTCTCCTCGGCGCCGGGGCTGCTCGGGCTGCTCGGCTGCCCGGTGTCCGTCCCGCCCGTCTGCCCGGTGGGCGTCGCCCCGGGCTCGTCCGTCTCGGGCGACGGCGTGTCGCCCGAGCCGCCGCACGCCGCGAGCACGGCCGAGAGGAGGACCGCGAGTGCGCCGGCGGCCACGCGCCGTCGAACGGTCGAGCGAGGGGAGCGGGTGCTGTCCGACATGGTGCCGCCTCCGGCCGCAGGGAGAGCCGGCCCCATCGTCGCGCGCCCGGCGCCACGGCGTCGAGAGCGCGTCAGGACCGCGTCCAGACCGCGTCCAGACCGTGTCCGGGCGTGGCAGCCACGGCGGAGGCCGGCCGCGTGGTGGCGCGACCGGCCTCCGGTGGCGCGGCGCCGGTCAGAGACCGGCGTCGAGCACGCCCTGCTGCCACTCCCGCAGGTCGGCGATCTTGCTCACCAGCAGGTCGGTGTCGTCGCTGCGGAGGGTGGTGGCGAGCTTCTCCGCGGCCCGCAGCTGCCCGAGCGCCTTGTCCCGGTCGCCGGCCTCGACGGCCGCCTCGGCGGCGTCGAGACGGTCGGCCACCCGCGCGAGCACGGTCTGCTGGCCCTTGCCCTGGACCTGGGCGTCCTCGACGAGGGCGTCGACCTCGCGCCACGTGACGCAGTCGCCGCCGCCGCTCGTGCGGCCGGCGGTCCACTCGATGCCGCCGAGGACGTGCGTGAGGAAGGTCGCGTCCTCCCACGCGGCCTCGACGTGGCCGGCGCCCTGGTACCAGGAACGTCCGCCCTCGAAGTTCTGGCACCAGGCGATCGGGTGGTCGTCGCCCATGCTCCCGCCGCTGTAGGTCGACTCGTCGAGCGTCATGAGCACGTGGACGTCGCCGCGCGGGTTGAGCGTGTAGTTGTACCACTCGTCCCAGCGCGTCCACTCGAGCGGGACGCCCTCCATCGACGGGTGCGCCGGGCTCTCGACGCGCATCGTCGCGGTCTGCTGCTGGGGGTGGTTGGCGAACCGCGCCCCGCCACCCACGAGCCGGGTGTACCAGTCGGCCGTGTGCAGCGTGTCGGTCGCGGCGTGCAGCCCGACGAACCCGCCACCGGACCGGATGTAGCCCTGGAACGCCGCCAGCTCGGCATCGTCGAGCAGGCGGGGCACGGCAGGGTTCAGGCTGTTGGTGTTGTCCACGGGCGAGACGAAGACGATCGTGGCGTACTGCGCCAGGTCCTCGCTGCTCGTGAACGGCGTCGACGCCAGGGTCAGGTCGGGCTGGCCGGGGGAGCCGGGGCCCCACCAGCCGGAGCTGGTGTTCGCCGGGTCCCACACGTCGACCGTGAAGCCGTGCTCGGCGCCCAGGTCGATCAGCGCGTGAGTGGTCTCGTCGATGTGCGAGTGCCGGAAGCCGAGCGTCTCGCCGACGACGAGGACGCGGTAGTCGTCCTCGTCGCCGGCGGAGGCCGGCGCGGCGCCCACGGCCGTGGCGGCCAGGGTGGTGGCGGCAGCGGTGGCCGCGAGGGCGGCCGCGCGGCGGGGCAGGGTGTGCTTCAGGTGGGCCATGTCGCTCCTTTGCGAGGTGGCGCTTTTTGTCAGCCCGTTCAACTTATGCGGGCCGGTGCACCCGGTCAACGGTCCGGGACGCCCCTCCCGGGCGCTCAGGCCCGCAGCACCACCACGCCCGGCCCGCGCAGCGTCACCGCGCCGTCACCGTCCTCGACGGCGTCCGGGTCCCAGGCGAGCACCACGTCGCCCGCCCCGGCGCGCGGCACGCGGGCGCCGTCGTCGGCCCACACGGCCACGACGTCGAGGTCGCCGCGCGACATCACGAGCCACCCGTCGCCGGTGCGCACCTCGGTCCGCGTGCGGTCGCCGGAGGCGATCTGCGGCTCGGTGTGCCGCAGCCGGACCAGGTCGGTGTACCAGCCCAGCAGCCGGGAGTGCGGGCCGTCGGGGCCGTCGTCGGGCTCGGACCAGTCCAGCCGGGACGCCTCGAACGTCGAGCGCGCCTGGGGGTCGGGCACCTCCACGTCGTGCCCGTACAGCTCGGCCCAGCCGTGCGTGCCGAACTCCTCGGCCCGGCCCTTGCGGACGGCCTCGCCGAGCTCCGGCTCCTGGTGGTCGGTGAAGTACTGGAACGGGGTGGTGGCGCCCCACTCCTGGCCCATGAACAGCATCGGGGTGCCGGGCCCGAGCAGCACGACGGCGGCCGAGACGGCCTGCCGCGCGGGGTCGAGCACGCGCGAGGGCCGGTCGCCGAGCGCCCGGTTGCCCACCTGGTCGTGGTCCTGGTCGAAGACGACGAACCGGCGCCCGTCGACCTCGTCCGGCACCGGCGCGCCCCACTCGGTGCCGCGGAACGTGGACATCTCGCCGTCGTGCACGAACGCGTGCCGCAGCGCCTTGGCCAGCGTCTCCGGCGCCCCGAAGTCGACGTAGTAGCCCTGCCGCTCCCCGGTGAGCAGCGCGTGCAGGGCGTGGTGGAAGTCGTCGGCCCACTGCGCCGTCATGCCGCGCCCGGGCCGCCCCTCGAGGTCGCGCCCGGTGGGGGTGACCATCGCCGCGTCGTTGAGGTCCGACTCGGCGATCAGCGACAGCGGCCGGCCGACCTGCGCGGACAGCTCGGCGACGGCGTCGGACAGCTCGGCCAGCAGGTGCCGCGGCGAGTCGTCGACGAGCGCGTGCACGGCGTCGAGCCGCAGCGCGTCGACGTGGAAGTCCCGCAGCCACCGCAGCGCGTTCTCGACGACGAAGGCGCGCACCTCGGCCGCGTCGTCGCCGTCGAGGTTCACCGCGGCGCCCCACGGCGTGTGGTGCCGCTCGGTGAAGTACGGGCCGAACTCGCCGAGGTAGTTGCCCGACGGGCCCAGGTGGTTGTAGACGACGTCGAGGCACACGGCCAGCCCGCGCGCGTGCGCCGCGTCCACGAACCGCTGCAGCGCCTCGGGCCCGCCGTAGGCCTCGTGCACCGCCCACAGCGCCACCCCGTCGTACCCCCACCCGCGCTCGCCCGGGAACGCGGCCACCGGCATGAGCTCGACCATGTCCACGCCGAGCCGCACCAGGTGGTCGAGCCGCCCGACGGCGGCGTCGAGCGTGCCCTCGGGCGTGAAGGTGCCGACGTGCAGCTCGTAGACGACGGCGCCGAGCACGTCGCGCCCGGCCCAGCTCCCGTCGGTCCAGCCGAAAGCCGCCGCGTCGTACGTGCGCGACGGGCCGTGGACGCCGTCGGGCTGCCACGGGCTGCGCGGGTCGGGGATGCCGGGGCCGCCGTCGAGCGAGAACAGGTAGTCGGTCCCGGGCGCCAGCGGCGCGGCAGAGCGCCACCAGCCGCCCGCCTCGCCGACCATCGGCGTGCGCGCCTCCTGGGCGCCGGCCGGCGTCGTCTCGACGAGCTCCACCGCCGCGGCGCGCGGCGCCCAGACCCGCACCGGCGCCGGGGTCCCGGCGGTCGCCGGGGTCTCAGCAGTGGCGGTCATCGGTTCTCCTCCTCGTCAGCAGCTCCCTCGACGTCGCCCGCGGCGGCGCGCTCGAGCAGCGCCACGGGCCAGGGGCCCAGCAGGTCGCCCAGCCGCACCGCGCCGCCGGGGTGGTCGGCGCCGGTGAGCACCGACCGCCAGGTCGCGCCGCCGGGCAGGTCCGGCAGCACCACCGACGCGTCCGGCAGGTCGCGGGCGGCGGGCGCCTCGGTGCCCAGCCGCGTCGCCACGGTCACGGCGCGCGGCCCCTCGCCGTCCCCGCGCACGAACGCGACGGCGTGCCCGGTCGTCGTCGGCAGCGGCTCGTAGCTCGCGTCCGGGCCGACGAACGCCGCGGGGTGGCGCCGGCGCAGGCGCAGCGCGGCGGCGGTCAGCGCGAGCTTCTCCTCGGCCAGGTCGGCCGGCGCGTGGCCGCCGTCGAGGCGGGCGAGCAGCGCGGCGAGGCGGTCGAAGTCCACGGGGCGCCGGTTGTCCGGGTCCACGAGCGACGTGCCCGTGACCTCGCTGCCCTGGTAGACGTCGGCCACGCCGGGCACGGTGAGCTGCAGCGCCTTGGTCGCCAGCACGCTGCGGCGCGCCGTCGGCGTCGTGCGCTCCACCCACGCGGTGAACGCCTCGACGACGGCGGGGTGTTCGAGCAGCGCGGTCGCGTAGGCGGTCATCGCCTCCTCGCGCGCGGTGTCGGGCGCGGTCCAGGTGGTCCAGGACTTCTGTTCGCGCGCCGCCTTGAGCAGGTAGTCGGTGAGCCGGTCGGCCTCGATGGGCCCGGCCGCCGTCCAGGTGCCGGCCAGCGTCTGCCACAGCCGGTTCTCGGCGGCGCCGTCGAGGTCGGCCGGGCGCAGGTCCGCGGTCGCCTCGCGCAGCCGGAGGACCAGCGCGGCCCAGTCGTGCGCGGCCGTGCTGAGCACCCCGATGCGGGCGCGCACGTCCTCGCTGCGCTTGGTGTCGTGCGTCGTGCCGGCGGTCATCGTCGCCGGCCAGACGGACTCGGTGCGGCGGGCGAAGGCGTGCAGCTCGTCCGGGTCGATGCCCACCCGGGCGGGGTCGCCGCCGACCTCCGTGAGGCTGGTCAGCTGCGTCCAGCGGTAGAACGCCGTGTCCTCCACGCCCTTGGCCATCACCGCGCCGCACACCTGCTGGAAGCGCACCACGAGCTCGGCGCGGCGGTCCTCGCCGCGGCGGCCGGCGCTGCCGACCTCCCGGTCCAGCAGCAGGTCCACGACCAGGTCGAGCGTGTCGTGCCGGTCGGGCTGCAGCTGCTCGCGGGCGACGTCGGCGGCCTCGCGCAGCACCTTCTCCTGCGCCGGCGGCACGGGCTCGCCCGGCACCACGTAGGCCCGGTAGCGGGGCAGGGCGACGACGAGCTCGACGACGCAGTCGCGCAGCGCGCGGAACGTGTGGT
Source organism: Puerhibacterium sp. TATVAM-FAB25 (assembly GCF_046535855.1). Lineage (NCBI taxonomy): Bacteria > Bacillati > Actinomycetota > Actinomycetes > Micrococcales > Promicromonosporaceae > Puerhibacterium > Puerhibacterium sp. TATVAM-FAB25. The sequence continues at coordinate 356,827 of NZ_JAXUAK010000002.1, read as the reverse complement.
CGCGCAGGCGCACGTCCTGCGCGCAGATCTCGGCCAGCAGGGTGGTGACGCGGTCCACCTCCGCGTACAGCGACGTGGCCACCACCTGGCGCTTGGCGGCCTCGACCACCTCGGGCAGGGTCGTCGTCTCGCCGGTGAGCTCCGTCTGCAGCCGCGTGAGGTCGGCCGCGCCGGCGGGGTCCACCTGCAGCGCGTGCAGCCGCCACGCGACGTCGTACCCCGTCGTTCCGGCCACCGGCCAGTCGTGCGGCAGGTCCTCGTCGGCCTCGAGGATCTTCTCGGCGACGATCCACGCGCCGTCGGTCGCCTCGTGCAGGCGCTTGAGGTAGCCGCGCGGGTCGGCCAGCCCGTCCGGGTGGTCGATCCGGAAGCCGTCGACCACCCCGTCGCGGTACAGCTCCAGCAGCAGCGCGTGCGTGGCGTCGAAGACCTCCGGGTCCTCGACGCGGATCGCGGCGAGCGTGCCGACGTCGAAGAACCGCCGGTAGTTGAGCTCCTCGTCCGCCACCCGCCAGTAGGCGAGCCGGTAGTGCTGCCGGCCCACCAGCTCGGCCAGCGGCAGGTGCTCGGTCTCCGGGCGCACCGGGAAGGCGTGGTCGTAGTAGCGCAGCACGGGCTGCTCGCCCTCGTCCTCGTGGCCGGGCACGACCATCCGCTCCACGGTGAGCTCGCCGGACGCGAGCACGTCGCCGATGCGCGAGCCGAGCACCGGCATGAGCAGCGCCTCGCCGCCGTCGACCTCCACGTCGAACCAGCCGGCGTACGGCGAGTCCGGGCCGTGCCGCAGCACCGACCACAGCGCGCGGTTGTGCCACGCGGGCGTGGGCACCGCCATGTGGTTGGGCACGACGTCGACGACCACGCCCATGCCGCGCTCGTGGGCCGCAGCGGCGAGCCGCTCGAGGCCCTCGCGCCCGCCCATGACGTCGCTGATGCGCGCGTGGTCCACGACGTCGTACCCGTGCGTGGAGCCGGGCGCCGCCTGCAGCACCGGCGACAGGTACAGGTCGGTGACGCCGAGCGCGTCGAGGTAGGGCAGCGCGTCGCGCGCGGCGTCGAACGACAGGTCGGGGCCGAGCTGGAGCCGGTAGGTGCTGACGGGGGTTCGCCGGCCGGGCCGTGGCAGGTGGGGATGCACGGCCACACCGTGCCACGAGGCGCGGGACCACGCACCGGGATGGCACGTCCGGCGGTGGTGCGGTCGTCGGTACGGCCGTCCCTAGGATCGGGGCGTGAACCCCTTCACCCTTCCCGGCGGCGCCGTGCTGCGCCCCGCCGCCCCCGGCGACGAGCCCGGCATCCTCGCGTGCATCCACGCCCTGGCCGAGTACGAGCGCGAGCCCGACGCCGTCGCGACGACGCCCGAGGACCTCACCCGCGCCCTGTTCGGCCCGCACCCGGCCGCCTTCGCCCATGTCGTCGAGCGCGACGGCGAGATCGCCGGCATCGCGGTGTGGTTCCTGTCCTTCTCCACCTGGACCGGCACCCACGGCATCTGGCTCGAGGACCTCTTCGTCCACCCCGAGCACCGCGGGCACGGCTACGGCGTCGCGCTGCTGCGCGCGCTGGCCCGGGTCTGCGTCGAGCGCGGCTACCGGCGCCTGGAGTGGACGGTGCTCGACTGGAACGAGCCCTCCATCCGGCTCTACCAGGCCGTCGGCGGGCGGCCCCAGGACGACTGGACCACGTACCGGCTCGCCGGCGACGCGCTCGAGGACCTGGCCGCCGGTCGGCGAAAGGAGTGAAGATCGCCCGCGTGCTCCGGGAAAACGTGTGCCACACTCCTGATCAGCGACCCGTCGCCCCGAGCACGCGGCAGTCCGCCTGCCGCTGACCCGGGAGGCGGGGCGCGCTGCCGGACCTCCCGCGCAGGGGGCTGGACGTCCGGCCGCGCCGCCCCCGCACGGTCGTCAGCGGAGAGGCCGCCGCCGGCGGCCTCTCCTGCTTCCACCACCAGTGGTGCCGCCACCTGCCCGTGCCGGCGGCGCCCGATCCCGATAGGTTGCGCTCGACCGGCCCGGGAGGTCCGCATGCGCATCGGCGTACCGCGGGAGCACCACGCGGGGGAGCGGCTCGTGGCCGCCACGCCCGCCACCGTCCCGCGGCTGCGGCGCCTGGGGTACGACGTCGTCGTCGAGGCCGGCGCCGGCAGCGAGGCCACGTTCCCGGACGCCGCGTACGCCGAGGCGGGCGCCGCCCTCGGCACGACGGCGGAGGTCTGGGGCGCCGACGTCGTCACCGCGGTCCGCGCGCCCGACGCCGACCGGCTGGCGCTGCTGCGGCCCGGCGCGGTGCTCGTCGCCCAGCTCGCCCCGGCCGCCCACCCCGACCGGCTCGCGGCGCTCGCGGCCCGCGGGGTCACGGCCCTGGCGCTGGACGCCGTGCCGCGCGTGTCCCGCGCGCAGGCGATCGACACGCTCTCCACGATGTCGAACGTGGCCGGGTACCGCGCCGTCATCGAGGCCGCCGCGGAGTACCAGGGCATGTTCGCCGGCCAGGTCACCGCGGCCGGCAAGACCCCGCCCGCGGCGGTGTTCGTCATCGGCGGCGGCGTCGCCGGGCTCGCCGCGACCGGCACCGCGGTCAGCCTCGGCGCCGCGGTCCGCGCCTTCGACGTGCGCCCCGAGGCGGCCGAGCAGGTGGAGTCGCTCGGCGCCACGTTCGTGCGGGCCGAGGAGGCGCAGCAGGAGGTCAGCGCCGACGGGTACGCCCGCCCGCTGACGCCCGCCCAGGAGGAGGCCGCGCTGCGGCTGTACGCGCAGGAGTGCGCCCGGGCGGACGTCGTCATCACCACGGCCCTGGTCCGCGGCCGCGCCCCGCGCACGATCACCGCCGAGACGGTCGCGGCGATGCGGCCCGGCTCGGTCATCGTCGACCTCGGGGCGCCGGGCGGCGGCAACGCCGAGGTCACCGTGCCGGGCCGGCGCGTCGTCACCGACAACGGCGTCGTCGTGCTCGGCTGGACGGACCTGCCCGGCCGCATGCCCGCGCACACCTCGCAGCTGTACGGCACCAACGTGGTCCACCTGCTCGAGCTGCTCACCCCCGGCAAGGACGGCCGGCCCGTGCTCGACCTCGACGACCCGGTGCAGCGCGGGATGACGGTGACGCTCGGCAAGGACGGGGATGCGGGGCAGGTGCTCTGGCCGCCCCCGCCCGTGGCGGTCTCGGCGGCGCCCCCGGTGCCGGTGGCGACGCCGGCGGCCCCGCCGGGAGCCCCGCCCGCTCCCGCCGACGCCGCGGCGCGCGGGCGGCTGCGGCGGTGGCGCCGCACGGTGGGCGCGGCGCTGGCGGCGGTGCTGGTCGTGCTGGCCCTGACGCTCGGGCCGCCGGCGTTCCTCGGGCACTTCACGGTGTTCGCGCTGGCCGTCGTCGTGGGGTTCTACGTCATCTCCGACGTCAGCCACTCCCTGCACACCCCGCTGATGGCCCAGACCAACGCCATCTCGGGGATCATCCTGGTCGGCGCGCTGCTGCAGCTCGGCGTGGACGACCCCGTGGTCACCGCCCTCGCGTTCGTCGCGGCCACCGTGGCGAGCGTCAACATCGTCGGCGGGTTCGGCGTCAGCCGCCGCATGATCGCCATGTTCCGGAAGGACGCCTGAGGTGGCGCCGGGCACGGACGCCGGGACGGCCACCGCGTTCGCGCAGGCCGTGTACGTCGTCGCCGCCCTGCTGTTCGTGCTGTCCCTCGCCGGGCTCGCGCGGCCGACGACGGCCCGGCGCGGCGTGACGCTCGGCATCGTCGGCATGGCGCTGGCGCTGGGCGCGACGGTGCTGCTGGCGGCAGAGCGGTCCGAGCGGCCGGTCGGCGTGACGCTCGGCCTGGCCCTGGCCGCGCTCGTGCTCGGCGGCGCCGTCGGGGCGTGGCGCGCCCGGCGGGTCGCGATGACGGAGCTGCCCCAGCTCATCGCGATCCTGCACTCGTCCGTCGGCCTCGCGGCGGTCGCGGTCGGCTACAACTCCCTGCTCACGGGCGGCCTCGCGGGCGGCCCGGACGACGAGGCGGTGCACCGCGTCGAGGTCTTCCTGGGCGTCCTCGTCGGCGCGGTGACCCTCACCGGCTCCGTGGTCGCCTACCTCAAGCTGGCCGCGCGCATGTCGTCCGCGCCGCTGGTGCTGCCGCGGCGCAACGCGCTGAACCTGGCCGCGGTGGCGGTGGCGCTCGGGCTGCTGCCGTGGTTCCTCGCCGCCGACGGCCCCGCGGCCCTCGTGCCCCTGCTGCTCATGACGGTGGTGGCGCTGGCGCTCGGCGCGCACCTCGTGGCGGCGATCGGCGGCGGGGACATGCCCGTCGTCGTCTCGATGCTCAACTCCTACTCGGGGTGGGCCGCCGCCGCCGCGGGCTTCATGCTCGGCAACGACCTGCTCATCGTCACCGGCGCGCTGGTCGGCGCCTCCGGCGCGATCCTCAGCTACCTCATGTGCCGGGCGATGAACCGCTCGTTCGTCTCCGTCGTGCTGGGCGGGTTCGGCGCCCCCACGGGCGGACCCGGCGCCGGGCCCGCCGCCGGGGCGGGGGAGCACCGCGAGGTGCAGGTCGAGGACGTCGCCCGGATGCTGCGCGGCGCGCGCAGCGTCGTGGTCACGCCCGGGTACGGCATGGCCGTGGCGCAGGCGCAGTACCCGGTGGCCGAGCTGGTGGCCCGCCTGCGCGCCCGCGGCGTCGCGGTGCGCTTCGGCGTGCACCCGGTGGCCGGGCGCCTGCCGGGGCACATGAACGTGCTGCTCGCCGAGGCCAAGGTGCCGTACGACATCGTGCTGGAGATGGACGAGATCAACGACGACCTCGCGGGCACCGACGTCGTCCTGGTCATCGGCGCCAACGACACGGTCAACCCCGCCGCCATGGAGGACCCGCGCAGCCCCATCGCGGGCATGCCCGTGCTGCGGGTGTGGGAGGCGGGGCAGGTCGTAATCTTCAAGCGCTCGATGGCCGCCGGCTACGCGGGCGTGCCCAACCCGCTGTTCGCCCGGGAGAACGCCGCGATGCTCTTCGGTGACGCCAAGGAGCAGGTGGAGAAGATCGTCCAGGCGCTCTGATCCTCGGGCGCTCTGATCCTCGGGCGCTGTGATCCTCAGCCGGCGAGCAGCAGCCCCACGGCCAGCGCCACCATGACGACGGCGATGACGGCGTCGAGCACCCGCCACGCGCCCGGCCGGGCGAACACGGGGCGCAGCAGCCGCGCGCCGTACCCGAGCGCCGTGAACCACACCAGGCTGCCGACCATCGCCCCCGCCGCGAACCACCAGCGGCCCTCGCCGTGGCCCCCGGCGACCGACCCCAGCAGCACCAGGGTGTCGAGGTAGACGTGCGGGTTGAGCCAGGTGATCGCCAGCGCCGTGCCGAGCACCGTCCCCGCGCCCGCGCGGCCGGCGCCGGACGGGCGGGCGGCGTGGTCGGGCTGCAGCGAGGCGCCCGTGGGGCGCAGCGCCCGCCGCGCCGCGAGGCCGGCGTAGACGAGCAGGAACGCCGCACCGCCCCAGCGCATCACGGTCACGAGCCACGGCACGGCGCCGAGCAGCGCGCCGGCGCCCGCCACCCCCGCGCCGATGAGGACGACGTCGGACAGCGTGCACGCGGCGACGACGACGCCCACGTGCTCGCGGCGCAGGCCCTGGCGCAGCACGAACATGTTCTGCGCCCCGATGGCGACGATGAGGGACAGGCCGAAGCCGAGGCCGGCGAGCGCGTGGAGCATCACGACCACGACGCTAGGTGCCCTCCCAGCGTCAGTCCAACGAATGTTTCTCAGGTTGCCTTAGCGTTGCTTCATGGAGATCGCCCAGCTCGACGCCCTGCTCGCCGTCGTGGACGAGGGCTCGTTCGACGGCGCCGCCCGGGTGCTGCACGTGACGCCGTCCGCCGTGAGCCAGCGCATCAAGGCGCTCGAGACGAGCGCGGGCGCGGTGCTCGTGCGGCGCTCGCGGCCGGTGGCGGCCACGGAGGTGGGGTCCGACTACGTGCGGCTCGCGCGCCAGGTGCTCGCCGTGGTGCGCGAGTCCGGCCTGCCCGGCCGGACGTCCGGCCCGGGCGCGGCCGGGGATGCAGGGGCGGGCGGGGACGCGGGGGCCGGCGCCCCGCTCGCCCGCGTGCCCATCGCCATCAACGGCGACTCGCTCAACACCTGGGCGATGGCGGCGCTGGCGGAGGTGGCGGACCGCGCGGTGTTCGACGTGCACCGCGAGGACCAGGACCACTCCGCGGAGCTGCTGCGCTCCGGCGAGGTGATGGCCGCCATCACGACGCAGGCGGTGCCGGTCCAGGGCTGCACCGCCGTGCGGCTCGGCGTCATGCGCTACCGGCCGTTCGCGACGCCGGCGTTCGCGCGCCGCTGGTTCCCCGACGGCGTGACGCCCGAGGCGATCGCCGTCGCGCCGATGGTGATGTTCGACCGCAAGGACGACCTGCAGGACCGCTACGCCCGTGCCAAGGCCGGCCGCGACGTCGAGCCGCCCCGGCACTACGTGCCCTCCACCGCCGACTACGCCCGCGCGGTGGTGCACGGCCTCGGGTGGGGGCTGCTGCCGCACGAGCACTCCGACGGGCCCGAGGCCGCCGGCGCGCTGGTCGAGCTCGAGGCGGGCGCGCACGTCGACGTCGAGCTGCACTGGCAGCAGTGGTCGCTGCGCACCCCGGTGCTCGGCGCCGTCGCCCGGGCCGTGCGCCGCGCCGCGGCGGCCGCGCTGCTGCCGTGAGCGTCGCTGCCGCCGTGAGTGTCACCGGGCCGTCCTAACGTGGGCGCCGTGACCCCGCGGGACGACCGGAAGGACGGGAGCGCGATGTCGGAGCAGACGGCCGAGCAGGTGTACGGGCTGACGAGCGAGGAGGCCGACGTGCTGGACGAGATCACCGCCGACGACGTGCTGGCGGACGTGCGCAGCGCCGCGCGGGCCATGACGCGCGGCGGCTTCGCGACCCTCGACGACGTGCTCTCGCGCTGCCTCGAGCTCGCCGCCCTCGCGCCGGTGACGCCGCGGGCGGGCACCGTGGAGCGCGTGGTCCGGCAGGAGTGGGAGGCCGGCCTGGCGGCCCAGCGCGCCTGGGCGGGCGAGGAGGGCGACGACCGCCGCCTCGACGCCGCCTTCGCCGAGCTGCAGGCCGAGGGCGTCCTCGCCCGCGCGAGCCTGGGCGACTGCGTCGAGTGCGGCGAGCGCGAGGCGCGGGCCCTGGCCGGGGCGTCCGCGCGCGGCTGGGTCTTCTTCCCGGCCGGCTCGCTGGACACGCTCTCGACCGGGACGCTGCGGCTCGCCAGCGGCACGCCGGACGGCGACCCGGCCCGCGCGGCCGAGCTCGCGCGGCGCGTGGTGGCCGTGCTCGAGCGCCACGGTCTCGCGGCGACGGCGGACGACGACGGGATCGTGGTGCGGGTGCCGCGCTGGCGCCGTCGGCTGCCCGGCGTGCGCGGCTCGGTGGCCTGAGCCTGCAGACGCGAACGGCCAGACGCGGACGGCGCACCCGGGACCTCCCGGGCGCGCCGTCCGTCGTGCGTCGGCGGGCGGGTCAGACCCGCGAGTCGGCCTGCGACTCGTAGACCGAGGCGTCCAGCACCGTGCGCTCGGCGCCGTCGAGGGCCGCGTCGAGCGCCGCGGTGTCGGCGGGCACGCCGCCGAGGCTCGGCATCATCTCGGCCAGACGCGGGCGCCACGCCTCGGCCCGCGCGGGGAAGCAGCGCTCGAGCACGCCGACCATCGCCGACGCCGCCGTCGAGGCGCCCGGCGAGGCGCCCAGCAGGCCGGCGATGGTGCCGTCGGCCGCGGCGACCACCTCGGTGCCGAACTCCAGCACGCCCTTGCCGTCCTTGTCGCGCTTGATCACCTGCACGCGCTGGCCGGCCACGATCTTCTCCCAGTCGCCGGGCATGGCCTCGGGGAAGAACTGCTGCAGGGACTCGAACTTCGCCTCGGGGCTCTTGAGCAGCTCCTTGACCAGGTACTGCGTGAGGTCCAGGTTCTTGAGCCCGGCGCCCAGCATCGAGGTGAGGTTGTGCGCGCGCAGCGAGGTGACCAGGCCCAGGTACTTGCCCTTCTTGAGGTACTTGGGGCTGAACCCGGCGTACGGGCCGAACATCAGGTACGTCCGGCCGTCCACCACGCGGGTGTCCAGGTGCGGCACCGACATGGGCGGCGCGCCGACGTCGGCCTTGCCGTACACCTTCGCCTGGTGGCGGGCGACGAGCTCGGGGTTCGCCGTGCGGAGGAACTCGCCGGAGATCGGGAAGCCGCCGAAGCCCTGGATCTCCGGGATGCCGGCCGACTGCAGCAGCGGCAGCGCGCCGCCGCCGGCGCCGACGAACACGAAGCGCGCCGTGACGGTCCGGGTGCGCTCGGGCGCGTTCCACGAGCGGTCCTTGATCTTGAGGCGCCAGCGCCCGTCGCGGGTGCGCTTGATGCTCCTCACCTCGTGCTGCAGGCGCAGCCGGGCGCCGTTCGCCACCATGGTGTCGAGCAGCTGGCGGGTCAGCGTCCCGAAGTCGACGTCCGTGCCCAGGGCGTTGCGGGTCGCGGCCACGGGCTCGGCCGGGTCGCGGCCCTCCACGAGCAGGGGAGCCCACCGGGCGATCTGCGCGCGGTCGGTGCTGAACTCCATGTCGCTGAACAGCGGGTGGGCCGACAGCGTCTCGTACCGGCGGCGCAGGTAGTCGACGTTGGCCTCGCCGCGCACGAACGTCATGTGCGGCGTGCGGCTGATGAACGCCGTGCTCGTCAGGCGGCCCGTGGTGAGCAGGTGGCTCCACAGCTCGCGGGAGACCTCGAACTGCTCGTTGATCGTGACGGCCTTGGTGACGTCGATCGTGCCGTCGGGCCGCTCGGGCGTGTAGTTCAGCTCGCAGAGCGCGGCGTGCCCGGTCCCCGCGTTGTTCCACGGGTTCGACGACTCCTGCGCGACGTCGTCGAGCCGCTCGTAGACGTCGATCGACCAGTCGGGCTCCAGCTGCTGCAGCAGCGTCCCGAGGGTCGCGCTCATGATGCCGCCACCGATCAGGACGACGTCGACGGCGTCCCGGGTGCTCGTGGAAACAGAAGTCACGATCCGCCAGTGTAGGAGCACGTGAAAACCGTCACGAAATGGCGGGATCGTCTATGACACCGGTCACAAACGAGGCTACGGGGCGGGTGGGATCGCTCACACGCGCGCCGCGCGCGAGCCCGTCCGCCGGGGCGGTCACGGGAGGCGTCCGCCGGGATGTCCGGCGCACACCGTACCCGACGCCGCGCGCCCGACCAGCAGCGACGTCAGATAGCGGGGGTGTCGGGGTTGTCGGGCGTGTCGCGGGCGGCGCGGCTCACGGCCACAGCAGCCCCTTCGTCCACCCGGCCGCGCCGGCGCGGTAGCGCAGGCGCACGTGCCCGTCCTCGGCCGCCTGCCAGAACTCGATCTCGGTCGGCGCCAGGACGTAGGCCGTCCACGTGGGCGCGGCGAGCGCGCGGTCCGCCCGGACCCGCCCGAGCGCCTCGTCGAACGCCTCGCGCAGCTGCGCCTGGTCGGTCAGCGGCTCGCTCTGGTGGGTGAGCAGCCCCGCGGCGCGGGAGGTCTCCGGGCGCGCCAGGAAGTCGGCCCGCGAGACCGCCTCGGGCCCCGGGTGCACGGCACCGCTGACGCGCACCTGCCGGCCCAGGTCCCGCCAGAAGAAGGTCAGCGCCGCGTGCGGGTTCTCCGCCAGGTCGCGGCCCTTGGGGCTGGTGGCGTGCGCGGCGAACCAGAAGCCGTCGGCGTCGACGTCCTTGAGGGTGAGCATCCGGGCGTGCACGGTGCCCGCCGCGTCCGCGGTCGCGAGGTTGGCGGCGTGCGGCGCGGGCACGCCGGCGGCCACCGCGTCGTCGAACCACGCGGCGAAGAGCGCCAGCGGGTCCGTCGGCGTGGCCTCCACCTCGAACGGCGGCAGGTCGTCGGGGAAGGTCGGCAGCCCGCGCAGCCGGTCGCGGAAGTCGCTCATGCGGGTCTCCTTCGCGGTGGTGCCCCGGGAGCGGTGCGGCCCCCGGAGCGGTGTGGCCTCAGAAGTAGTCACGCACGTGGACCTGCCGCCCGCCCCACACGGCGTCCCAGAGCAGGTCGTGGGCTGGCGGGCCGGCCAGGTGGCCGGCGAGGCGCAGGTTCGCCGCCGACTGCGCGCCCGCCCACGACGCCGCGAGGCCGGCCGGCGTGAAGGTGGGGCGGTCGGCCTCGGCGGGCGAGGCGGGGGCGTCGCCGTCGCGCGCGACGTGGACGGCGCCGTCGGCGACCTCGAGGGTCCAGGCGCCCCGCAGCCGGTCGCTCGGGCCGACGCCGTGGCCCCGCCCGGCGACGGCGAAGGGCACGCGCGCGGTGAGGTGCGCGACGCGGGCGGCGCCGAGCGCGCCGGGCACGTCGAGGATGCGCAGCATGTACGGGTCGTGCGCGGCGAGCGTGGCGGCGTGGTCGGGCAGCACCAGCCGGGCCGGGTCGAGGCCGGAGGTGCTCAGCGCGACCGCGCCGACGACCATGCCGAACGACCCGAGCGCCCGCCACAGCGTCCGCGCGGCGTCGGGCGTGAGGGCGACCAGGTCCTCGACCTCGAGCCGGCCGGTGCGGTCGTGGCCGGACCCGCGGTCCCAGGTGGCGAAGCCGACGACGCGGTCGGCGGGGTCGACGGCGAGCGTGACCCCGGTGTGCTCGTCGAGCACGGACTCGTCGACGGCGAACGGCGCCTCGATGCGGGTGAGGGGGCCGTTCTGGCCGGCCGCCCACGCGTCGTAGACGGCGCGGACCGCGGGCAGGTCCCGCGCCCCGGCGCGCCGGGCGCGGGTGCCGTCGGCCGGGGCCGGCACGCGCGCCAGCGCCGAGAGCGGCACGTGCACGGTGTCGAAGGCGCCGACGGTCGCGTAGCCGAGGCCCTGGTAGATGCCGGCCGCGCTGGGGTAGAGGGTGGAGATCACCTCGCCGCGCTCGCGCGCCTCGCCGAGCGCCGCGTCGAACAGCCTGCGCACGAGCCCGCCGCCGCGGGCCTCGGCGGCGACCGTGACACCGGCGAACCCGGCCGTCGGCAGCGTGGCGCCGTGGAACCACGACGTGAAGCCGCGCACCAGCAGGCGGGCGGCGAGCGTGTCGCCGTCGAACGCGCCCCACGGGCGGGCCTCCGCGGGCGGCCACGTCTCGGCGGTGGGGGCGGGCGGCGGCGTGGCGGGGACGCCGAACGCCTCGGCGCCCAGCGCCTGGAAGGCCGGGGCGTCGGCGAGGTCGACGGGGCGCACGGTGACGGTCACGACCCGACGCTACGGTGCCGGGCGCGCGGCGTCGCCCCCATATGCCCCCACGTGCAGGACGTTCATGCACGGCGTCCGCTCAGAGCTCGACGAGGCCGGCGCGGTGGGCCAGCACCACGGCCTGCGTGCGGTCGCGCGCCTGCAGCTTGGCCAGCACCGCGGCGACGTGGGTGCGCACGGTCTCCACCCCGACGACGAGGTCGGCTGCGATCTCGGCGTTCGTCATGCCGCGGGCCACGAGCCGGAGCACCTCGGTCTCGCGCGGCGTCAGCGCGGGCCCGGTGTGCGCGGCGCGCGGCGCGCGGGTGCCCCGCACCAGCTCGCGGACCGCCTGCGGGAACACCAGGCTCTCGCCCGCGGCCACGGTGCGCACCGCCTGCACCATGGCCTCGGCGCTGGCCCGCTTGAGCAGGAACCCCGACGCCCCGGCCAGCAGCGCGTCGACCACGTGGTCGTCGTGCTCGAACGTGGTCACCACCAGCACCCGTGGCGGGTCGGGCAGCCGCAGCACGAGCTCGGTGGCGCGCAGGCCGTCGACGCCGGGCATGCGCACGTCCATGCACACGACGTCGGGCCGCAGGCGCCGGACCGCCTCGACCGCCGCGGCGCCGTCGCCCGCCTCGCCCACCACCTCGAGGTCCGGCTCGGCGTCGAGGATCAGCCGCAGCCCGCTGCGCACGAGCGGCTCGTCGTCGGCCACGACGACCCGGACGGGACGGGCGCCGGCGGGTGCGGTCACGGGGCCTCCTCGCGGTCGGGCGGCGCGGGCCGGGGCAGGACCGCGCGCAGCACCCAGCTCTCGCCGCGCGGCCCGGCCTCGACGGCGCCGCCGAAGAGGGCGGCCCGCTCGCGCACGCCGGCCAGGCCGCGCCCGCCGCCCGCGCGGCGCCCGGGCCCGCGGGCGGGTCGCCCGCCGGGCAGCGGGCTGCGCACGTCGACGGTGACCTCGCCCGGCGTGCTCGCCACGACCAGGCGCACGGTGCCGGGCCCGCCGTGCCGGTGGGCGTTGGCGAGCGCCTCGCCGACGACGCGCCGCACCGTGCGGTCCAGCAGCGCCGGGAGCCGGTCGGGCAGGTCGAGCGTCGCCTCGACGTCCAGGCCCGCGCGCCGGTGGGCGGCGACGACGTCGGCGAGCCCGACCGCCGTGCCGGCGGCGTCGCGCGGCGGGCCGACAGCACCGTCCGGGCCGGCTGGGTCGGCACCGGCTGGGTCGGCACCGGCCGGGTCGGCGTCCCGCCGCAGGGCGCCGAGGAGCTCGTCGAGCTCCTCGAGGGCCCGCCGCGCGGTGTCCTCGATCGCGGCGAGCGACCGGGCGGCCAGCGCGGGCTCCCGGTCGACGACCCGCCGCCCTGCCGCCGCCTGCACACTGACGATCGTGAGCGCGTGCCCGATGCCGTCGTGCAGCTCCCGGGCCAGGCGCACGTGCTCGGCCTCGCGGTCGGCGCGGGCGAGCGCCGTCTCCAGCCGGTCGTGCGGCGTCGGGCCGAGCACCCGCCCGGCGAGCGCGGCGGCCGCCGCGCCGACGGGCACCGCGAGGACGAGCAGCGCGACCCCGACGACGGCCGCCCCTGCGACGTGCAGCGCCGCGGCCGCGCCGGCCGGGGGGAGCGGGACGGGGGAGCCGAGCGGCCGGCCGGTCACCGCCTCGGCGGCGACGAGCACGGCGAGCGGGACGCCGGCGAACAGGGCGGCCGCGACGGCGAGCCCGGCGACCTGGTGGCCCAGCACCCACGCCGCGGTGCGCGCCCGGTGCGTCGCCCGTGGCCGGCGGGGGGCGACGAGCTCCGCGCCGGTGCCCAGCATCGTGCGCGCGGCCGTCACCTCGAGCTCCCGGGCGCCCGGCACCAGGCCCAGCGCCGCCGCGGCCGCGACAGTGACGCCCGCGACCACGCCCACCGGCGCCCCGGGGGCGGCCGACCGGACCAGGGAGACGCCGAGCAGCGCCGCCGCCAGCCCGATCGCCGCGCCGAGCATGAGCCACGCGACCCGGCGCACGACCACGCGCACGACCACGCGCACGACCCGGGAGGCGGCCCGGGGCGCGGCGGGGCGGCGCGGCACGGTCATGGCGCCATCCTGCCCGGGGCGCGGGCGCCGGAGAAGGTGCGGTGCCCGACGTACCCCCACACCGCCAGCGCGAGGGCGGGCCCCCACAGCCAGCACGGGAACACGACGGCGGACACGAGCACGGGGACGAGCCCGTCGTCGGGCAGCAGCAGGAGCATGGGCACGGCGGCGAAGGTCACGGCCGCCGCGACCAGGCCGCCCGGCACGGCCGCGGCGGCGACGGGCACCGGACGTCCGGCCAGCCGCGGCACCCACCGGGGGAAGACCTCGCCCCACGGGCGGACCAGGCCCAGGGTGAGCACCACGCCGAGCCACGCGCCGCCCGACAGCGTCAGGCCCCAGATGCGCGTCGGCAGGTCGAGCGCCTCGTGGCCCAGCAGGGGCCACGGGGTAAGCCAGGTGAGCCGGACGAGGGCGTAGGGCAGCGGTCCGCAGGCCGCCACCACCGTGATCGGGACCCGGTGGCGCACCACCCACGCCGTCGCCCGGTCGAGCGCGGGCGTCCCGGCGAGCGTCGCGGCCAGGACGCCGGCCCACGCCGTGCCGACGCCGAGGACGAGCAGGACGGTGACCAGTCGGCCGGCCTGGGCGGCGAGCGCCCCGCCCAGGTGCGCCGCGAGGGCGGCGAGCGGCTCGCGCGCCGCGACCGCGCCGGCCGCGAGGAGCGCCAGCGCGGGCACGCCGACGGCCCAGCGGGCGGTGGGGTAGCGCCGCACCACCTGGACCAGCACCACGACGACGGCCGCCGGCAGCGCCATCGCGACGAGGTAGCCGAGCACGGCGAGGGTCGCGGTGCCCTGCAGCAGGATCCCGAACACGGCGAGCTCGGCCGTGGCGAGCACGGCGCCGGCGCGCCGGGGCAGCGCGCCGGCCAGGGCGGCGATGCCGCCGCCCGTGCCGACGAGGGCCGCGACGGTCTGCACGACGACGGCGGCGCGCGGGGAGGCGGCGCCGGCCAGCCACGCCGCCCCGGGGTCGAGGAGGGCGGCGGGCCACAGGCCTGTCAGGGCGGCGAGGCCGACGAGCGCGGCGGCCGCGGCGAGCACGGTGCCCGCCGCGAGCGTGCGGCGGGACCACCGGCCGGCCGGCCGTCGGCGGCCGTCGGCGTCGGCGCCGGTGCCGGGGCGGTCGCCGGGGCGGTCGCCGGGGCGGCGGGGGAGGAGGTCGGGGGACGACATGGCGGGACCCTTTCGTCGCGGGAGCGGGTACGACCACGCTCGGCGACCGCGGGCCCGCGGCCCTCCCCCGGGCGGGGGAGATGCCGTGCCTGGCGGGGGAGGCGCGCGGGGCTAGAGCGCCCGCAGCAGCGCGATGAGCTCGTCGGCCATGTCGAGCTTGCGGGCCAGCTCGGCCCGGCGCTCCTGCGCCGCCGCGACGAGGCCGGCGAGCTCGGCGCGCACGGCGTCGTCCGCGTCGCCGGCGGCCACGCGGTCGGCCAGCTCGAGCAGGCGGCCCATCTCCTCGAGGGAGAAGCCGAGCGGCTTCATCCGCCGCACCAGCAGGATCCGCTCGACGTCGGGCTCGGTGTAGAGGCGGAAGCCGCCCTCGGTGCGGCCCGAGGGGCGCACGAGCCCCACCTCGTCCCAGTGCCGCAGCGAGCGCAGCGACAGGCCCGTGCGCTCGGCGACGGCGCCGATGTGCATGGTGGCGGCGGACCCTGCGGAGGACCCTGCGGCGGACCCCGAGGCGGCGGGCGTGCTCATGGTCGTCGATTCTGCCGGACGGGCGCCCACGAACCCTACCCTCACGTAAGGGTAGGGTTGGTGGACGTGCCCGCTCCCGCCGCCCCCGCCGTCGTCGACCACCCCACCGTCGACCACCCCGCCGTCGACCACTCGGTGCGCGCCACCCTGCGCTCGCCCCGCGCCCTGCGCACCGAGGTGCTCGGCGGCCTGGTGGTGGCTCTCGCCCTGATCCCCGAGGCGATCGCGTTCTCGATCATCGCCGGCGTGGACCCGCGCGTGGGGCTGTTCGCCAGCTTCACCATGGCCGTCACGATCGCGTTCGTCGGCGGCCGCCCCGCCATGATCTCCGCGGCCACCGGCGCCGTCGCCCTCGTGGTCGCCCCCCTGGTGCGCGAGCACGGGCTCGACCACCTCGTCGCCGCCGTCATCCTCGCCGGCCTGATCCAGGTGGTCCTCGGCGTGCTGGGCGTCGCCCGGCTGATGCGGTTCGTCCCGCGCTCGGTGATGGTGGGCTTCGTCAACGCCCTGGCGATCCTGATCTTCCTGTCCCAGCTGCCGCACCTGCAGGGCGTGCCGTTCGCGGTCTACCCGCTGACCGCCGCCGGGATCGCGATCATGGTGCTCTTCCCGCGCCTGACGAAGGTCGTGCCCGCCCCGCTCGTGGCGATCGTGCTCGTCACCGTCGTGGTCGTCGCCGCCGGCATCGCGGTGCCGACCGTCGGCGACGAGGGCGCGCTGCCCGAGTCGCTGCCCTCGCTGTTCTTCCCGGACGTGCCGCTGACGCTGGAGACGCTGCGCACCGTCGCGCCCTACGCGCTCGGCATGGCGCTGGTCGGGCTGCTGGAGTCGCTGATGACGGCCAAGCTCGTCGACGAGGTCACCGACACCCGCTCGAACAAGACCCGCGAGGCGTGGGGCCAGGGCGTCGCCAACGTGGTCACCGGCTTCTTCGGCGGCATGGGCGGCTGCGCCATGATCGGCCAGACGATGATCAACGTGAAGGCCTCCGGCGCCCGCACCCGGATCTCCACGTTCCTCGCGGGCGCCTTCCTGCTGGTCCTCGTCGTGGGCCTCGGCGACGTCGTGGCGATCATGCCGATGGCCGCGCTCGTCGCGGTGATGGTCATGGTCTCGGTCGGCACGTTCGACTGGCACTCGGTCCGCCCGGCCACGCTGCGGCGCATGCCGAGGTCGGAGACCGCGGTGATGCTCGCCACCGTCGTGGTCACCGTGGCCACGCACAACCTCGCCTACGGCGTCATCGTCGGCGTGCTGGTCGCCACGCTGATGTTCGCCCGCCGCGTCGCGCACCTGACGACCGTCACCCGCCTGGACGGCCCCGACGCCGACGGCCGCGCGGTCTACGCCGTCACCGGCGAGCTGTTCTTCGCCTCGTCGAACGACCTGGTGCACCAGTTCGACTACAGCGGCGACCCGCGGGGCGTGGTCATCGACCTCAGCGGGGCGCACGTCTGGGACGCCTCGACCGTGGCGGCGCTGGACGCCGTGCGGACGAGGTACGCGGCCCGCGGCACCACGGTCACCGTGGTCGGGGCCAACGCCGACACGGCCGCGCGCCTCGAGCGCCTCTCCGGCGCCCTCGGCGCGGGCCACTGAGCCACCGGGGCTCGGCGTCAGCAGGGCTCGGCGGGCGCGCCGCCCGGCGCCCCGGGCACCAGCGAGCGCTGCATCCGCAGCAGGTCGTGCCAGGCGCCGAGCTTCCAGCCGACCTGCCGCTCGACGCCCACCTCGACGAAGCCCAGCGCGCGGTGCAGGCCCACGCTGGCGTCGTTGGGCAGGGTGATGCCGGTGATCACCTGCCGGTAGCCGCGCGCGGCCAGCCGCTCGAGCAGCGCCGCGTACAGCGCGCGGCCGGCGCCCGTGCGTCGCGGCGCGTCGAGCCCGAGGTAGACGCTGCTCTCGGCGGTCCAGCGGTAGGCCGGGCGGGGGCGGTACGGGCCGGCGTAGGCGTAGCCGACCAGCGCGCCGTCGAGGTCGGCCACGAGCCACGCGTGGCTCGCGCCGTACGCCTCGATGCGCCGCGCCATCTCGGTGCCCGACGGCGGGACGTCCTCGAAGCTGACCGCGGTCCCCGACACGTACGGCGCGTAGAGCGCCGCGCAGGCGGCGGCGTCGGCCGGCGAGGCGTCGCGCAGCGTGACCTGCGGGGTGGTCGGCGGGGTGGTCGGCGGGGTCTTCGGCACGGTGTGACGGTAGCGCGCCGGCCCCCGCCGCGGATCGGCGGCGGCGGCCCCGCCGGCCGGGCGAGCGCCCCGTCGCGGTGGGAGCCTCGAACGGTGTCCAGCTCGTCCGCGTCAGGGTCCGGGGCGCACGCTCCGGGGTCCGCTCGTGCCGTCGCCACCGTCGGCCGGGTGCTGCGGCGCCGGCGCGCCGGCACCAGCCAGGGCGTCGTCGCGCTGATCGCGCCGGACATGCCGGCGACCCTCGAGCTGACCACCGACGCCTTCGCCGACGGCGCGCCCATCCCGCCGCGCCACGCCGGGCGGGGCGTGGGCGACAACGTCGCGCCGGGGTTCACCTGGTCGCGCCCGCCGGTGGGCACCGCCCAGCTCCTGCTCGTCGTGGAGGACCCGGACGCGCCGGCGCGGCGGCCCTTCGTCCACCTCGTCGCCCTGCTCGAGCCCACCGCGAAGCGGGCGGTCGAGGGGGCGCTGACGCTGACCCCCGGCGTCGAGCCCGCCCGGGTGGGGCGCGGCCGCGTGCGGTTCGTCACCGGCACGCTGGGGCTGCGCGGCTACCAGGGGCCGCGGGCGCTGCCGGGCCACGGGCGCCACACCTACGGGTTCCACCTCTTCGCCCTGGACCGCGCCGTCCCGCAGGACGCCCGGCTGCGGCGGCTGGACGACGTCGTGGCGCTGGCCCGCGGCCACGTGCTCGCCCGCGGCGAGTACTTCGGCACCCAGGAGCGCTAGCGGCCCGCGGCCTCGCCGGGCCCCGGTCACAGCGGCAGCTTGAACCCTTCGTGGGACTGGGCGTAGCCGAGCGACCGGTAGAAGCGGTGGGCGTCGGCGCGGGTCTTGTCGCTGGTGAGCTGCGCCAGTGCGCACCCGCGCTCGCGCCCGCGGGCGTGGGCGTGCTCCATGAGCCGCCGGCCCAGGCCCTGGCCGCGGAGCCGGGCGTCGACCCGCACCGCCTCGACGAGCAGCCGCGTGGCGCCGGCGCGCGAGATGCCCGGCACGAACGTCAGCTGCATGGTGCCGACCACCTCCCCGTCGAGCTCGGCGACCCAGAGCTCGTCGTTCGGGCTGGCCTCGATCGCGGCGAAGGCGGCCTCGTGGGCGGGGCCGAACGCGCCGGTGCGCACGGCGGCGACGGCGTCGTCGGCGATGAGCGCGACGACGCGCTCGAGGTCGGCGCGGACGGCCGGGCGGAAGGTCACGTGGTCGGCGGGGGAGGGCGGCTGCGTCACGGCGCGAACCTAGCGCGTCGCGGCGGGCAGGGGGAGGGCCGTCAGTGCAGCAGGTACTTCAGCAGCACGACGAGCACGCCGAACGCGCCGGCGACCAGCGCCTCGATGACCAGCGCGCCGCCGCGCGCGCCCGCCCGGTAGGCCGCGGCCCCGCCCGTGGCCACGAGCAGGGCGATCGTGACCCAGAGCGCGACCCACGCCGCCGTCTCGGGGGCCGCGCCGAGCGCGCGGGCGAGCAGCAGCACGAGGATCGGCGGGGCGCTGCCGATCAGCACCGACCAGTTCTGCGCGAGCGCGGTGCCGAGGCGGACGTGCGTGGGGTGCTCGCGGTCGACGAACCGGCCGCCGACGGCGTCGACGTAGACGTGCGCGAGCCAGTAGACGACCGACACTGCGGCGGTGGCGACGACGACGCCCGCCGTCTCGGGCGCGTGGGCGCTGAACACGGCGAGCACCGACGCGGTCACGACGGCGCCGTACAGCATCTCGGGCACGTGCGGCAGCGCGAGGTGACGGTGCCCGGACCGCCCGTGCTCGGGGCGGTGCTCAGCCATCGCGCGCTCCGGGACCGGTCCGCGAGAGCGCCGGACGAGGCGCCGCTGTGCCACCATGGTCGTGCCGGGACACCTGCCCGGCGCTGTCGTGAGGATCGGCGAGGGAGCTGATCATGACCACGTTCACGGTGTGGAAGTACGACGACCCGGACGCCGCGCAGCGGACCGCCCGGATCCTGCAGGACGCGGCCCTGGAGGGCCTGGTGACGGTCGTCGACCACGCGGTCGTCTCCTGGCCCCCGGGCGAGGACCAGCCGACCGTCCACCACACGCACGACGCGGGCCGGCGCTCGGTCGGCTGGGGCGCGTTCTGGGGCGCGCTCGTCGGGACCCTGTTCCTCGCGCCGGTCGCGGGCGCCGCCGTCGGCGCGGCGGCGGGCGGGGCGAAGCAGGCGGTCGACGCCGTGGGGATCGACAAGGAGAAGATCGAGAAGATCCGCGCCGAGGTGACCCCGGGGACGTCGGCCCTCTTCGCCGTGACCGAGGGCGCCGACCTCGACCGGCTCGGCGAGCGGTTCCACGGCATGGGCGGCCGGCTCGTGGAGACCAACCTCACCCCCGCGGAGCGCAGCGCGCTGTCGCAGACGTTCGGCGTGTGATCCCGAGGCGTGCCCACGGGCCCTAGCCGCCGAGGATCCGCGCCTTCTGCGCGGCGAACTCCTCGTCGGTGAGGACGCCCTGGTCGCGCAGCTGGGCCAGCTGGCGCAGCTGCGCGATCATCGGGTCGGACCCGCCGCCCGCCTCCGGCTGCGGGGCGGCCTGTGGCGCGGCGTACTCGGGCTGGGCGTACTGCGGCTGGGCGTACTGCGGCTGGGCGTACTGGGGTGGCGCGTACTGCGGCGCGTAACCGGCCGCCGCGGCGCGCTGGGCGTCCTGCTCCGCCCACCGTCCCTGCTGGCGGCGCTGGACGCGGCCGGAGACGGCGCTGGCCGTCCCGGCGACGACGGCGGTGCGGGCGACACCGCGAAGCAGTCCGGGCATGGGGTGCTCCTTCCGGGAACTCGTGGTCTCGAGCGGCTCTCAGCGTGTCTCAGCGGCTCTCGGCGGCGTCGAGGGCGGCCACCAGGGACTGCACGGGGATCCGCCCGCTGGCGACGAGCATGCCGCCGCCGCGGCGCAGCGCCGCGGCGAACGGCGCGGCCCAGGAGTTCTCGTAGACCAGCACGCCGGCCGCGCTGCCGGGCTCGAGGGCGGCGCCCGCCTCCTGGAGGTCCTCCTCGTCGAGGATCCCCGAGGACGCGCCGTCGAAGACGGCGAGGTCGAAGTCGCCGTCGACGTCGAGGTCCTGCAGCTCCATGCCGGCCACCCTGCCCTCGGCGTCCTTCTGCACGAACGCGAGGTCGAGCACGCGGATGACGCCGCGGTCGACCAGGTCGACCAGGAGCGGCAGCGCCTCGCCGTCGAGCCGGTTCTGCGGGAACTCCACGACGATGTAGTCGACGGGCCCCATCTCGTCGATCGTCCGGTCCATCTCACGGCCTCCCGTTCCCGTCCGGTCGCCCGGACCCTCGATCGCGGACGACTCGTCCGACGCCCCACCGTGCGCCGACGCCGTGAACCCGTCGTCACCCGGCGCGGGTGAACGGGCGGCCTGGTCCGCCACCGCGAGGACGGCCGCCAGGTCCGCCTCGCGCAGGCGGTAGGAGGACACCTCGGCCGGCTCGGCGCGGCCGACGCCGCGGAGCATGGCCCGCACCACGGCGCCGACGGGCCCGTGCACGACGACCTCGACGTCGGCCCACGCCCCGGTCGGCACCGTGCGCAGCTCGCGGAGCTCGAGGCCGAGCGCGGAAAGCCGCTGCAGCAGCCCGTACAGCGCCGACTGGTCCCGAACGGCCACCTCGAGCACGGTGCAGGTGGTGGTGCGCCGGACGCCGAGCTCGCTCAGGTCGGTGCCGCCCCGGCCGACCGGTCCCACCACGGTCAGCTCGACCAACGACATCCGGACCACCCGCCGTCCCCGCTCCCGCGCCGGTCCTGCGACCTCGGCTCCTCGTGCACGCCGTCCAGCGTGCGCGCGCCCCGGCCGCCGGGGATCACCCGGCGGGGGTGCGTCGCGCGGGGCCCGCGCACGGCCGGCCGGTCAGCCCGGCGTGGCCGCGGTGCCGCAGTGGGCCTCCATCGCCCGGCCGAGGGCCGCCCAGCCCTCCTGCACCTGGTCCCAGGACTCCTCGGCGGCCGCGCGGGCGTCCGCGCTCCCCGAGCGCAGCGCGTCGGCGTAGTCGCGCAGCTCCGACTCGAGGGCGTCGATCGCGGCGCCGACGCGGCCGTCGGCCGAGTCGCCCAGGCTCGCGAGCTCGTCGAGGGCCGCCTCCGCCTCGTCGAGCTGCTCCTGCGGGACGCCGCTCGGCAGGTCGCTCGGCGCGCCAACGCCGAGCTCGTCGACCTGCTCGGCGAGCCGGTCGAGACCCGCGCACAGCTGCGGGTCGGTGTCGGACGAGCAGGCGGTGAGGCCCAGGCCCGCCACGGTCACGGCCGCGAGCGCGGCGCGGACCGCGCGCGGCCCGCCCGGGCGGGCGCCCCTCGTCCCGTCCCGCAGCGCCATCCGCGGCCTCCCGCTCACGCCGGCGTCACCCGCCGGCGTCGAGGCCCACCGTAGGGACGGCGCCCGGGCGTCCGGGTCACCCGGGTCGGGTGACCCCGGGCGGGGTCGCAGGCCTAGCCTGGTCCTATGGTCTCGGTCCGACTGCGTGCCGAGCCGGTGGCGGCTGCACGAGCCCCGGAGGTCCTGGGGCCCGCGCGCGCTCGCACCACCGTCCCGACGCCGCCGTCGGACACGGTCCGCAGACCGGAGCTCGAGGCCCGGCTGGACGGGGCCGTCTCCCAGCGGCTGACGCTCGTCTCGGCGGGCCCGGGGTGGGGCAAGACGACGACGGTCGCCTCGTGGGCTCGCGCGGAGGGCCGCACGGGACCGCGGGTCGCGTGGCTCACGCTCGAACCGGTCGACAGCACGCCCACGGCGTTCTGGGCGGACGTCCTCGCCGCGCTGCGGGTCGCCGGCGCGGTGCCGCCCGGCCACCCGCTCGACGTCGTGCAGGTGCCGCCCCGGATCTCTCCCGACCTGCTGCGCCGCCTGCTGGCCGCGGTGGACCTGCTGCCCGTCCCCGTGGTCCTGGTGCTCGACGACTTCCACCACGTCACCGACCCCGAGGTGCTCGAGGGCGTCGACGAGCTGCTGCGCTACCCCCTGCCGCTGCACCTGGTGGTGCTCACCCGGCTCGACCCGGCGCTGGGCGTGCAGCGGCTGCGGGGCCAGGGCGAGGTCGCGGAGCTGCGCGTGCGGGAGCTGGCGTTCGACGCCCCCACCGTGACGTCGCTCGGTGCCCGGCAGGGCCTCTCGCTGGGCGCCGGGGAGGTCGACCGCCTGCTCGCCGTCACCGGCGGCTGGGCCGTCGGCGTCCGACTGCGCCTCGAGGCGACGCCCGACCCCGCGGACCTGGCGCGCGCGGACCGGTCGGCGGCGGAGTACCTCCTGTCCGAGGTGCTCGACCGGCTGGACCCCGTCGCCCGGCGGTTCCTGCTGCGCACGTGCGTGACGTCCACCGTGTGCGCCGAGCTCGCCGCCGCGCTCGACCCCGGGGCGCCCGCCGCGCGGCTGCTCGACGAGCTGGCCGCGTCCAACGGGTTCGTCACGGCGCTCGACGGGCAGGGGACCTGGTACCAGTACCACCCCCTGCTGCGGGAGATGCTGCAGCACCAGCTGCGCCACGAGGACGCCGCTGGCTGGCGGGACGCCCACCGCGCGGCGGCGCGGTGGCTCGCGCGGCACGGGGAGCCCCTGCGCGCCCTCGAGCACGCGGTCGAGTCCGCCGACTGGGGGCTCGTGGGGGACGTGTTCGTCGACGCCGCCGCCGCCCACCTCGTCGACCCGCGCCGGCAGGCCGTCACCGAGGCGCTGGCCCGCGTGCCCTACGCCGCGCTCTCCCTCGACGTGCCGCTCCACCTGTGCGCCGGTGCGCTCGCCCTCGCGACCGACCGGCTCGACGCGGCGCAGCACCACGTCGCCCGGACCCGCGAGCTGCTCGCCGAACAGCCGGACCAGCCGGCGGCCGCCGTCCTGCTCGAGGTCCTGGACGCCGCGACGGCCCGCGCCGGCGGCGACGTCCGGCGCCTGGCGTCGGCAGGCCGAGCCGCCCTGGCCGCCGCGGACCGCGTCCCGTTCCCGTTCCCCGCGCTGGAGACGTACCGCGGCCTCGCCGCCGCGGACCGCCGGGCCGGCCTCGCGTGGTGCGCCACCGCGCCCCAGGGCGTCGCGGCGCACGCGGGTGCCGGAGGCGGCGAGGCGGGGGCCGGGCAGGAGCTCGCCGCCCTCGGCGCGCGCTCCGTGGTCGCCCTGCAGGCCGTCGCCTCCGGCCGCCTGCGCGACGGCGAGCGGCTCGCCCGCGGCGTGCTCGAGACGGCCGCCGCCCGGGGCTGGGCCGCGCACGTGCAGACGCGCGGCGCGCACGCGGCGCTCGGCTGGGTTCGGCTGCTGCACGCCGACGACGACGGCGCGAGCCACCGGCTCGCGCTCGCCCTCGCGGCGGACTCGGGCGGACGGGACCCCGCGGCGGCGGCGGCGGTGCACCTGCTGCAAGGTCTGCTCGCCGTCGTGCACGGCCGTCCGCGGGCCGCGCGCAGGGCGCTCGCGGACGCCGGCCGGGTGCTCGACCCGGCACCCCTCCCGCCGCTGCTGGGCGACCTGCGGGCGCGCGTCGCGACCGGCCAGGCGGTGCTCGACGGCGAGCCGCTGGACGGGCAGGTCGACGACGGGCCGCCGTGCTCGCCGGCCGTCGCGGAGGTCTGCCGTGCCCGCCTCATGCTCGGCACGGGACGGGCGAGCGCGGCCGCCCGGATGGCGGCAGCGCTGCAGAGCGCGGGGGAGGACGGGGCGGACGCGGTGACGCGGGTCGAGGCCGCGCTCGTGGAGGCGTCCGCGCTGGCCCGCGCGGGGACACGTCAGGCGGACCGGGCGGTGGAGCGCGCGCTGGACGTGGCCGAGCCGGAGCAGCTGGCGCTGCCCTTCCTCACCGTGGCGACCGCCGAGCTGCGGCCCGCGGTCGGCCGGGCCGTCGCCCACCGGCCGGGCACCCTCGGTGAGGTGCTGCGGGCGCACGTGCCGGTCGGGGCGGGCGCCGCGGAGGCGGCGGAGCCGGTCGAGCCGCTGACCGAGCGGGAGCTCGCCGTGCTGGCGGCCCTGCCGACCATGGAGAGCAACCAGGAGATCGCGGAGGACTTCGTCGTCTCCGTGAACACGGTCAAGGCGCACCTCAAGGCGCTCTACCGCAAGCTCGGCGTCACGACGCGGCGGGACGCGGTGCGGCGCGGGCGGGAGCTCGGCCTCATCCCGTGAGGCCTGCGCGCCGCACGGGTCAGGCGCGCTGCCTGGCCTCGGCAGGCCGCTGCCGGCGTCGCTCGACGACCCGTAGGGCGAGCTTGCCGAGCTCGACGACGAGCAGGAAGGCCAGCGCCACGAGCGCGCAGACCCCCCACTGGCGGCCGTCCAGCTCCACGGTGCCGAAGATGCGCTGCAGCCCGTCGAGCGTGGAGACGAGGAACGTCAGCGCCAGCACGACGACGACCAGCAGCACGAACCGGCCGTTCGCCAGCGTCTCGTGCGACAGGATGCTCGCGTGCGGGTCGCGCCACTCGAGCGCCGCCACGACCTGCAGCAGCGACATGGCGGTCAGTCCCATGGTGGTCGCCACGGCGAGGTCGGCGGGGTCCGTGCCCCACGCCACGGCGAGGAGCACGCCGGCCGCGACGAGCAGGCCGCCGACGCCGAGGCGCACGGCCGGGCCGCGGCCGACCACCGGGGCGGACGGTGGCCGCGGGCGGCGGCGCATGAGCCCGGGCGTGGCCGCGTCGAAGCCGAGGCCGGCGGCCAGCGGCACGTCGACAGCGAAGTTGACCCAGAGGATCTGCAGGGGCGTGAGGGGGGTGCCGCCGGCGACGTCGACGATCGCGGCGCCGACGAAGGTGAGGATGAACCCGACCAGCACCACGAGCTGGAACCGGAGGTACTTCATGAGGTTGTCGTAGAGCCCGCGGCCGCCTTCGACGGCGGTGACGATCGTGGCGAAGCTGTCGTCGGTGACGATGATCTCGGCGGCGTCCTTGGTGACCTCCGTGCCGGTGATGCCCATCGCCACGCCGATGTCCGCCCGCGTCAGCGCGGGCGCGTCGTCGACGCCGTCGCCGGTCATCGCCACCACGGCGCCCTGGCGCTTGAGGAGGTCGACCAGCCGCACCTTGTCCTCCGGCGCCACGCGCGCCACGACGCCGATGTCGCCGAGGCCGGCGGCCAGCTCGGCGTCGGACAGGGCGGAGAGCTGGGCGCCGGTCAGCGCGCGCCCCTCGATGCCGAGCTGGCCGGCGATCGCCGCCGCCGTCGTCACGTGGTCGCCCGTGATCATCCGGACCCGGATCCCGGCGCCCCGGCACTCGGCGATCGCCTCCCGCGCCTCGCGGCGCGGCGGGTCCACGACTCCCACCAGCGCCAGCAGCTCCAGGTCCTGCACCGCGCCGAGCAGGTCGCCCGCGAGGTCGGCCTCCGTCACGTCGCGGCGCGCCACCGCCAGGACGCGCATCCCCTCGCCGGCCAGCGCGTCGTCCTCCCGGGCGACCAGGGTGCGGTCGGCGTCGGAGAGCGGCAGCGTGGTCCCGTCCGCCGCGAGGTACCGGCTCGAGCGGGCGAGCAGCACGTCGGGGGCGCCCTTGACGTAGCAGCGCAG
Organism: Puerhibacterium sp. TATVAM-FAB25; assembly: GCF_046535855.1. Taxonomy (NCBI): domain Bacteria; kingdom Bacillati; phylum Actinomycetota; class Actinomycetes; order Micrococcales; family Promicromonosporaceae; genus Puerhibacterium; species Puerhibacterium sp. TATVAM-FAB25. The sequence goes on along the minus strand of NZ_JAXUAK010000002.1, from coordinate 331,155 downwards.
CACCCCGTCCATCTCGTGCACGGTCGCCATGAGCCTGTACGCCGCGTCGAACGGCACCTCCGCCAGCCGGGGGTGCTCCCGGCGCGTCTGCTCGACGTCGAGCCCGGCCTTGGCGGCCAGCACCACCAGCGCCCCCTCCGTCGGGTCGCCGAGGCACTCGCCGTCGCGCACGACGGCGTCGCTCGTCAGCGCCATCGGCAGCGCCACCGGCTCGAGCGGCACGTCGCCCGCACCGGCCGCGGCCAGCACGCGGCCGGCCGTCGACCAGCCCTCGCCGTCGACCGTGTACCGGCGCCCGGCGAGCACCAGGCGCCGCGCGGTCATCTGGTTGAGCGTGAGGGCGCCGGTCTTGTCCGAGCAGATCGCCGACGTGGAGCCGAGCGTCTCCACGGACCTCAGGCGCTTGACGATCGCGCCGTCCTCGGCGAGCCGACGGGTGCCGACGGACAGCAGCATCGTCATGGCGGCGGGCAGGCCGGTGGGGACCGCGGCGAGCGCGAGGCTGACGGCCACGACGAAGAGGCTGTCAGAGTCCTCGCCCCGCGCGAGGCCGAGCACGACGACGAGCACCAGCGCGACGCCGGCCATCGACGTGATGATCACGGTGATGCGGTCGAGCTGGCGGGTGAGCGGCGTCTTGTCCCGCTGGACGCCGCTGAGCATCCCGGAGATGCGGCCCACCTCGGTGCCCATCCCCGTGGCCGTGACGACCATCTCGCCCCGGCCCCGCGTCACCTGGGAGCTCATGTACGCCATGTCGGTACGGTCGCCGAGCGGGGCGTCGGGCCGCGCGACCGGCTCGGCCGTCTTGGCCACCGGCGTGCTCTCGCCGGTCAGGCCCGCCTCCTCGAGCTCGAGGGACGCCGCGACCAGCAGCCGTCCGTCGGCCGGCACCTTGTCGCCCGCCTCGAACCCGACCACGTCGCCCGGCACGAGCTGCTCCGCCGGGACCTGCTGCTGGCGGCCGTCGCGGCGGACGTTCGCGGTCATGACGAGCATCTGCCGCAGCGCGGCCCCGCTCTGCGCGGCCCTGCCCTCCTGGTGCAGGCCGATGAGCGCGTTGAGGACGGTCAGGGCGAGCAGGACCGCGGCGGTGGTGACGTCGCCGAGCGCGACGACGCTGACCACCGCGGCGCCGAGCAGAACCAGCTGCACGAGGTCGCGGTACTGGCGGAGGAAGGCCTGCCAAGGCCGCTCGCGGCGCTCCAGGGCCAGGGCGTTCGGGCCGTAGTGCACGCGCCGCCCCACGACCTCGTACGATGTCAGGCCGGCCGCCGGGTCCACCCCCAGCTCGGCGCACACGGCGAGGGCCGGCGCGGTGTGCCATGGCGGCGAGGTCCCGGCCGGGTCGGCGGGGTGCGCCGCACCAGGCCGGGCGGCGAGCGCGACGGGCTTGGCGCCGGAGCCCTGGAGGATCGGCCGAGGGGGCTGCGCAGCGCTCATCACGGCCCTCCTCGGCGGTCTCCCGTCCACCGTCACAAGGCCGCCCGACGGCAGGCCTCACCCGGCCGGGGTGACCTGCTCGCACCGGCCGCCCGGGGCGCGCGACCAGGGTGCGCGGTACGGCGACCGGCCCGTCCCGGGCACGCGGCGGCCGCACCGTTCCTGCCCCGTGACCAGCCTGCGCGCGGCGGCGACTACCCGGGACGGGTGAGGACCGGCCTCGGGGCGCCCACCGACAGTGGAGTCGGCCGCGACGACCCCGCGGCCCTGACTGGAGGAGCGCGCCATGGACACCTTCTGGGACTGGTTCTGGCTCATGGTGTGGTGGTTCTTCTTCATCGCGTACCTCATCCTGCTGTTCCACATCGTCGGCGACCTCTTCCGTGACCGGCAGACGAACGGCTGGCTCAAGGCGCTGTGGATCGTCGCCCTCATCGTCCTGCCCTTCCTCACCGCGCTCGTCTACGTCATCGCCCGTGGCAAGGGGATGGCCGAGCGCCAGACCAAGGCCATGGCCGAGGCGAAGGAGGCGACCGACGAGTACATCCGCACCACCGCCGGCCGGTCGGCAGCGGACGACATCGCCCAGGCGAAGGCCCTGTACGACGCCGGGGTCCTCGACGAGCGGGAGTACACGCGCCTGAAGGAGAAGGCGCTCGCCTGAGCGTGGTCCATTCGAGCGGCGCGTCCCAGAGCGCCCCGAGGAGCACGGGGGTTCGACGTGAGCGGAACGACCGGGCTGCCGGCAGGGACCCCTGAGGGAGCGCCGACGGGAGCCGCGCAGGACACGTCGGTCGCCGACCGGCTCGCCGCGCTCGAGCGGGAGAACGCCGAGCTTCGGGCGCGGCTGCTCGGCGTCCTCCCACCGGGCGGCGACGGCCAGCGCGTGGCCACGGCGCGCGGCCCCCGGCGGCTGCGCACCGCCGCAGCAGTGGTGCTCATCGTGCTGGGCGCTCTCCTGGCTCCGGCCGGCGCCGTCGCGGCGTGGGCGCAGCGCGAGCTCACCGACACCGACCGGTACGTCGCCACGGTCGGGCCGCTGGCGGGCGACCCCGTGGTGCAGTCGGCGGTGGCCGGGCGCATCACGCAGGAGGTCGTCTCGCGGATCGACGTCGCCGCCCTGCTCGGTCAAGTCACGAGCGGCCTCGCCGAGCGGGGCGTGCCTCCGCGGGCGACCGAGGCGATCGGCGCCCTGCAGGCGCCCCTGACGAGCGGCGTCGAGTCGTTCGTCCGCCGGGCTGCCGACGAGGTGGTGCGCAGCGACGCCTTCGAGCAGGCCTGGGTGCAGGCGAACCGGGTCGCCCACGAGCAGCTCCTGCAGGTGATGCGCGGCGACCAGGGCGAGGTCCTGCAGGTGGGGCAGGACGGGCAGCTGACGATCCAGCTGGCCGGCGTGATCGAGCTGCTCAAGCAGCGGCTCGTCGACCGCGGTCTGGACGTGGCGGCGCGGATCCCCGAGGTGAGCGCCTCCTTCACGGTCGCCCAGTCCAGCGAGCTGGTCACGCTGCAGAACCGGTACGCGCAGGTGGTGGCGCTCACGACGTGGCTGCCGTGGGTCGCCCTCGGGCTGCTGGCCGCGGGCGTCCTCGTCGCCGTCCACCGGATGCGGGCCCTGCTGGTCGCCGGGCTGGCGCTGGCCGCCGCCATGGTCGTGCTGGGCATCGGGCTCGCCGTCGCCCGCGGGATCTACCTCGACGCCCTCAGCGGGCGTGTGCTGCGGCTCGATGCCGCCGAGGTGGTCTTCGACCAGCTCGTGTCGTTCCTGCGGGCCACCATGCGCACCGTCGGCGTGCTCGGGCTCGTGGTCGCGCTGGCCGCCTACCTCGGTGGGGCCAGCGCCTCGGCCCGCAGCCTGCGCGCCGGCTTCTCCCGGCTCGCGGCACGCGGCCGCGGGGCCGCCGAGGAGCGGGGCGTCACCACCGGCCCCGTCGGGCTGTGGCTCGGCCGGCACCGGGGGTTCGCCCGGGCCGTCGTCGTCGGGCTGGCCGTGCTGTGGCTCCTGCTGGCGAGCCCGCCGACGCCGGGGCTGATCGTCACCATCGCCGTGGTGGCGCTCGTCGTGCTCGGCCTCCTCGAGCTCCTCGCCCGGCCCGCGCGCACCCCCGGGGCGTCGCCGCCGGTGGCCGCGTAGCCGCGGCCGCACCGCGCGTCAGCCGGGGCTCGCCCCGGTGCCGCACCGCACGTCGGCCGCCTGGGAGATGCTCTCCCAGCTCTGCCGCACCTCGTCCAGGGACTGCTCGGCGGCGGCACGGCCCTCCTCGGTGCCCGAGGCCAGCTCGTCGCCGAAGGCGGTGAGGGCCTCCTGCATCGCCGCGGCAGGGGAGTCGAGGCTGCCCTCGCCCGCAGCCTCCACCCGGCGGAGGGCGGCCTCCACATCGGCGACCTGCTCGCTCACCCCGGCCGGCGGCTCACCCGTCGGTGCACCGCTCGCGACGGCGGCCCCGAGCTGCTCGACCTGGTCCGAGAGGGCGTCGAGGCTCGCGCAGAGGTTAGGGGCCGAGGACTGCGCCGAGCCCGTGGTCCCTGCCGGGCCCGTCGTGCAGGCGCACAGGGCCGCCGCGGCCGCGATGCCGACGGCGCCGCCGACCAGCCGCGTCCGCACCTCGCGGGCCACGCGTCCTTCACGTCCGCTCACGGCCATCGCCGACCTCCCGCCTGCGCCGGCCCCCACGGCGCGCCGCGTCCACCCCGCCCGCGACCGCGGGCTCTCTCGGACCCTCCCACGGTAACGCGACGGTCGGGGCCCGCCAGCGTGCCGGACGCCTGGCGGCGTCGAGCCTCCGCGCGCCCCCCGCGCGGGTCGCGGGCTACGGTCGAGGGGTCAGTCGTCCCGACCGCCCGCGGCGATCCCGCCGCAGGTGCCGGGGCACCACGTCCGTACGGGCAGCTGCAGTTCTGGGTGATGAACCGCGCCCGCGGCCACCGCCGCACGCGCGTGCTGCTCGTGATGGCCGGCATCTGGGCCGCCGCGTGGGTGCTGCTCGGGCTCACCGGGCTGGTGCCGGGCACCGTCGCCGCCGTCGTGGGCGTGCTCGCCTTCCACGGGGTGTTCGGGCTGGGGGAGACCCTCCTGCAGGCGGCGCTGCCCGCCGTCGTCAACGACATGGCGCCCGACCACCTGCGCGGGCGCTACAACGCCGTCAACGCCGCCGCGTTCCAGGGCGGCACCATCCTCGGGCCGGTCGCCGCCGGCCTCCTGCTCCAGCACGGGACCGGCGGCGCTTTCGTCGCCGTGGTGGTGGCCTGCTGCGTCGCGCTCGGCGCGACGGCGCTGGTGCTCGAGCGCCGGGTCGGCGACGCCGTCAACGGCGTGGGCTGACCGGCCCGGCACCCCGCGGGGCGCCGGGCCTGCCGGCCGTCGGGTCCGGGTCGGGTCCCGGTCGGGCTCAGACCCGCACGACGATCTTGCCGCGGCCGTGGCGCGACTCGCTGGCGCGGTGCGCCTCGGCGGCGTCCGCGAGGTCGAACACCTGCGCCACCTCCACCCGCACGGCGCCGTCGTCGATCAGCGCGCCCAGCGCGTCGAGGTCCGCCGTCGACGGGCGCACCCACACGTACAGACCGCCGTGCTCGTCGCGCGCCGAGGCGTCGGTGATCGAGGTGACGACCCCGCCGGGGGCGAGCAGCGGGGCGCTCTGCGCCACCGCGCCGTGGCCGGCGTAGTCGAGCACGACGTCGACACCGTCCGGGGCGAGCGCGCGCACCCGGTCCGCCAGGCCCTCGCCGTAGGCGACCGGCTCGACGCCCAGGCCGCGCAGGTAGTCGTGGTTGCCCTCGCTGGCCGTGCCGATGACGCGCGCGCCCAGGTGGCGGGCGATCTGCACGCCGAACGATCCGACGCCGCCGGCCGCGGCGTGCACCAGCACGGTCTGCCCCGCGCGCACGCCGGAGCGGGCGACCGACTGGTACGCGGTCAGGCCGGCCAGCGGCACGGCCGCCGCCTCCTCGAAGCCCAGCGACGCCGGCTTGCGCGCGAGGGTGCGCACGGGGGCGGCGACGAGCTCGGCGAAGGTGCCGCCGTGCACCCAGTCCTTGCGCACGTAGCCGTACACCTCGTCGCCGACCGCGAGCTCGGGGGTGTCCAGGCCGACGCGCTCGACGACGCCGGCCACGTCCCAGCCCGGCACGACGGGGAACGTCACGTCCATCAGCGCGTCCAGGTGGCCGGCGCGGATACCGGTGTCGACGGGGTTGACCGACGCCGCGCGCACGCGCACCAGCACGCTGTCCGCGCCGACCCTGGGGTCGGGCTGCTCGGTGAGCTCGAGGACGTCGGCGCTGCCGTACCGGGAGTAGGTGATCGCTCGCATGACAGGGGCAACCGTCGGGCCCCGGCCGGATGTTCCCGAGCGCGTCAGGCGCCGCTGCTCGCGTGCCCCGCGTCCTGGGCGAAAGCCTGGGCGGCGGCGGCCTCGTCCATCGACAGCACCTCCCAGTGGTGCCCGTCCAGGTCGCAGAAGCCGCGCGAGTACATCCAGCCCATGTCCTGGGTGGGCCGCGACTCGGTGCCGCCCGCGGCGAGCGCGGCGTCGGCGACGGCGTCGACGTCGGCGCGGCTGCCCAGGCCCAGCGCGGTGATCACCTCGATGGCCTGGGTCGCGTCGGTCTGCGGCCGGCTGGTGAAGGTCCGGAAGTACTCCGGCCGCAGCAGCATGGCGTAGATCGACCGGCCGAACACGATCGCCGACGCGTTCTCGTCGGTGAACGTCGGGTCGACGGCGAACCCGATCGCCTCGTAGAACCGCTTGGCGGCGTCGAGGTCGCGCACCGGCAGGTTGACGAAGACGGTGGACGCGGCGATCCGCGGGGTGGGCGGGGCCGGCAGGCTGGTGGGGGCGCCGGTGGTGGGCTCGGCGGGCAGGTCGGTGGTCACGGGTGCTCCTTCGCGGTCCGTGGACGGGTGGGCACCGGGTCCGACGACGCCCGCCGCCAGGACTCATCGCTCGGCGCCGGGGCCGCCACCCGGTGCACGGCTCACGGCTCGACGACGACGTCGTCGGGCGACTTGTCCTCCCGCCAGCCGCGCCAGGACGGCTGGCGCAGCCGCGCCTCCAGGTCCTGCGCCGGGTCGCCGGTCCACTCCGCCATCTCGACCTCGCCCACGAGGCGTGGGGTGACCCACCGGGCGTGCTTGGCCTCGGGGCGCGGCACGCCCTCGACGGCCGGGGTCTTGCGCGCCAGCGCGTGCAGGCGCTGGGCGACCGCCCGGCGGTCGGCGTCGGTGAAGCCGGTGCCGACCTTGCCGGCGTAGCGCAGGGTGCCGTCCACGGGCACCGCCAGGAGCAGCGAGCCGGCCCGGTGGGTGTCCTCGCGGTGCTCGCCGGCGTGCAGCGGGCGCCACCCGACGACCACCACCTCCTGGGTGCTCGCGTGCTTGAGCTTCAGCCACTGCCGGGAGCGCCGCCCCGGGGCGTACGCGCCGTCGCGCCGCTTGGCGACCACGCCCTCGAGGCGCAGCCGGCGCGAGGTGCCCAGCGCGGCGTCCAGGTCGCCGTCGAACGCCGGGGGCAGGTGCACGGGCGCGCGGGCGGCGAGCACGTCCTCGAGCACCTTGCGCCGCTCGTCGTACGGGTCGCCCAGCAGGGTGCGCGCGCCCACCTGCAGCACGTCGAACACCATGAGGTCCACCGCCACCTTGGCCCGGGCGGCCTCGACGTCGGCGGCGCGCTGGATGTTCGCGCGCTGCTGCAGCAGCCGGAACCGCGGCCGGCCGCCCTCGTCCAGGGCGACGATCTCGCCGTCGAGCACCACCGGCAGCTCGTCGCCGACCTGCCCGGCGACGACCCGCAGCTCCGGGTAGGTACCGGTCATGTCCTGGCCCGTGCGGGAGACGAGCCGCACGCGGCGGCCCGCGCCGGGGCCGCCGGCGCCGGAGCCTCCGTCGTCACCGTCGGCCTCTACGACGGCGAGCGTGCGGAACCCGTCCCACTTCATCTCGAAGGCCCAGGCGGGCGGCCCGTCGTGGCCGTCCGCGGCGAGCACCCGCTCCTCGCCGGCGTCCGCGGGCGTGGCCAGCATCGGCCGCAGCGGCACGTCGACGGCCGGGGCACCGGCGGACGATCCGCCGCGCCCGCCGCGGGCGGCCGCGGCGTCCTCCTGGACGGCGGTCCCCGCGCCGGCGTCGACGACGTCGGGGCCCGCCGCGCCGGCAGGCTGCTCCTTGGTGCGGTGGATCAGCCAGCCAGACTCGTCGCTGCCGCCGGTGTGGATGAGGGCGAGGCGGCGCGACCCGCGGCGCTCGCTGTGCAGCGTCACGATGACCTCCTTGCCCTCGCGCCACTTCTCGAGGTCGTACGTGCCGGCGTCCCAGATGGTCACCTCCCCGGCGCCGTACTCGCCCTTCGGGATCGTGCCCTCGAAGCCGCCGTACTCCAGCGGGTGGTCCTCGGTCTGGACGGCGAGGTGGTTCTGGTGCGGGTCCGCCGGCTCGCCCTTCGGCAGCGCCCAGCTCACCAGCACGCCCTCGTGCTCGAGGCGGAAGTCCCAGTGCAGCCGGCGGGCGTGGTGCTCCTGGATGACGAACGTCGGCCGCCCGTCGCCGTCGCCGGGGGCGCCCGGGGCGGCCGCCCCGAACGGCTCGGGGGTCTTCTGCGGGTCGCGCTTGGCGCGGTAGACCTCGAGCCGCTCGAACCGGGCCATGTGCTCGGGCGTGGGCTCGAGCTGCGACAGGTGCCCCGCGGTGAGCCCGGCGAGCAGGTCGCCGTCCCGCTCCACGCGCTCCAGCACCTCGGTGTACGTCAGGTGCCGCAGGCCGGGGTCCTCGAGCTCCTCCCACGTGCGCGGCGCCGCCACGGTGGGGTGGTCGCGACCGCGCAGGGAGTACGGCGCGATCGTCGTCTTGCTGCCGTTGTTCTGCGACCAGTCGACGAGCACCTTGCCCTGGCGCAACGACTTCTTCATGTCGCTCACCACGAGGTCGGGGTGCTCCGCCTCCAGGTAGCGGGCGAGCTCGTGGGCCACGGCGGAGACCTGGTCCGACGAGCCGGCGCCGGCCGTCCCGGAGCTGCCGCCGGAGGCGTCCAGCGCGGCGTAGAGGTGGATGCCCTTGGAGCCGCTGGTCACCGGCACGGGGTCCAGCCCCATCCCGGTGAGGATGGCGCGCGCCCAGCGGGCCACCTGCGCGCACTCGGCGAGGCCGGCGCCCGGGCCGGGGTCGAGGTCGAGCACGAGCCGGTCCGGCGGGTGGGCCACGCCCGTGCGCCCGAACTGCCACTGCGGCACGTGGATCTCGAGCGTCGCGGTCTGCCCCAGCCAGGTGAGCGTCGCCAGGTCGTTCACCAGCACGTAGTCGTTGGCCGACGACCTGTGCTGGATTCGGCGCGTGCGCACCCACGAGGGCGTCGAGGCGTCGGAGTTCTTCTGGAAGAACACCTGGCCGTCGACGCCGTCCGGCCACCGCTTGCGCGTGGCGGGGCGCTGGCGCGCGTGCGGCAGCAGCACGGGCGCGACCTGCGCGAGGTACTGCAGCACCTCGCCCTTGGTGGTGCCCGTGGCGGGGTAGAGCACCTTGTCGAGGTTGGTCAGCTGGACGCGGTGCCCCTCGACGGTGACGGTCTGCGCGGCGGCCATGCCTCATCCTGTGCCGGGACGGTGACCAGCGCGCGCCGGGTGCGTGCCAGGTGGTCGCGGACGCGTCTCACACCGGACGTTCACAGTCCCCGCCCGGCCGCGGCCCTACGGTGGAGGGCGTGACCGAGCCGCTCGCCGCCGAAGCCCTGCGTCCCCCGGACCCCGACCTCCCGGACCGCGTCCTTCGGGACCCGGTCGCGGTGCGGGAGCGCATGCAGGAGCTGCGCCGCCTGGTGCTGGGCTACAAGTTCGGGATCGACGAGATCATGACGAAGATCTCGATCCTGCGCGACGAGTTCCGCCACATCCACGACTACAACCCGATCGAGCACGTCGGCTCGCGCCTGAAGTCGCTCGACTCGATCGCCAACAAGTGCCGCCGCAAGGGCATCCCGCTGACGCCCGACGGCATCCGGTCGCGGATGTTCGACGTGGCGGGCGTGCGCATCACCTGCAGCTTCGTCTCCGACATCTACCGGGTGCGGGACATGCTCGTGGCGCAGAAGGACCTGACGCTGCTCGAGGAGCGCGACTACATCGCGAAGCCGAAGCCCAACGGGTACAAGTCCCTGCACCTCATCGTGCAGGTGCCGGTGTACCTGTCCGACCGGGTCGAGGACGTCGTCGTCGAGATCCAGCTGCGGACCATCGCCATGGATTTCTGGGCGAGCCTGGAGCACAAGATCTACTACAAGTACGACCGGGACGTGCCGCGCCACCTGACCGACTCGCTCAAGCTGGCCGCCGACGTCGCGTGGTCGCTCGACAGCTCGATGGAGCGCATCCACGACGAGGTCCGCGCCATCGCGGGGGAGCGGGAGCCGGCGGAGCACCGCGACTCGCTGTTCAGCGCCCCCGAGATGGCCCAGGAGATGCTCGAGGCGTTCTGGCGCACGGCGGAGGCGGCCGACGACGTCGCGCGGCACCAGGGCGACTGACGGTCGGCGTGACGGCCGCGGGCATGACCGTCGCGGACGTCACGCTCGCGGACGTGGCGCACGAGACAGCGCCGGACGGGTGCTCGCGCCTACCATCGCCGCCATGACCGACGGCACGCTCGACCCCGCCCGCCCCGCCACGCTCACCATGTACGGCGCCGCCTGGTGCGGCGACTGCCGCCGCAGCAAGCGCCTGCTCGACGCCCGCGGCGTGGACTACCGGTACGTGGACCTCGAGGCGGACCCCACCAAGGCCGACGACGCGCACGCGATCTCCGGCCGCACCAACATCCCCGTCGTCGTCTTCCCGGACGGCGACCACTTCGTCGAGCCGACCGACGCGGAGCTGGCCGCGAAGCTCGACGCCGTGGGGCTGTGACCGTGGGCGTGCAGCTGCCCGTCGCGTGGGCCGTGGTGCTGGTCGTCACCGCCCTGTGGAACCTGCTCATCTGGCCGCGGTTCTTCCAGCGGGTCGCCAAGGACCCGCGTGCGCGCGACACCGCCGGGCGCCCCACCCGCTTCTACACGGTGCACGCCGTGCTCATCGGGGTGTCCCTGCTGCTGGCCCTCGCGGTCGGCGTGCTGGGCGTGGTCGCGCTCGTCTGAGCGCTCAGCGGGGCGCCGGGCCCGTGCTCGCCCGCACCACCAGCTCGGTGGGCAGCGGGCCCGGCGCCACGGCGGCCGGGTCGGCGCCGGTGAGGGCGGCGTGGAGCCGCCGCACCGCCCGCCGCCCCGCCTCGGCGCGCGGGATGCGCACCGTGGTCAGCGGCGGTGTCAGGAGCGCCGAGACGGCGATGTCGTCGAAGCCGACCACGCTGACCCGGCCCGGCACGTCGACGCCGAAGCGCTGGAGCCGGCCGACCAGGCCCGCGGCCATGACGTCGTTGTAGACGACGACGCCCGTGACGCCGGCGACCAGCACGTCGTCCGCCGCCCGCTCGCCGCCGGCCAGCGTCGGCTCGTACCCGCCGACGACGACGCCCTCGGCCCCGGCGTCGGCCGTGGCGGCCCGGAACGCCGCGAGGCGCGCCGCCACGGACGAGCTCGTGCCCGGGCCCGCGACGAAGCCCACGCGGGCGTGGCCGAGCGCGCGCAGGTGCCGCACCGCCTGGCGCACGCCGTCGGCGTTGTCGATGGCGACCGGCGGCACCGCCGCGCCGGGGTGGTCCGCCAGCTCGCGGTTGACGAGCACCACGGGCCGCAGGGCCGCCGCCGCGGCGAGGTCGTCGTCGGACGCCCGCGGGGAGCACAGGACGAGGGCGTCGACGTTGCGGGCCAGGGTCCGCACGAGCGGGAGCTCGGCGGCCGGGTCCTCCTCGGAGTCGGCGAGCAGCAGGGGGTAGCCGTGCTCGTGCGCCGCGTGCTGCACGCCGCGCACCACGTCGGGGAAGAACGGGTTGGACAGGTCGGGAACCACGACGCCGAGCGCCCCGGTGCGGCCGGTCCGGAGCGTGCGCGCCGCGCCGCTGGGCGCGAAGCCGAGCCGCTGGGCGGCGTCGAGCACGCGGCGGCGCGTGGCCTCCTCGACCTTCTCGGGACGCCCGAACGTGCGCGACACCGTGGCCGTCGAGACGCCGGCGGCGGCGGCCACGTCGCGGATCGTCGCGGGCACCGGTCCTCCAGGAGCGCTCGGGGTCGTCACCGCCAGGGTAGCGGGCGTGCACACGATGACACGGACGCCGCCACGGACGTCGCGGCGCCGCTGCAGGCGGTGTCGTTGACCGTCGTGGCCGACGCGTGCAATCGTGTACATCGCACCGCCGCCACCGGACGAGGGAGTCCCATGCCCACGGTCGCCGCGCCTCCCGCGCTGCAGCTGCACCCCGACCGCGCCCTGCCGCTCGACGAGCGCCAGCGCGCCGTCGCGCGCGAGGTCTACGCCGCGACGAAGGACCTGCCGATCGTGGCGATGCACGGCCACGTCGAGGCCGAGGTGCTCGCCGACGACGCGCCGTTCGCCGACCCGGCGCACCTGCTCGTGGTCCCCGACCACTACGTCACCCGCATGCTGGTGTCCCAGGGCGTCGCGCCGGAGGCGCTCGGCGTGCCGCGGGTCGACGGCGGCCCGGCGGAGGCCGACCCGCGCGCGATCTTCCGGCGGTTCTGCGCCGGCTGGCGCCTCTACCGCGGCACGCCGTCGCGGTACTGGCTCGAGCACGAGCTGGTCGAGGTGTTCGGCGTCGACCTCGTGCCCTCCGCCGAGACCGCCGACGCGATCTACGACCGCGTCGCCGCCCGCATCGCCGAGCCGGGCTTCCGGCCGCGGGCGCTGCTCGACCGGTTCGGCATCGAGCTGCTCGCCACCACCGACCCGGCCGGCAGCCCGCTGGAGCACCACGCCCGCCTCGCCGCGGACGGCCTCGGGGACCGGGTGGTACCCACCTTCCGGCCCGACGCCGTCGTGCACCTCGGGCGGCCCGGCTGGCGCGCCGACGTCGCCGAGCTGGGCCGCGTCGCCGGCGTCGACACCGGCGACTACGCCGGCTACCTCGCGGCCCTGCGCGAGCGGCGCCAGGCGTTCGTCGCCGCCGGCGCCCTCGCCTCGGACCACGGCCACCTCGCCGCGAGCACCCAGCCGCTGGAGCCGCGCGTCGCGGCGGAGCTGTACGCCGCGGCGCTGCACGGCGGTCCCGGCGCGGTCACCGCGGCGCAGGCCGAGGCGTTCGCCGGCCACATGCTGTTCGAGTCGGCGCGCATGGCGTGCGACGACGGGCTGGTCATGCAGCTGCACCCCGGGGTGCTGCGCGACCACCACACCCCGGTCCTGGCCGCCCACGGCCCCGACAGGGGCTTCGACATCCCGGTGGCCACGGAGTTCACCCGGGCCCTGCGGCCGCTGCTCGAGGCGTTCGGCACCCACCCGGGGTTCCGCGCGATCCTCTTCACGGTCGACGAGACCACCTACAGCCGCGAGCTCGCCCCGCTGGCCGGCGCCTACCCGTCGCTGCGGCTGGGGGCGCCGTGGTGGTTCCTCGACTCGCCGGACGGCATGCGCCGCTTCCGCGAGGCGGCCACGGAGACCGCCGGCTTCTACAACACCTCCGGCTTCGTGGACGACACCCGCGCGTTCTGCTCGATCCCCGCCCGCCACGACCTGGCGCGGCGGGTCGACGCCGGGTACCTGTCCCGCCTGGTGCTCGAGCACCGGCTCACCCTCGACGAGGCCGTCGAGACCGCCCGCGACCTGGCGTACGAGCTGCCGCGGCAGTCGTACGCCCGCACGGCGACCGCGCGGGACGCGCGGTGACGGCCGAGACCGCGCCGCGCACGCTGCGGCTGGCCGCCGCCGACGAGGTCGTGGTCGCCACCGCCGACCTGCCCGCGGGGACGCGGCTGGCCGCGCCGGACGGTGCGCCCGGCGGCGACGTCGTCGTCGTCGGGGACGTGCCCCGGGGCCACAAGCTCGCCGTGACGGCGGTGCCCGCCGGCGCCCCGGTGCACAAGTACGGGCAGGTGATCGGCGTGGCCACCCGCGACATCGCCGTCGGCGAGCACGTGCACGCGCACAACCTCGGCTTCGACCCCGGCGCGCGGGAGCACGAGCTCGCCACGGTGCACACCGAGCTGCCCGCGCCGCGCGACCCGGGCCGCACGTTCCTCGGCTACCGGCGCGCCGACGGCGCCGCGGGCACCCGCAGCTACGTCGGCATCCTCACCTCGGTGAACTGCTCGGCGTCCACGGCGAGGATGATCGCGGCGAAGGTCGAGCCGCTGCTGGCGCAGTTCCCGAACGTCGACGGCGTCATGGCGCTGACGCACCAGTCCGGCTGCGGGCTGATCCCGTCGTCGGTGGGCGGCGGCGTGCTGCAGCGCACGCTGCACGGCTACGCCCGCCACCCCAACTTCGCGGGCCTGGTCGTGCTGGGGCTGGGCTGCGAGATGGTGCAGGTGCAGTCGATCGTCGACACGCTGCCGGTCCGCTCGGACACCATCGTGCGCGCGCTGACGATCCAGGAGACCGGCGGCATCCGCGCCACGGTGGCCGCCGGCGTCGAGGCGGTCCTCGAGATGCTGCCGGCGGTGGACGCGCGCCGGCGCGAGCCCGTGCCGGTGTCCGAGCTGGTGCTCGGCCTCAACTGCGGCGGGTCCGACGGGTACTCCGGCATCACCGCCAACCCGGCCCTGGGGCACGCGTCCGACCTGCTGGTGGCCGCCGGCGGCCGCTCGGTGCTCGCCGAGACGCCCGAGGTCTACGGCGCCGAGCACCTGCTCACCCGCCGGGCGCGCACGCCCGAGGTGGCGCAGCGGCTGCTGGACCGCGTCGCGTGGTGGACGCGGTACGCCGAGGAGGGCGGCGGCTCGCTGGACAACAACCCGTCGCCCGGGAACAAGGCGGGCGGGCTGACCACCATCCTCGAGAAGTCGCTCGGCGCCGTGGCCAAGGCGGGCCGGGCCGACCTCGCGGCCGTCTACGAGTACGCCGAGCCGATCAGCGAGCCCGGCCTGGGGTTCATGGACACCCCCGGCTACGACCCGGTGTCCGTCACCGGGCTCGTCGCGGGCGGCGCCACCGTCGTGTGCTTCACCACCGGCCGCGGGTCGGTGCTCGGCACCCGCCCGGCCCCGACCATCAAGCTGGCGACCAGCTCGGAGACGTTCGCTCGGATGCGCGACGACATGGACGTCGACTGCGGCCGGATCGTCGCCGGCACGGCCACGCTCGAGCAGGTCGGCGAGGAGATCTTCGAGCGCGTCGTCGCCGTGGCGTCGGGGGAGCGGACCGCCAGCGAGGAGCTCGGCCTGGGGCAGGACGAGTTCGTGCCGTGGCAGCTCGGGGTGGTCACGTGACGGTCCCCGTGCCGGCCCATCCCTCGGTGCAGGCGCTCGCCACGCTCGACCGCGCGACGGTGGAGCGCCGGCCGCGGCCCGTGCGGGTGCTGCAGTACGGCGCCGGGGGCTTCCTGCGCGCGTTCGTCGACTGGGCGATCCAGCGCGCGAACGACGCCGGCGTCACCGACGCGGGCGTCGCGGTGGTCAAGGCGACGCCGCGCCCGGACACCGTCACCGCGGCGCTGCGGCGCCAGGACGGGCTGTTCCACGTGCTGCTCGACGGGGTGGACGACGGCGTGCCGGTGCGCGAGACCACGCTCGTGGACTGCGTGCAGCAGGTCGTCTCCGCGCACGACGAGCTCGAGCGCTACCGCGCCCTGTACCTGTCGCCCGACCTGCGCGTCGTCGTCTCCAACACCACCGAGGCCGGGCTCGTGTGGGCCGACGACGACCTGGCCGCGCGCCCGCCGGCGTCGTTCCCCGCCAAGGTGGCCGCGATGCTGCACGACCGCTGGCGCCACCACGGCGGGGACCCGGCCGCCGGGCTGGTGCTCCTGCCGTGCGAGCTGGTGGAGGCGAACGGCGCGACCCTGCGCGAGCTGGTGCTGCGGCACGCCGCCGCGGCGGGGCTCGACCCGGCGTTCGCCGCCTGGGTCGAGGAGGCGTGCTCGTTCCACGACACGCTCGTGGACCGCATCGTCCCCGGCGTGCCGGCGGCCGAGCGGGCGCGGGTGCAGGCCGGGCTGGGCTTCCGCGACGAGGCGGTCGTGGCGGGCGAGCGGTACCTGCGCTGGGCCATCACCGACCCCGGCGGCCGGGTGGCGGCGGCGCTGCCGCTGCACCGCGCCGTGCCCGGCGTCGAGCTGGTCGACGACGTGCGGCCGGTGCGCGAGACCAAGGTGCGGGTGCTCAACGGCGCGCACACGGCCCTCAGCGCCGTCGGGCTGCCGGCCGGCGCCACCACGGTGGACGAGGCCTGCGCCGACCCCCTGCTGGGGCGGTACCTGCGCCGGCTGCTCGCCGACGAGGTCGTGCCCACCGTGCCGGGCGACCGCGCCGCCGCGCAGGCGTTCGCCGCCGCCACGCTGGAGCGGTTCGCCAACCCCGCCCTGCACCACCGGCTCGCCGACATCGCCCTGCACGCCTCGGCCAAGTGGCGCGCACGCAGCCTGCCCGTGTGGGCCGACCGGGTACGCGCCGGCGGCGACGCCCCGCTCACCGCGTTCGGCCTCGCGGCGCTGCTGACCGCCGACGGCCCCGCGCAGCACGCGGGCGCCGTCGACGGTGTCGTCGACGGCGCGGTCGCGGACGCGGTCGCGGGCCTGGTCCGCGACGCGGGGCTCGGCGCGGACCTCACCGAGCGCCTCGCGCGTGAGGTGGCCGACGCCGCTGGTGCGATCCGCGCGCACGGGGTGCGCGGGGCGCTCGCGGCGCTGCTGGGCGACGCCGGGGCCGCGCCCGCCCGAGGCGTCGGTGGCGCGCCGCCGCAGGCCGGGCGACCATGAGCGCATGCGGTCGATCTGGAAGGGCGCCGTCTCGTTCGGTCTCGTCAACGTGCCGGTCAAGCTGTACAGCGCGACCGAGGACCACGACGTGCCCCTGCACCAGGTGCACGACGCCGACGGCGGCCGCATCCGGTACCAGCGCGTGTGCGAGCTCGACGGCAAGACCGTGCCGTACGAGCACATCGACCGGGCCTACGACGACGGCGAGCACACCGTGGTGCTCACCAAGGAGGACCTGTCCGCCCTGCCCGCCGAGCGCGACCGCGAGATCGAGGTGGTCGAGTTCGTGCCGAGCGAGCAGATCGACCCGATCATGCTCGACCGCACCTACTACCTGGAGCCGGACTCGAAGTCCGCCAAGGCCTACGTGCTGCTGCGCCGGACCCTCGAGGAGACCGAGCGCTCCGCCGTCGTGAAGTTCGCGCTGCGCCAGCGCACGCGCCTGGCCGTGCTGCGGGTGCGCGGCAAGACCCTGGTGCTGCAGACGTTGCTGTGGGCCGACGAGGTGCGCGAGGCCGACTTCCCGTCCCTCGAGGACGACGTGACGGTCTCCGACCGCGAGCTGGCGATGTCCTCCCAGCTGGTGGAGAGCTTCGCGTCGGACTTCTCGCCCGAGGAGTTCACCGACGAGTACCAGGCGCAGCTGCGCCGGCTCATCGAGGCGAAGATCGAGAAGGGGGAGTCGGTCGACACCGCCGAGACGTTCGGCGAGCAGCCGGCCGAGGAGGGCGCCGAGGTCATCGACCTCATGGAGGCGCTGCGCAAGAGCGTCCAGGAGGCGAAGTCCCGCAAGGGCGGCGGGGCCGGCAGCGCCGACCAGGACGAGGACGAGGACGAGGACGGCGAGCAGGAGGCCGGCTCGAAGGGCTCGTCGTCGAAGGGCGGCAGGTCGTCCGGCGCCAAGGCGTCCGCGTCGAAGGCGTCCAAGTCGTCCTCGTCCAAAGCCTCCTCGTCCAAGGCTTCGTCGTCGAAGTCCTCCTCGAAGTCCTCGTCCAAGAGCTCGCCCGCGAAGGCGTCGGACGACGACGAGAAGTCCTCGCGCCGGCGCACGACCGCTCGCAAGACCGGCTGACCAGCCCGCGAGCGGTGGCGCCGGCCCGGCGGATCGTCCAGGGTGGTCGCGATGACCCGCCCGTCCCACCACACCCTGCCCCGTGCGCTGCGGTGGACCGTGGCCGCCGCGGGCGCTTTCCTGGTCTGCCTCCTGTTCGGCCTCACCACCGCCACCGCCGACCTGTCCCTCGGGCCGCACACGGCACGCTACGAGGCGACCCTCGGCGGCGAGGTGACCGTGGACCTCGGCCCCCTGGGGTCGCTCCGGATCGACTCGCCCGCCGGGCCCCTCGGCGTCGACGTCACCGTCTCGGAGATCCCCGCGGACCTCACCGAGATCGACCAGGCCACGACGCTCGACGGCCTGCAGCAGGACCTGCAGGGCTACCTGCAGTTCTTCGGCAACCCCGAGACGACCGTCGCCTCGGTGGTCCGGGCCCTGGTCGTCGACGCCGCGCGGCGCACGCTCGTGGCCGCGGTGGTGGTCGTGCTGCTGGGCCTGGGGCTGCGCGCGCTCCTGGGTCGCGAGCGCCGGCGCGAGCTCGCCGCGCGGCTCGCCCCGCGCGCCACGGAGGTGACCGTGGGCGTCGTGGTCGTCGCGCTCGTGGTCGGGGCGCTGAGCGCCGACGACGTCGAGCCGGGGGAGCGAGGCGCGCCGACGTCGCCCGTCTTCGCCGGCACGGCCCTCGAGGGTGCCCGCATCACGGGCCGCCTCGCGGGCGTCATCGACACCTACGGCGCCGAGCTGCTGGGCCTGTACCGGCAGAACGAGAAGTTCTACGACGACGCCCGCACGGCGCTCGTCGCGGCGTGGCAGGAGCAGCAGACCGCCGAGGCGCAGCAGGCCCTGCGCGACGCCCTCGGCGCCGGCACCGAGGCGCTCGGTGCGCTCGGCGCGGGCCCCGCGGCGACGCCGGGCCCCGGCGCGTCGCCCTCGCCCTCGCCGTCGGCGCCCGGGGCGGAGGAGCCGGTGCACCTGCTCGTCGTCTCGGACCTGCACTGCAACACGAGCATGGCCCCGCTGATCCGGGAGGTCGCGACGCGGGCCGACGTGGACGTGGTCCTCAACGCCGGCGACACGACGATGAACGGCACGGCGGTGGAGAAGGTCTGCGTCGACGCGTTCGCGTCGGCCCGGCCGCCCGGCGTGCCGATGGTCGTGTCCGACGGCAACCACGACTCCGTGACGGTGTCCGAGGCGGAACGGTCGAACGGCGAGACCGTGCTCGACGGCCAGGTCGTCGAGGTGGCCGGCGTGCGCGTCCTCGGCGACCGCGACCCGCACGAGACGCGGGTGGGCGGCGGGACCACGACCGTCGAGTCCGACGTCGAGGAGGGCCGCCGGCTGCGGGACGTGGCGTGCGACGACGGCGACGTCGACCTGCTGCTGATCCACACGCCGTCGGTCGGGGACGCGGCGATGCACTCCGGCTGCGTGCCGTTCCAGGTGTCCGGCCACACGCACACCCGCTACGACCCGGTGCCGTTCGGCCAGGGCGTGCGGTACGTCAACGGCTCGACGGCGGGGGCCGCGCCCGGCGAGCCGACCGTCGGCCCGCTGCGCGGCACCGCCGAGATGACGCTCCTCGAGTACGACCCCGCGCAGGGGCGGGTCGCGCGCTGGAAGCTCGTCGAGGTCCGGCGCGACGCGACGGCGTCCGTGGGGCCGTGGCGGGACGTGCCGGCCCCGGTGCCCCCGCAGGCCACCCCGCCGGGCCTCCTGCCCGGGCCCGCAGGGACCGGGCCGGCCGTCAGCCCGTCGCCCGCCACCCCGTCGCCCTCCACCACCCCGAGCCCGTCGCCGTAGGCTCGGGGCCGTGGCACCCGAGCTCAGCACCGACCCGAGCGCACCCGACCCGAGCGGTCCCGACCGGCCGGACCCCGACACGCTGACCCCGGTCGCGCAGGACTACCTCAAGGCCGTCTGGTCGGCGCTCGAGTGGTCGGACGACCGGGTGACCACCGGCCAGCTCGCGGACCGGCTCGGCGTCGGGCCGTCGACCGTCTCGGAGACCGTGCGGCGCCTGGCCGACCAGGGGCTGCTCGAGCACGAGCCCTACCGCGGCGTCGGCCTGACCGCGCTGGGCCGCGCCCACGCGCTGGTCATGGTGCGCCGCCACCGGCTCATCGAGACCTGGCTGGTGCGCGAGCTCGGGTACACCTGGGACGAGGTGCACGACGAGGCGGAGCGGCTCGAGCACGCCGTCTCCGACCTGCTCGTGGAGCGGCTGGACGACCGGCTCGGCCGCCCGGTGCGCGACCCGCACGGCGACCCGATCCCCACCGCCGACGGGTGCGTGGTGCGCCCCGACGCCGTGCCGCTCGGTGCGCTGGCCGACGGCGCGAGCGGGGTGGTCGCCCGCATCTCCGACGCCGACCCGGACGCCCTGCGCCGGCTCGCGGGCCTCGGCATCGAGCTCGACGTGCCCGTGACGGTCACGGGGCGCCGCGAGCGCGCCGGCACCCTCGCGCTCGCTTGGCAGGCGCAGGGCGTGGCGCGCGCCACGGAGCTCGACGCGCTCGCCGCGTCGCGCATCTGGGTGGTCCCGGCGTAGCCTTCGGGCATCCCCACGAGGCCGTGCGTGCCTGGTGGGGCGCGCGGTCGAAACGATACGAGCCGCCTCCCGGAGGAGACCCCGTGACCGCACCCACGACCACGGCCGCACCCGCTGCCACGCCGAGCCGCGGCCGGTCGCCGCACGTCGGCGCCGCGCTGTTCGCCCTGGCCGTCGGCGGCTTCACCATCGGCACCACCGAGTTCGCCACCATGGGCCTGCTGCCCCAGATCGGGGCGGACCTCGGGGCGAGCGACCCCGTGGTCGGGCACGCGATCACCGCCTACGCCCTCGGCGTCGTCGTCGGGGCGCCGCTGCTCACCGTGGCCGCGGCCCGGATGTCCCGCCAGCGGCTCCTGCTGCTGCTCATGAGCGTCTACACGGCGGCCAACCTGCTCTCGGCGGCGGCCCCGAGCATCGAGCTGCTCGTCGCGGGGCGGTTCCTCGCCGGCCTGCCGCACGGCGCCTTCTTCGGCGTCGGCGCGGCCGTCGGGGCGGCGGTGGCCGGCCCCGGGCGCCGCGGCCACGCCGTGTCGATGATGATGACGGGCCTGACGATCGCGAACGTCGTCGGGGTGCCGCTGTCCACCTGGGTGGGCCAGGTGCTCGGCTGGCGCGCGGCGTTCCTGCTCATCGGCGTGCTCGGCGCGGCCACGCTCGTCGGGCTGCTCGCGTTCGTGCCGCACGACGGGCCGGTCGACTCCTCGGCGCGCCGGGAGGTCCAGGCGCTGCGCAACGGCCCGCTGTGGATCGGCTTCGCGGCCGGGTCGATCGGCTTCGGCGGCCTCTTCGCCGTCTACTCCTACGTGGCGCCGACCGTGACGAAGGTCTCCGGCATCGCCGAGGGCCACGTGCCGTGGGTGCTCGCCGTGTTCGGCGTCGGGATGACCGTCGGCACGCTGCTCGGCGGGCGGCTGGCGGACCGCGACGTGCTCCGCACCGTCGTCGGCGGGTTCGTCGCCACCGGCGTCGCCCTGGTGCTCTTCGCGCTCGTCGGCGGCTCGCCGGCGCCGGCCGTGGGCGCGCTGTTCCTGCTCGGGGTCACGTCGCAGGTGCTCGGCCTCGCGCTGCAGACTCGCCTGATGGACCTCTCGCCGCAGGCCCAGTCGCTGGGGGCGGCGCTGTGCCACTCGGCGCTGAACACGGGCAACGCGGCCGGCGCCTTCTTCGGCGGCCTGGTCATCGCCGCCGGCTGGGGCTACCTCGCCCCGGCGTGGACCGGCGCGGCGCTCACGGGGCTCGGCCTCGTGCTGCTGCTGGCCTTCGGGCGCCAGAAGGCCGCGCACCACCACGCGGCCTGACGGCAGGGCCCGCGGGGGCTCCGCGGGCGGGCGGCTCCCGGGGGCGTGACAGGTTGGTGCGATACCTTGCCCCCGTGACCCGGACCCCCGCAGGCGCCGCGACCGCCTCGGACCTCGACGCCCCGGACCTCACTCCCGAGGCCGCGGGCGACGCCGCCCTGGCGGGCGTCCGCCCGCTGCGCGACCGCACGCTCGCGGTGGTCCTCGTCGTCCTCGGCGCGATCGCGTTCCTCGCCTCGGGCGAGCTCGCGATCGAGCGGTACCTCACGCTGGTCGACCCGACGCACGCGCTGAGCTGCACGCTCAACCCGCTGGTCGACTGCGGGCCCGCGATGAGCTCGTGGCAGGGCAAGCTGCTCGGCTTCCCGAACCCCTACCTCGGCCTGGTGGCGTTCCCCGTGGTCATCACCTCGGGCGTGCTGTGGCTGACCGGCTACCGACCGCCGCGCTGGTACCGCCTGTCGCTGCTGGGCGGCACCGTGCTGGGCCAGGCGCTGATCTTCTTCCTGATGTTCACGATCCTGCACGAGCTGCACTCGATCTGCCTGTACTGCGCGGTCGTGTGGACGTGCATGTGGCCGCTGCTGTGGTTCCAGGTGGTGCACGCGCTGCAGACCCGCGCCCTGCCGGCGCCCGACGGGCTGCGCCGGTTCGCCGTGGGCAACCGCGGCCTGGTGCTCGGCCTCGGCTACGTGGTCTCCGCGCTGTGGGTCGCGCTGACCATGGGCCGCCTGCTGGTCGCGTCGTTCCTGGGCTGAGGCCACCCCCGAAAAGGGGAGGGGGCGCCCCGCGGCGGCACTAAGATCGTCCGGGTGAGCACGCCTGACGCCCCCGCAACGACCGACGCTCCGAAGGAGCCGACGTTCCGGTACACCCCGGCACTCGCGCAGCAGATCGAGCAGCGCTGGCAGGACCGCTGGGAGGAGCGCGGCACCTTCCACGCCGCGAACCCGACGGGCGAGCTCACCGGCCCGGCGGGCGGCGCCGCGCAGGGCGACCCGTTCTTCATCATGGACATGTTCCCGTACCCGTCCGGGGCGGGGCTGCACGTGGGCCACCCGCTGGGCTACATCGCCACCGACGTCGTCGGGCGCTTCCGCCGCATGCGCGGCGACAACGTGCTGCACGCGCTGGGCTACGACGCGTTCGGCCTGCCCGCCGAGCAGTACGCCGTGCAGACGGGCCAGCACCCGCGCGTCACCACCGAGCAGAACATCGCCACCATGCGCCGCCAGCTGCGCCGCATGGGCCTGGCGCACGACCCGCGCCGCACGTTCGCCACGATCGACCCGGAGTACGTCCGCTGGACGCAGTGGATCTTCCTGCAGATCTTCGACTCCTGGTACGACGCCGAGGCCGTGCGGCCCGACGGCGGCCGCGGCCGCGCCCGCCGGATCGCGGAGCTGGCCGAGGAGCTGGCCGCCGGCACGCGGCCGGTGCCCGGCCACGACGGCGACAACTCCGGCGGCGCCGTGTGGCGGGCGCTGAGCACCCAGGAGCAGCGCGACGTGCTGGACGCCCAGCGCCTGGCCTACGTCGACGAGTCCCCGGTGAACTGGGCGCCCGGCCTGGGCACCGTGCTGGCCAACGAGGAGGTCACCGCGGACGGCCGCTCCGAGCGCGGCAACTTCCCGGTGTTCACCAAGTCGCTGCGCCAGTGGAAGATGCGCATCACCGCGTACGCCGACCGCCTCACCGACGACCTGGCGCTGATCGACTGGCCCGAGAAGGTCAAGGCGATGCAGCGCAACTGGATCGGCCGCTCCACCGGCGCCCAGGTGCGCTTCGACGTGGTGGGCACCACCGACCACGACGCGGCCGGCGCGGCGCAGACCCTCGAGGTCTTCACCACGCGCCCCGACACGCTCTTCGGCGCGACGTTCATGGTCGTGGCGCCGGAGCACCCGCTGCTCGACGAGGTGCCGGGCGCGTGGCCCGAGGGCACGCGCGACGCGTGGACCGGCGGGTACGCGAGCCCGGCCGAGGCCGTCGCGGCGTACCGCCGCGAGGCCGCGGCCAAGACCGCCGTCGAGCGCCAGGCGGACGCCGGCAAGAAGACCGGCGTGTTCTCCGGCCACCTGGCGGTCAACCCGCTGACCGGCACGTCGATCCCGGTGTTCACGGCCGACTACGTGCTCATGGGCTACGGCACCGGCGCGATCATGGCCGTGCCGGGCGGCGACGCCCGCGACTTCGCGTTCGCCGAGGCGTACGACCTGCCGGTGGTCCACACCGTGCTGCCCGCCGAGGGCCTGCCCGAGGGCCACGAGGGCGCCTGGACCGGCGACGGCGTGGTGGTCAACAGCCCGGCCGAGGGCCAGGACGCGCCGCTCGAGCTCAACGGCCACGACGTCGCCACCGCCAAGGCGGCGACCATCGCCTGGCTGGAGGACACCGGTGTCGGCGCGGGCACCACCACCTACCGGCTGCGCGACTGGCTGTTCAGCCGCCAGCGCTACTGGGGCGAGCCGTTCCCGGTGGTGTGGGACTCCGACGACCGGCCGGTCGCGCTGCCGGCGAGCATGCTGCCGGTCGACCTGCCGGACGTGCCGGACTACGCCCCGCGCACCTTCGACCCGGACGACGTCGACTCCGCGCCGGAGGCGCCGCTGGGCCGCGACGAGGACTGGGTGAACGTCACGCTGGACCTGGGCGACGGGCCGAAGACCTACCGCCGCGACACCAACACCATGCCCAACTGGGCCGGGTCGTGCTGGTACTACCTGCGCTACCTGGACCCGACCGACGGCTCGAACGACGGCGCCGTCGTCGACCCGGAGCTGGAGCGGTACTGGCTGGGGCCGAAGCACAACCCGACCTCGGGCCCGGCCGGCGGCGTGGACCTGTACGTCGGCGGCGTCGAGCACGCGGTGCTGCACCTGCTGTACGCCCGGTTCTGGCACAAGGTGCTGTACGACCTGGGCTTCGTCACCGCGCTGGAGCCGTTCGGCAAGCTGTTCAACCAGGGCTACGTCCAGGCCTACGCCTTCACCGACGCCCGGGGCGCGTACGTGCCCGCCGCGGAGGTCGAGGGCGACGAGCAGGCCGGCTTCACCTGGCAGGGCGAGCCCGTCCAGCGCGAGTACGGGAAGATGGGCAAGTCCCTGAAGAACGTCGTGACGCCGGACGAGATGTACGCCCAGTACGGCGCCGACACCTTCCGCGTCTACGAGATGTCGATGGGCCCGCTGGACCTCTCGCGCCCGTGGGAGACCCGCGCCGTCGTCGGCTCGCAGCGGTTCCTGCAGCGCCTGTGGCGCAACGTCGTCGACGAGGAGACCGGTGAGGTCACCGTCACCGAGGCGCCCGCGTCGGACGCCACCCGCCGCGTGCTGCACCGCACCATCGCCGAGGTGACCGCCGAGATGGAGGGCATGCGCCCCAACACGGCGATCGCCAAGCTGATCACGCTCAACAACCACCTCACCTCGCTCGACGCGGTGCCGCGCGAGGCGATCGAGCCGCTGGTGCTCATGACCGCCCCCGTGGCGCCGCACGTCGCCGAGGAGCTGTGGGAGCGCCTGGGCCATCCCGAGTCGCTGGCCCACGAGCCGTTCCCGGTGGCCGACCCGCGGTACCTGGTCGAGGAGACCGTCACCTGCGTGGTGCAGGTCCAGGGCAAGGTGCGCGGGCGCGTCGAGGTGCCGCCGTCGATCAGCGACGCGGACCTCGAGGCGGCGGCGCTGGCCGAGCCGAACGTGGTCAAGGCGATCGACGGGCGCGCCATCCGCAAGGTCGTCGTGCGCGCGCCCAAGCTCGTCAACGTCGTCGTCTGACGCACCGGTCGTGACGTCCCCCGTCGAGGGGGCCTACGAGCGCGCCCGCCGCGCGTTCGCGGGCCCGATGCTGGCGCTGCTGCACAAGCGGCACGCCCCGCTGGTCGTGGCGCTGCTCGGCGCCCTGTTCACGCCCGAGCGCTCCGCCGTGCCGGTGGCCGACGCGCACACCGAGCTGGACGAGGCGCTGCGCGCGCTGCGGGCGGCCGGGCACGCGGACCTGCCCGAGGGCAGCGCCCGCGACCTGTGCCGCCAGTGGGTCGCCGAGAGCTGGCTCGTGCGCCAGGTGCCCGAGGGCGGCGACGAGGAGTACCGCCTGACGGCGCACGCCGTCGACGCGCTCGACGTCGCCGCCCGCGCCGGCGGGCCGCGCACCCGCGTCACGCGCTCGCGCGTGCGCACGCTGCTCGACGCCGTCGAGCGGCTGGCGCAGGACGTCGACCCGGACGTCGAGGCCCGCAAGGCGCGGCTGCGCGCCGACGTCGCGCGCGCCAGCGCCGAGCTCGAGCGGCTGGAGGCCGGCGGGCAGGTGGAGACGGTCGACGCCGAGCAGCTGCTCGAGGAGGCCGAGAACGTCCTGTTCCTCGTGCGCGAGCTGCCTGCGGACTTCGCGCGCGTGGCGGAGAGCATCAAGGGGCTGCAGCGCCGGGTCGTCACGGCGCTGCGCCAGGACGACCGGCCGACGGGGGAGGTGCTCGCCGAGTACCTGGAGCAGGCCGAGCACCTGCTCGAGTCGACGGCGGAGGGCCGGGCGTTCGCCGGCGCCGTGCGGCTGCTGGGCGACGCCGACCGCCTCGACGCGCTCGCCGCGCAGCTCGAGGCGGTGCTGCGCCACCCGTTCGCCGGGGACCTCGACCCGCAGCAGCGCGCCGAGCTGCGCGGCATCACGCGCCAGATCGAGCAGGGCCTGGACGACGTGCTGACCGCCCAGCGGCGGGCCTCGCACGTCATCACCACGCAGGTGCGCCACCACGACCCGCTGCGCGACCGGCAGGTCGACGACCTGCTGCGCGACGTCGTCACCGCCCTGGCCGCCTGGGTGCCCGGCACGCGGCGCAGCCAGGGCGTGGACGCGCTGCGCCGCCTGCCGCGCGCCGAGCTCGGCCGCCTGCGCCGCACGCTGCACGACCTGCGCCCCGACGAGCCGCCGGCGCCGCTGGCCGGCGCGACGGGGTGGGACGACGACCTCGAGGTGTCCCTCGAGGAGGCCCGCGCGTGGGGCGGGCCGCAGTACGCGGACCTCGAGGCGCACCTGCGGCGGTTCGCCGCCGGGCGGCCCGGTGCCGCCGGCGCCGCCGTCGACGTCGCGGAGGCGTTCGAGAGCGCGCCGGCCGCCTTGCGCCGCCCGGTGGACCTCGTGGGGCTGCTCGAGCTGGCGACGCGGTCCGCGGGGCCGTCGGACGGGGCGCCCGTGTCGGTGGTGACCGCCGTGCGGCCCGACGGCACCCGGCGGCGGTTCGCGTTCGCGCGCACCGGCGTGCGGCCCGGCGCCGTGGACGACGTCGGCGCGGACGACGGTGGTGCGGACGACGGCGGCGGTGCGGACGGCGGGGCGAGGCAGGACCAGCAGGACGACAGGACGGGAGAGCAGCCGTGACGGTGGAGACCGAGCACCTGCGCACGCAGGACGCGACGGACGGCGGCGCGGACGCCCCGGCGGCGGAGGCCGCGCCCGGGAGCGAGGCGTTCATCGCGCCCGTCCCCGCCGAGGAGGACCTGCCGGCCCTGTTCCCCGGCGACACGGGCACGCTCGAGGCGCCCGTGCGCCAGGTGCTGGCGCGGCTGCTGCGGCAGCGCCACCTGTCCGCGGCGGAGCAGCCCCGGCTGTGGCGCACGCTGCTGGTGCACCAGGCGACCGTCGAGTCGCGGCTGCACGACCTGTTCGTGGACCTCGTCGTCGACCACGACCGCGGCCTGGCGTACAAGCGCCAGGTCCGCGAGGCCGAGGTCGACGTGCCCGTGCTGCTGCGCGACGAGCCGTACACCCGGCTGGAGACGGTGCTGCTGGTGCACCTGCGCGCGGTGTTCCAGCGGGAGCACGGCGTGGGCGAGCAGCAGGTGCGCGTCGACGCGGAGGAGCTCGAGCAGACCGTGCTGAGCTTCCTGCCGCCGGGCGAGACCAACGTCGCGGCGCGGCAGCGGGAGATCCAGGCCGCCGTGGCGCGCCTCGTGCGCGAGCGGGTGCTCGCCGAGGAGACCCCGGGCCGCTACCGGGTCCTGCCGGTGATCGAGGTGATCCTCTCGGTGGACCGCCTCGCCGAGCTCGCCCGGTGGCTGCGCGAGGACGCCGCGCGCGGCGGCGACGACGGAGCGTCGGCCGGCGAGCCCGCGGACCCGGACCCCGACGCCGCGACCGACCTCACCGACGACCCGACCGACGACCCGACCGACGACCCGACCGACGACCCGACCGACGAGGAGGGCGACCTGTGACGCTCATGGCCGACACCCTCTTCGGGCTGATCCCCGCGGCCTCGACGGGCCAGCAGTGGGTGGCGCGCGACCTGCAGCTCGTCAACTGGGGCGGGTACTCCGGCTGGCACCAGGTGCGGTTCGCCGCGACGGCCACGCTGCTGTCCGGCGCGTCGGGCTCGGGCAAGTCCACGCTGCTGGACGCCTACATCGCCCTGCTCATGCCGCACACGACGCCGTTCAACGGCGCCTCCAACGGCGGCGTCGTCGGGCGGCCGCGCGGCAAGGACCAGCGCAACGTCATCTCCTACTCCCGCGGCAAGGTCGACGAGTCGCGCACGGCCGAGGGCACCCGCGAGACGGTGCTGCGCGGCGACGGCACCGACACGTGGTCGGCCATCGCGATGACGTGGGCCGACCAGGCCGGGAGCCTCTTCACCGCGCTGCGGGCCTGGTACGTGCCCGCGGACGCCCAGCGCACCGAGGACCTCGTGGCCGTGCGGGCCACCGTGGACGGCGCGTTCGACGCCCGGGACCTGGAGGCCGCCGCCGGTCGCCGGCTCGCCCGCGGCGCCCTCGCCGACCTCGGGCTGACGCTGCACGACACCGACCGCGACTTCACCGCCCGCCTGCACAGCACGCTCGGCATCGGCGCGGCCGGCGGCGGTGCCAAGGCCGTGGCGCTGCTCGGGCGCATCCAGGCCGGCCAGCAGATCACCACGGTCGACGCGCTCTACAAGTCGATGGTGCTCGAGGAGCCGGAGACGCTCGCCGTCGCCGACGCCGCCGTGGCGCACTTCGACGACCTCGCCGGCACGCGCACCCGCATGCTCGTCGCCAAGGACCAGGTCCGCGTGCTGTCGCCGATCCGCAAGCACCGCGCCGCCGTCGACGCCGCCCGCGAGCGGCTCGCCGTCATCGCCGAGGTCGGCACGTTCGACGACGCGGCGTCCCCGGCGAGCCTGTGGCGGCACGAGCGGCGGCTGGGGCTGCTGCGCTCCGCCGAGGAGGACGTGCGCCGGCGGGCGCGCGAGGCCAAGGCCGACGTGGCGTCGCTGCAGGCCGCGCACGAGACGCAGGCCGCCGCGCTCGACGGGCTGCGCCAGGCCCTGTGGGCCGCCGGCGGCGAGCGCGCCGCCACGGCCGAGCGGGAGATCGCCGCCGCCCGCGCCCGGGTCGCCGAGGTGCGCCGCGCCCGCGCGGTGCTCGACGGCGCCCTCGAGCGCCTCGGCGCCACCGTCGGCACGCGCGCCGACTTCGACCGGCAGGCCGCGGCGTCCCGCGCGGCGCTGGACGACGTCGCCGGCGCCCGGCGCCGCTCGCTCGACGCGCTCTACGCCGCGAGCGACACCGCCCGCGAGGCGCGCCAGGAGGTCGAGCGGCTCGAGCGCGAGCGCGAGTCGTTCGCCCGGCGCCGCGGCAACGTGCCGGACGGCCACCACCGCGCCCGCGTGGCGCTCGCCCAGGCGGCGGGGCTGGAGGTCGAGGACCTGCCGTTCGTGGCTGAGCTGCTCGAGGTGCGCCCCGAGCACGAGCACTGGCGCGAGGCGGCCAACCTGGCCCTCGGCGGGTTCGCGCTCACCCTGCTGGTCGGCGAGCGGCGGCTGGCCGGCTTCCGCGCCGCCGTCGACCGGGTGCCGTCGGCGGTGCGCCTGCGGTACGAGGGCGTCCCGGTGGACCTGGCCGACGACGTCGCGCTCGACGAGCGGACGCTGCCGGGGCGCCTCGACGTCAAGCCCGGGCCCTTCGCGGGGTGGCTCGCCGGCCGGCTGGCCACCGCGTACGACTACGTCTGCGTCGACGACCCGGCCGACCTCGGCCGGCACGCCAAGGCCCTGACCCGCACGGGCCAGGCGTCGGACGGCGCCCGCGGCGCGCACGGCGGCCACGGGCGCGAGAACGTGCTCGGGTTCACCAACTCCCGCCGCCTCGCCGACCTCGACGACCGGCTGGCGGCCGCCCGCGAGGCGGAGCGCCGGGCGGCGGAGGCGCGCGCCGGCGCCGAGCTGCGCGACGCCGCCCTGGCCGAGCAGACCGCGGCGCACGAGCGCGTGGTGGAGCTGGTCTGGGAGCACGTCGACGTGGCGGCGGCCCAGGCCGAGCTCGAGCAGTGGGAGACCGTGCTGGCCGATCTGCAGGACGGCGACACCGACGTGCGCGACCTGCGCGACCGGGTGGCGACGCAGTCCGCCGCGGCCGACGAGCTGCACTCTCAGCTCGTGCGCGCCCGTGACGCGCAGGCCGCGCTCGACGCCCGCTGGGAGGAGGTGTCCGAGGCGGTCGACGTCGCGCAGGCGGCCCTCGACGCCGCCGAGGCGCGCGGCACGGCGCTGGCCCCCGCGCACCGGGCCTACCTGGACGAGCTGCTGGGGCGCGCGTCGGGCGGCGACGGGCGCGGGGACGCCGGCCTCACGCTCCCGGCGTTCGACGCCGCGCTGCAGTCGGTGGGGCAGCGGCTCGTGTTCGACCGCGAGCAGGCCGCGAGCGCCGCGGCCGCGGGCCTGGACGCCCTGCGCGCCGTGTTCGAGACGTTCACCCGCCAGTGGCCGGACCCCAACCTCGGCACGGACCCCGACGCGTCCTACCCGGACTTCGAGCGGGTGCTCACCGCGCTGGAGACGGAGCGGCTGCACGAGCTCGAGGCGCACTGGTCGCGCAACCTCGCGCGGCTGTCCGGCGACGACCTCACGGCGCTCGACGCCGCGATCAGCCGCGCCCTGCGGGAGATCTCCGAGCGCATCGACCCGGTCAACGAGATCCTCGGCCAGCTGCCGTTCGCCGACGACGACCACCGCCTGCGCATCGACCCGCGCCCGGTGCAGTCCGCCGTCATCGCCCGGTTCCGGCGCGACCTGCGCGAGGCGCGCGGCTCGCTCGGCCCGGACGCCACGGACGCCGAGCGCGAGGCCCGGTTCGCCCGCATGGAGCGCGTCATCGACCGCATCCGGCGCACCAGCCCGGACTTCACCGACCTGGTGGACGTGCGCCGGCACGTGCGCATCAGCGCCGAGAAGGTCGACCTGGCCGGCACCCACGTGGCCCTGTACGACCACATCGGCGAGAAGTCCGGCGGCGAGTCGCAGGAGCTCGTCGCGTTCATCGTCGGCGCCGCGCTGCGCTACCAGCTCGGGGACGCCGGCGCGCAGCGGCCGCGGTACGCGCCGGTGTTCCTCGACGAGGCGCTCATCAAGGCCGACGCCCAGTTCTCCGGGCGGGCCGTGCGGGCGTGGCGCGGGCTGGGCTTCCAGCTGGTGATCGGCGCCCCGCTGGACAAGGTCAGCGCGCTGGAGCCGCACGTCGACGCCGAGTACGTGGTGGTCAAGGACGAGGGCGGCCGCTCGCGCGCCGTGCCTGTGGTGGGGCTGGCGGAGGAGGGGCTGGCGGAGGGCCTGCCGGACGTCGTCGGCTGACCCCGCCCGGTCGCCTGTCCCGGTTGCCAGGCCGGCGCCCGCCCGCAGCATGGAGCCATGGACACCTTCATCGTCCCCGTGACGTTCCCGAACCTCGACACCGCCACCCGCGACGCCGGCTCGTTCCAGGACGCGCTGCGCACGGCGGGCCTGACCGCCGAGCTCGTCGGCGTGCCGGACGACGAGGCGCAGGACGACGCGGCGCGGCCCGACCCGGGCCCGGCCACGTTCGAGCTGCGGGTCGAGGCCGCCGACGCGGACGACGCGGAGCGCCGGGTGCAGCAGGTGGCGGACGGCCAGTTCCCGCCCGGCATGGTGCTGCTCGGGACCGCCACACCTGTCTGACACCCGTCTGACGTGGCTCGTCGTTCGCTTGTAATGTCGTGACGTGACCGACTCGACCCCAGTCATCGCCACGCCCGAGCACTCCGTCGACGGCTTCGTCCGGCAGTACCTGCGGGAGCTGACGTACTCGCAGGGCACCACGCTCGAGCGCGCCACGACCCACGACAAGTACCTCGCGCTCGCGCGCACCGTGCGGGACTACCTCATCTCCCGCTGGAACCGCACGGTGGACAGCTTCCTCTCCAGCGACGACTCCCGCGGCGTCGCCTACCTGTCGGCGGAGTACCTGCTGGGCCGCCAGCTCGACAACGCGCTGCTGGCCTCCGACCTGCAGGACATCGCCGCCGAGGCCCTGGCGCGCCTGGGCATCTCCCTCGACGAGCTGCGCGCCGCCGAGGTCGAGCCCGGGCTGGGCAACGGCGGCCTGGGCCGCCTGGCCGCGTGCTTCCTGGACTCGCTGGCCACGATGGACGTGCCGGCCATCGGCTACGGCATCCGGTACGAGTACGGCATCTTCCGCCAGACCTTCGTCGACGGCCGCCAGGTCGAGGAGCCGGACAACTGGCTCGACAACGGCTCGCCGTGGGAGTTCGCCGCCCCGCAGCAGGAGGTCACCGTCGGCTTCGGCGGGCACACCGAGACGTACACCGCCGACGACGGCACGGAGCGCTCGCGCTGGGTGCCCGGCTGGGAGGTGCTCGGCGTGCCCCACAACTACATGGTCCCCGGCTTCCAGAACGGGCGCGTGAACACGCTGCGGCTGTGGAGCGCGCGGGCCACGCGCGCCTTCGACCTGCGGATCTTCAACTACGGCGACTACACCGAGGCCGTGCGCTCCCAGACGTTCGCGGAGAACATCTCCAAGGTCCTGTACCCGGAGGACTCCACGCCCCAGGGCAAGGAGCTGCGGCTGCAGCAGCAGTACTTCTTCGTGGCCTGCTCGCTGCGCGACTTCATCGACACCGTGCTGGGCGAGGGCTTCGACCTGCACCGCCTGCCCGAGCGGATCATCTTCCAGCTCAACGACACGCACCCCGTCATCGCGGTCCCCGAGCTCATGCGCCTGCTCGTGGACGAGAAGGGCTTCGGCTGGGACGAGGCGTGGGCGATCACCCAGCAGTGCTTCGCGTACACCTGCCACACGCTGCTGCCGGAGGCGCTCGAGGTGTGGTCGGTCGAGCTGCTCGGGCGGCTGCTGCCGCGCCACCTCGAGATCATCTACCGCATCAACGAGGAGTTCCTGGCCCAGGTGCGGGAGCGCTCGGGCGGCGACGAGATGCTCGCGCGCCGCATGTCGATCGTGGCCGAGCACCCCGAGCGCGCGGTGCGCATGGCCTACCTCGCCACGGTGGCGTCCACCAAGGTCAACGGCGTCGCGGAGCTGCACTCCCAGCTGCTGCGCGACAAGGTGCTGCAGGACTTCGCCGCGTTCTTCCCGGAGAAGTTCATCAACGTCACCAACGGCATCACCCCGCGCCGGTTCGTGCGGCTCGCCAACCCCGGCCTGTCGGGCCTCATCACCGAGGCCATCGGCGACGGCTGGGTCACCGACCTGGACCGCCTGCGCGAGCTGGAGCCGCTCGCCGACGACGCCGAGTTCCGCCGCCGCTTCCGCGAGGTCAAGGCCGCGAACAAGGCCCGCCTCGTGGGCTTCCTCGCCGCGCGGGACGGGATCCAGATCGACCCGGCCACGATGCTCGACGTCATGGTCAAGCGGCTGCACGAGTACAAGCGCCAGCACCTGAAGCTCCTGCACGTGGTGTCGCTCTACGAGCGGATCCGCTCCGGCGAGCTCGACCCGGCCCGGGTCACGCCGCGCACCGTCGTCTTCGGCGCCAAGGCCGCGCCCGGCTACCGGATGGCCAAGGAGATCATCGCGCTGATCAACCACGTCGCGGCACGCGTCAACACCGACCCCGTGGTCTCGCAGGTGCTGCGGGTCGCCTTCCCGGCGAACTACAACATCACCGTCGCCGAGACCCTCATCCCGGCCGCCGACCTGTCCGAGCAGATCTCCCTGGCCGGCAAGGAGGCGTCCGGCACCGGCAACATGAAGTTCGCCCTCAACGGCGCCCTGACGATCGGCACCGACGACGGCGCGAACGTCGAGATCCGCCAGCTCGTCGGCGACGACAACTTCTTCCTCTTCGGCCTCACCGAGCCGGAGGCCAGCGCCATCCAGGAGGCGGGCTACCGGCCCGGTGCCTACTACGAGCAGGACCCGACCCTGCGCCGGGCGCTCGACCTGGTCGCGTCGGGGGAGTTCTCCGGCGGGGACCGCAGCGTGTTCGAGCCGATCGTCTCGAACCTGCTGCACGAGGACCGCTTCATGGTGCTGGCGGACTTCCAGTCCTACCTCGACGCCCAGGACCGGGTGGAGGCGGCGTACGCCGACGCCGACGCCTGGAGCCGGTCGGCGGTGCTCAACGTGGCCCGCTCGGGCTTCTTCTCCTCCGACCGCTCGATGCGCGACTACCTCGACCGGATCTGGCACGCCCGCCCGGTGGCGATGACCGCCTGAGCGGCCCCGGCTCGCCCGGCACGGGTGAGCCGACCGGGCCGGGCGGGCCCTAGCGTGGCGGCCATCGTTCGCAGCGGAGGTGGCCGCATGGTCGGGACGAGCACGGGGACGTCTGCCGGGACGACCGCCAGGGGCGTCCTGGCGGCGACCTGCCTGTCGACGCTGGTGGTCAACGCCAACACCTCGGCCGTGAGCATCCTGCTCCCGGCCATCAGCGAGGACACCGGCACCTCGGTGCAGACCCTGCAGTGGGCGGTCACCGGATACTCGCTGGTCGGTGCGGCGGTGATCGTCACCTCCGGCTCGCTCGGCGACGTGTTCGGCCGGAAGCGGATCTTCCAGCTCGGCCTGCTGCTGTTCGTCGCCTCCTGCGTGCTCATCGCCCTGGCGCAGTCGGGGGCGATGGTCATCGCCGGCCGCGTCGTCCAGGGCGCCGCCGGCGCGACGATCCTGGCCTGCGGACTGAGCCTGCTCTCGGTGGGGATCGCCGACGAGAAGGCCCGGCTGCGCGCCGTGTCGCTGTGGGGCGCCGCGGCCGCGGTCGGTGCCGCGGCGGGACCGCTGCTCGGCGGCGTGCTCGTCGACCTCACCGGGTGGCAGGGCCTGTTCTGGATCGACGCGGTGGTCGCCGTGGCGTGCATGCTGCTCACCTACGCCACGGTCGCCGAGTCGCGCGACCCCGGCCGGCCCCGGTCCATCGACTACGCCGGCACGGTCCTGGTCGCCCTCACCCTCGTGCCGCTCATCCTGGGGGTCAGCCAGAGCGGCGAGTGGGGCTGGCTGTCGGTGGGGACGGTCGCCTGCCTCGTGGTCACCGTCGCGGCCGGCCTGGCCTTCGTGGCGGTCGAGCGGCGGGTACGCGTCCCGCTGCTCGACCTGGCGCTGCTGCGCAACCGCGTGCTGGTCGGCTCCACGCTCGTCATCCTCATCGGTGCCGGCACCATCAACGCGCTGATGTACCTGCTCAGCCTGTACTTCCAGGACCCGGCCACGCTCGGGTTCACCCCGCTGCAGGCGGGCCTCGCCACGCTCCCGGCCACGGTCGGCCTCGTGGTGGTCGCCCCGCTCGTGCCGCAGGTCGCGGCGCGCATCGGCCCCCGCCAGACGATCGGCGCCGGCTTCGCCCTCACCGCGGCCGGTTTCGTCGCCGTCGGCTTCGCGCAGGGCTCCTGGCGGTACGCGGCGTTCCTGCTGCCCCTGGTCGCGATCGCCGTCGGCATGGGCCTGACCAACGGCCCGGCCTCGGCCGCGGCGACCGCCTCGGTGCCCGAGCGGCAGGTGGGCGAGGCGTCCGGGGTCTCCAACATGGCGCGCTACGTCGGTGCCGCGGTGGCGACCGCGCTCGCCGCGACGATCTACGGCTCGGTGACCGCCGGGCGGCAGGCGCGGGGCGCACCCGCGGCGGACGCGCTCGCGACCGGCCTGGCCGCCGCGTCGTGGGTGATGGCGGTGATGTGCGTGCTGGGGCTCCTGCTCGCCGTCGTCGCGATCCGGCGCCAGCGGGCGGCGGGGCGCGCCACGCTGGAGGACTCCGCCGCCGCGGCCGCCGCCCACCTGCACACGATCCCCCCGTCCGCGCCGGGACGGCACCGCCGTCGGGAGCGCCCCGCCCACCAGACGACCTGAGAGGAGGCGGCGATGACCGCGACCGCGGCCGTCCCGGCCCCGTTCACGCGTGACGACTACGCCGCCCGGATGCGCCGGGCCGTCGACGCGGCCCGTGCCGCCGGGCTCGACGGGCTGCTCGTCACGCCCGGGCCGGACCTCGTGTGGCTCACCGGCTACCGGCCGACGGCGCTCACCGAGCGCCTCACCGCGCTCGTGCTGACGGCCGACCGGGAGCCGACCCTCTTGGTGCCCACCCTGGAGCGCCCCGACGCCGAGGCCGCCGAGGGGGCTGCGGCGGCGACCCTCGTCGACTGGACCGACGGCGCCGACCCGTACGCCGCCGCGAGCGCCCTGCTGCGCCCGGACGGGCGCTACGCCGTGTCCGACAGCGCCTGGGCCATGCACCTCCTCGGCCTGCAGGCGGCGCTGCCTGCCAGCCGGTACCACGCGATGACGGCGCGGCTGCCGATGCTGCGGGCGGTCAAGGACGCCGACGAGCTCGCCCGGCTGGACGCCGCGGCCCGGGCCGCCGACGCGACGTACGAGGAGATCCTCGGCGTGCGGTTCGCCGGGCGCCGGGAGACGGAGGTGGCCGCCGACCTCGCCGACCTGCTGCGCGGCTTCGGGCACGAGCAGGTGGACTTCACCGTGGTGGGCTCGGGACCGAACGGCGCCAACCCGCACCACGAGGCGGGGGAGCGGGTCATCGAGCCCGGCGACTGCGTCGTGCTCGACTTCGGCGGGCTGATGTCCGGCTACGGCTCCGACACCAGCCGTACCGTGTGCGTGGGCGAGCCCACCGACGAGGTCCGCGAGGTGCACGAGGTCGTCCGGCAGGCCCAGCAGGCCGGCGTGGCGGCCGTCCGGCCGGGGGTCGCCTGCCAGGAGGTCGACCGCGCCGCACGCCGGGTGATCGCCGAGGCGGGCTACGGCGAGCGGTTCATCCACCGCACGGGGCACGGCATCGGGCTCACGACGCACGAGCCGCCGTACATGATCGAGGGCGAGGAGCGGCCGATGGTGCCGGGCATGTGCTTCTCCGTCGAGCCCGGGGTCTACCTCCCGGGCCGCTTCGGCGTGCGCATCGAGGACATCGTCACCGTCACCGAGGACGGCGGCCGGCGCCTGAACACCACGAACCGCGGGCTGCGCACGGTCGCTTGAGCCGCTCCCGGCCGACTACCCGCCGCGAGTGAGGCACGGGCCGGGGGGCGGGACCCAGCATGACCATGGGCCGTGCGGCCCGCGGGTTGCTCGACGGTGAGGAGTCCTGCCATGTCCGTGCACTGCGAGACCCTGCCCCAGGGGCCGGGCACCGAGCCGGGAGGTGGGGCCCGATGAGCGCGATGGACCTGCCGGCCGACCGACCGGTCCCCGGGCGCGCGTCCCAGCCGACGTCGCGCCCGGCGGCACCGGCGGCGATGAAGACCGCGGCGACCACGACGGTGATCTCCTGGGTCGCGCTGGCGCTGATGACGACGAGCTCGGTGGCCAGCCTCCGCGCGGCGCCGACGATGGCGGTCTACGGCCTGGCGTGCGTCTTCCTGTACATCGTCCCGGCGATCATCTTCCTCATCCCGACCTCGCTGGTCTCGGCCGAGCTGGCCTCGGGCTGGAAGGGCGGGGTCTACCGGTGGGTGTCGCAGGGAATCTCCGCGCCGATGGGGTTCCTCGCCGTCTGGTGCCAGTTCGCGATGACGATCTTCTACTACCCGAGCCTGCTCGGGTTCGTGGCGAGCACCCTCGCGTACGTGATCAACCCGGCGCTGGCCGCCAGCGGCGTCTGGACGGCGCTGGTGATCGTGGTCGTCTACTGGACCGGGGTCTGGGTCTCCTCGCGCGGCACCTCGGGCGTCGCGGGCCTGGCGAGCGGCGGGCTGATCATCGGGACGCTGATCCCCGGCGTCGTGCTCGTGACGCTCGGGGCCGTGTTCCTCGGCCAGGGCAACCCGTCGGCCGCGCCGATGGACGCCTCGCACCTGCTGCCCCAGTGGGCCGGGCTGGCGAGCCTGGTGCTGATCGTGAACAACTTCCTGTCCTACTCCGGCATGGAGATGAACGCCGTCCACGTCGGCTCCCTGCGCAACCCCGGCAAGGAGTTCCCGAGGTCGATGTTCCTGGCGATGGGGCTGGTGCTGCTGATCTTCATCCTGCCGGCGCTGGCGATCAGCTGGGTCGTCCCCGCCGAGCAGCTGTCCCTGACCGCCGGCGTGATGCAGGCGTTCGACGCGGTGTTCGCCCAGTTCGGCACGCAGTGGCTGACGCCGGTCTTCGGCGTCATGCTGGTGGCCGCGTCCCTCGGCGGCATGCTCACCTGGCTGGCCGGACCGTCCAAGGGCCTGCTGCTCATCTCCCGGCAGGAGGGCTATCTCCCGCCGTTCCTGCAGCGCCTCAACAAGCACGGGGTGCAGCAGAACATCCTCGTCACCCAGGGCGTCATCACCACCGTCATCGCCCTCGGGTACGCGCTGATCCCGAACGTCTCCAGCGCCTACTGGATCTTCTCGGTGATCACCACGCAGGTGTACCTGATCATGTACTTGCTGATGTTCGTCGCCGCCGCGCGGCTGCGGCGCAACGACCCGGACCACCCGCGCGGGTACCGGGCGCCGATGCTCGTCACCATCTGCGTCGTCGGGTTCGTCGCCTCCCTGGCCGCGCTGCTGGTGGGCTTCATCCCGCCGTCGCAGTTCGGCGGGAGCAACCCGTTCGTCTACCTGCTGATCGTCGGCGGCGGGGCGCTCGGGCTGGGGCTCCTCGTGCCGTTCTTGTTCTACCGGTTCCGCAAGCCGTCGTGGAAGCAGCCGGCCCCGGCCGGGGAGGAGGTGTCGTCGTCATGAGACAGGACAACGGGACCGGCGACGGGCCGGTCCGCAGCGCCGACGAGGTGGGGAGCGCGGCAGCGGAGCGCCCGGACCCCTGGCGCCGGGTCGTCTACTGGGTCGCGCTCGGGCTGCTCGTCCTGCTGGCGGTGGTCGCGCTGCTGACGTTCGAGGCGGCCCGGTCGACCACGCAGGCGCAGGAGAAGGCGGACCAGCTCGTCGCCGCCCTGGAGGACGCCGGCGCCACGCCCCCGTCGCGCGAGCAGATCGTGCGGGTGCTCGGCGACGACGGCGGCGCGGCCTGCCAGGACCCGGGCAACGCGCTGCGCAAGGCCACCCTGTTCTCCCAGCTGACGAACGGCGCCTCGGGCCCGGGGGTGCGGCCCGTGCTCGCCGACAGCCGGGTGGTGCAGGGCGAGCTGCTCATCGTCGAGATCTACTGCCCCGAGGAGCTGGAGGACTTCCAGGAGACCGTCGCCGGCCTCGAGCTGGCCGACGTGGTGGTGGACGGATGACCGCCGCCGGCCTCGGGGCGCGGGTCCGCGCGCAGATGCCGCGGGCCCGGTCCGACCTGGCCGACCTGGTCGCGATGCGGTCGGTCGCGGACGCCCGGCAGTTCCCGCCCGAGGAGTGCTCCCGCGCGGCGCGCTGGGTGCTCGAGGCGTTCCGGGAGCTCGGGTTCGCCGACGTCGCGCTGCACGACACGCCCGACGGCAGCCAGGCGGTGATCGGGTCCCGGCCGGGCGGCGGCCCCGGCGCCCCGACGGTGCTCCTGTACGCCCACTACGACGTGCAGCCGCCGCTCGACGACGCGGCCTGGCGCACGCCGCCGTTCGAGCTGACCGAGGTGGGCGGCCGGTGGTTCGGGCGCGGGGCGGCCGACTGCAAGGGCAACATCGTCATGCTCCTCACCGCCCTGCGTGCCCTCGGAGGCGACGTGCCGGTGAACCTCCGCCTGGTCGTGGAGGGCTCGGAGGAGCAGGGGACCGGCGGGCTCGAGGACTTCCTGCCCCGGAACGCCGACCTGCTGCGGGCCGACGCGATCCTCGTCTGCGACACCGGGAACGCGGCCGTCGGCCGGCCCGCGGCCACCGTGAGCCTGCGGGGCATGGTGAACGTCGTCGTCGACGTCGAGGCCCTCCCGTCGGAGCTGCACTCCGGCATGTTCGGGGGGCCGGCCCCGGACGCGCTCGCCGCGCTCCTGGCCATGCTCGCCTCGCTGCGCGACGCCGACGGCGACACGACGGTCCTCGGCCTCGACCACACCCAGACCTGGCCCGGTGCGCCCTACGACCCCGACGCGTTCCGCCGCGACGCCGGCGTCGCCCCGGCCGAGTCGCTCCTGGGCTCGGGCACCGTCTCGGACATGCTGTGGGCGCGCCCGGCGCTCACCGTCCTGGGCATCGACTGCCCGCCGGTCGTCGGGTCGTCCGCCTCGATCGTGCCGAGGGCGAGCGCCCGGCTGAACCTCCGCATCCCGCCGGGCACGGCGCCGGACCAGGCCGAGACCGCCCTGACCGAGCACCTGCACAAGGCCGCGCCGTGGGGCGTGCGGGTGGCCGTCCGGCCCGAGTCGAAGGGAGCACCCTTCCGAGCCGCCACCGACGGGCCCGCGTACGCGGCCATGGCCGCGGCGATGCGGGAGGCGTTCGGGCACGACATGGTGCTGCTCGGCCAGGGCGGGTCCATCCCGCTGTGCACGGTCTTCGCCGAGACCTACCCCGACGCCGAGGTGGTGCTGATGGGCGTGGAGGAGCCGCTCGCGCTGATCCACGCCCCGAACGAGAGCGTCGACCCGCACGAGATCGAGCGGCTCGCCGTGGCCGTCGGCCTCTTCCTGCAGGACTACCGCGGGGGCGCGGCGTAGCGCCGGCCGCGGGATGCCCCGCACCGGCGGCGCGCCCCGCCTGGCGGGTGGCGCGCCGTCGGCGTCCCCTGGGAGGGGCGGTCACCGGCGGGACGACCACCGGGGAGTGGCCGCCGGGCCGGGAATACCAGGACGTCGCCCCTCCTTATGAGAACAGTTCTCACGACAGCACGTCGACATCCGCGAGGAGCGCTCAGATGAAGAAGGACATCCACCCCACCTACGGCCTGGTCGTGTTCCGCGACGCTAGCGCCGGCTTCGCCTTCCTGACCCGCTCGACCCTGGCCGGCGACACCGCCGCGGGCCCGGGCCGGCCGACGAAGACGATCGAGTGGGAGGAC
Organism: Puerhibacterium sp. TATVAM-FAB25; assembly: GCF_046535855.1. Taxonomy (NCBI): domain Bacteria; kingdom Bacillati; phylum Actinomycetota; class Actinomycetes; order Micrococcales; family Promicromonosporaceae; genus Puerhibacterium; species Puerhibacterium sp. TATVAM-FAB25. Next base: position 290,919 of record NZ_JAXUAK010000002.1, on the reverse strand, counting down.
GGCAACACCTACCCGGTCGTCGACGTGGAGATCTCCAGCGCGAGCCACCCGTTCTGGACGGGCAGCGCGCGCGTGGTCGACACCGCCGGGCGCGTGGAGAAGTTCCGCCAGCGCTACGGCAAGCGCTGAGGACCCCGCCCGGGCCGGCGGCCCGGGACAGAGGCGCGCGAGGGGCGCGGCACCGCAGGGTGCCGCGCCCCTCGCCGTGTCCAGGGGTCTCGACGGTGTCGCGCCAGGTCAGGGCGCGGCGACATGCGGTTGATAATCGTTCTCACTTCTGGTTCGCTGTGGTTTGCACGTGAGAACTGTTCTCACAATCCGACGACGCAGAAGGACCACGCATGCATCGCACGACCCCCCGCCGCCTGTCGGCGCTCGCCCTCGTACCGCTCGGGGCGCTCGCGCTCGCGGCCTGTGCCGGCCCCGGCTCCGACGGCGCCGCGTCCTCCGCAGCGCCCTCCGCCGCCTCCTCGTCCGCCGAGGCCCCGGCCGCCACCGAGGAGCAGGCCCGCACGCCCCGCATCGCGGTGACCTACGACGGCGGCGTCCGCGTGCTCGACGCGATGACGCTCGAGGAGGTCGGTGACCTCGAGGTCGACGGCTTCACCCGCCTCAACCCGGCCGGGGACGGCCGGCACCTGCTGGTGTCCACGACCGGCGGCTTCCGCGTGCTCGACGCCGGCACGTGGGCCGAGGCGCACGGCGACCACGCGCACTACTGGACGTCCGCGCCGGCCCTGCTGGACGTCACCTACGCCGCGGAGGAGCCCGGGCACGCCGTCCACCACGCCGGCCGCACCGCGCTCTTCGCCGACGGCACCGGCGAGGTCACCGTGCTCGACCCGGCCCACGTCGCCGAGCCCGCCGACGCCGTCGTCGACCGGCTCACCCTCCCGGCCGCGCACCACGGCGTCGCGGTGCCGCTGTCCGACGACACCATGGTCGTCTCCGAGGGCACGGCCGACGCCCGCACCGGCATCCGTGTGCTCGACGCCGACGGCGCCGAGGTCGCGGCGAGCGACCAGTGCCCCGGGGTGCACGGCGAGGCCGTCGCCGCCGAGGAGGCCGTGGTCATCGGCTGCGAGGACGGCGCGCTGGTCTACGCCGGCGGCACCATCACCAAGGTGCAGGCGCCCGACGCCTACGGCCGCATCGGCAACCAGGCGGGCAGCGAGGCGTCGCCCGTCGTGCTCGGCGACTACAAGACCGACCCCGAGGCGGAGCTGGAGCGCCCCACGCGCGTCTCCCTCGTCGACACCCGCGACGCGTCGCTCACGCTGGTCGACCTCCCCTCGAGCTACACGTTCCGCTCCCTCGCGCGGGGCGAGGACGGCGAGGCGCTCGTGCTCGGCACCGACGGGCAGCTGCACGTCATCGACCCCGAGGCCGGCACGCTCGTGAGGTCCATCCCGGTGATCGACGCCTGGGAGGAGCCGCTCGAGTGGCAGGAGCCGCGCCCGGCGGTGCTCACCCTCGACGGCTCGGTCTACGTGACCGACCCCGCCACGCAGTCGGTCCACGCCGTGGACGTCGAGTCCGGCGAGGTCTGGAAGAGCGCGCAGCTGGACGTCACGCCGAACGAGATCAGCGGCGTCACCGGCGACGTCGCCGCGGAGCACGGCCACGAGCACGACCACGAGCACGAGCACGAGCACGCGGAGGGCGAGCACGCGGAGGGCGAGCACGACCACGCCGAGTGACCCCCGCGACGGCGGCGCCGCACCACGGGTGCGACGCCGCCGTCGTCGCGCACGGTGCGCGCCGGCGGTCAGCGCCGGCGGGTGCCGAAGACGGTCCGGGTGATCTCCCGCGCGAGCGCGGTCCCCGCCGAGCGCAGGAGCGCGTCCAGCGGGCTGCCGGACCGGCGCGAGGTGGTGCGCGTGCCGCGCGAGCGCCCGCGGGCCGCCTCGCGCTCGAGACGGGCGCGCCGCTCCGCCAGCTCGGCCTGCTCCTTGCGCGCCCGCTCCGCCTCCTCGGCGCGCTCGGCCGCCGCCTCCGCCGCGGCCCGCGCGGCGGCCTGCTCCTGGGCGCGGACCTGGAGCAGCTCGGCCGCGGACTCCCGGTCGACCGCCGTGCCGTAGGCCCGCTGTCCTGGGGAGGCGGCCACGATCCGCTCGGCGACGTCCGGCGGCGCGGGCGCCATGGCCGACTGCGGGGCCCGGACGCGCGTCCACGCGACCGGGGCAGGGGTGCCCGCCTCGGTGAGCACGGTGACCACGGCCTCGCCCGTGCCGAGCGACTGCAGCAGCCGCTCGAGGTCGTAGGGGGACTCGGGGAACGTGCGCACCGCCCGGCGCAGGGCGGTCGCGTCGTCAGGGGTGAACGCCCGCAGCGCGTGCTGCACCCGGTTGCCGAGCTGGGCGAGGACGTCGGCCGGCACGTCCTTGGGTGACTGAGTGACGAAGAAGACGCCCACCCCCTTGGACCGGACCAGCCGCACCGTCTGCGTGACCTGCTGGAGGAACTCCTTCGAGGCGCCGGTGAACAGCAGGTGCGCCTCGTCGAAGAAGAACACCAGCCGCGGCCGGTCGGGGTCGCCCACCTCGGGCAGCTCCTGGAACAGGTCGGCGAGCAGCCACATGAGGAACGTCGAGAAGAGCGCCGGGCGGTCGGCGACGGCGGGCAGCTCGAGGCAGGAGATCACGCCCTTGCCGTCGGCGGTGGTGCGCAGCAGGTCCGACGTCGCGAAGGCCGGCTCGCCGAAGAACACGTCGGCGCCCTGCGCCTGCAGCGCCACGATCTCGCGCAGGATCACCCCGGCGGTGGCCGAGGAGACGCCACCGATGCCCTTGAGCTCGGCCTTCCCGTCGTCCGAGGCGAGGTGGGCGATCGCGGCCCGCAGGTCCTCGAGGTCGAGCAGCGCCAGGCCCTGGGAGTCCGCCCAGTGGAAGACCAGGCCCAGGCTCGACTCCTGGGTGGCGTTGAGGTCCAGCACCTTGCTGAGCAGCAGCGGCCCGAAGTCCGTGACCGTGGTGCGGATCGGCGCGCCCGTGCCGAGGCCGCCCAGCGAGTACAGCTCCACCGGGTAGGCGGTGGGGCGCCACGGCTGGCCGATGCCCTGCGCCCGGCGCGCGATCGCGTCGCTGTGCTCGCCCGGGACGGCCAGGCCGGACAGGTCGCCCTTGACGTCGGCGAGGAACACCGGCACGCCCGCGTCCGAGAGCCCCTCGGCCATGCCCTGGAGGGTCTTCGTCTTGCCGGTGCCGGTCGCGCCCGCGACGAGCCCGTGGCGGTTGAGCATCCGCAGCGCGAGGCCCACCTGGGCGCCGGCGTTCGGGCGGGGATCGCCGCCCACCTCGCCCTCCAGCAGCGCGCCGAGCGGCAGCGTGCCGCCGGGGGAGGCGTACGCGGCCGCGACCTCAGCCGCGTACCCGGTCAGGCCCGGTGCGGCGTCCGGTATCGGTGCGGCGTCCGCGGTGCCCGCCGCCGTGCTGGCAGCCGCATTCACCGCGGGGGGCGGCGGCGTGACGCCGGCCGCGGCCTCGGCGGCGTCGAGCGCCGCCTGCGCGGCCGCCGCCCTGGCCTCGGCCGCCTCCGCGGCGGCCTGCGCGGCCGCCGCGCGCAGCGCCGCGAGCTCGGCGGCGGACGGGGCGGGGGACCGGGCGTCGTCCGACATGGTCGCAACGTAGCGCGCGCCCTCCGACGGCGCCGCGCGAGCGCCGGGCGTCGGTAGGGTGACCCTGCCATGACCGACGCCCGCCCCTCCACGCCCCTGCCCCCGGTGCGGGTGGTGACCGACTCGACGGCGTGCCTGCCCCCGGCGGCGCCCGGCACCGCCGGGCCCGTCGTCGTCCCGCTGCGCGTGCTGGCGCCCGACGGCGAGCACCGCGAGGGCGTCGACCTCGCCCCGGCCGCCGTCGCGGAGCGGATCGAGGCCGGCGAGCGGCTCACCACGTCCCAGCCGCCTCCCGAGGACCTCGCCGTCGCCTACCGCGACGCGGTGGCCTCCGGGGCCCGCGCCGTCGTCGCGGTGCACCTGTCGGGCGCCCTGTCGGGCACCGTGGACGCCGCCGCGCGGGCCGGGCAGCGCGCCATGGTGCCGGTGCGGGTCGTCGACTCGCGCACCGTCGCGATGGGCCTCGGGTTCGCCGCGCAGGCCGCGGCGGCGTGCGCCGCCGCGGGCGCCGACGCCGCGCACGTGGCCGACCGAGCCGCGCAGGTCGCCGGCTCCAGCCGGACGCTGTTCCTCGTCGACTCGCTCGACCACCTGCGGCGGGGAGGTCGCCTGTCGGCGGGCGCCGCGGCGCTCGGGACGGCGCTCGGGGTGCGTCCCCTGCTCGAGATCCGCGACGGGCGGATCCAGACGGTCCAGCGGGTCCGCACCCGCGCCGCGGCGCTCGACCGGCTCGTCGCGCTCGCCGTCGAGCACGCGGGCCGCTGCGAGGCGCCCGCCGTCGCGGTGCACCACCTCGGCGCCGAGGACCGCGCCGATGCCGTCGCGCAGCGGCTCGCCGACGAGCTGGACCTGGCCCCGGTGGTCACGCCGGTCAGCGCGGTGCTCGGTGCGCACGCCGGGCCCGGGGCGCTCGCGGTGGTGATCGCCGACCTGGGCGGGCACCCGCACTGACGGGCCGCGACCGCCGACGACCGCGACCGGGAGGCCGCCCCCAGGAGCGGCTCCGCGGCGCAGGTCCACAGCCGCCGCCGCAGGGCGACGGCGCGGTGCAGGTGGTCCGTAGCGTCCCGGACGTGAGCACCTCCGTCCCGCCCGGGCCGCCCGCCGGGCCGCGTCCCGGCCCGCAGCCGGCGCTGCTGCCGTCGTCGCCGCCGGCGTGGCAGCCGACGCCGCTGGGCGCGCCGGACGACGGCCGCGACCCGCTGGCCGCCGCGCTCGCCCGCTGGGACGCCGCCCGGGGCTCGGCGGGCCCGGCGGCGCCGCCGGCGGTGCACCCGGCCGAGCTCCCGCCGGGGCAGCTGCCGGGAGAGCTGCCGGGAGAGCTGACGGGAGAGCTGATGGAGGGAGGGCCCCCGGAGCAGGCGGGGGACGAGCCAGGCCCGCCGCCCTCCGCGGGGGCGCCCGCGAGCGAGGACCCGGCGGCCGACGAGCTCGCCACGCGCCTCGTCGCCCGCCGCGCCGCCGGGGCAGCGGCGCGGCACGCAGCCACCGCCTACGCCGCCACGCACGGCCACGTCCTCGGCGAGGGCGACGCGGGCCGGGCGCGCCGGTGGGCGCTGCGCGGCCGCACCGCGCTCGTCGCCGCGGTGGCGGTGCTGGCCGTCGCCGTCGGGACGGCGCTGCTGGCGTGGCCCGGCGGCGGCGCCGTCGAACCGCTCACCACGACGTCGGCGGGCGCCGCCGCGCCCGGTCCGGCCGCCGTCGAGGTGCCGGGAGCGGGCACACCGGCGGCGTCCGCCGCGTCGGAGGCCGCCGGGACCGCGCCGCCCGCCGGTGCGGGCGAAGCCGGCGTCGTCGTGCACGTCGTCGGGCAGGTCACCGCACCGGGCCTGGTCACGCTGCCCGACGGTGCCCGCGTGGCCGACGCCGTCGACGCGGCCGGCGGCCCCACGGACGAGGCGGACCTGTCCGCGCTCAACCTCGCGCGCACCGTCGTCGACGGCGAGCAGCTGCGGGTCCTCGCGCCCGGCGAGGAGGTGCCGGCGGCCCCGGCCGGTACAGGCGGCGGAGGCGGCACCGGCGGCGAGGCCGCGGCGGGCGGCGCCGTCGTCGACCTCAACAGCGCCGACGAGGCCACCCTCGACACGCTGCCGGGCATCGGCCCGGCGCTCGCCGGGCGGATCCTCGCCTGGCGCGAGGAGAACGGGCCGTTCACCTCGGTCGGCGAGCTCGACGAGGTGTCGGGGATCGGGCCGGCGGTGCTCGAGCGCCTGCGCGACCTGGTCCGCGTGTGAGCGGCGCGGTCGACCTGCGTCTCGCGCCGGCGGTGCTCGTCGCCTGGGCCGCGGCGTGGGCCGCGACCGGGCCCGCGGAGCCGTGGACGGCGGCGGTGCTGGCCGCCGCCACGGTGGTGGCCTGCGCCGCGGTGCTCGCCGTGACCGCCCGCCGGACCGCCCGCCGGGCCCGTCCGGGGGCTCGGGCCACCCGTGTCGTCGCCGCGCACGTCCTGCTCGCCGCCGCGTGCGCGGCGGCCGTCGTGCTGTCCGCCCACGTGCAGACCGCGGGACGCGCGCCGCTGGCCCGGTGGGCCGAGCAGCAGCCGGTCGCCGAGCTCACCGGCCGCGTCGCCTCGGAGGCGCAGCCGGCGGCGTTCGGCGACGGCGTGCGCTGGACGCTCGCGGTCGAGCGGGTGACCGCTCGCGGCGTCACCCTCGCGGTGCGGGCACCCGTCGAGGTCACCGGCCCCCGGCCGGCCCCCGCCTACGGCGAGCGCGTCGCGGTGCGCGCGCAGCTGGACGCGGCGGACGCCGGCGCCGCCGAGGCCGCCACCGCCCGGGCCGACCGCCTGGCGCGGACGGTCGCGCCCGCCCCCGCCGTCGTCACGGCGACCACGACGATGCGCACGGCCCTGCTCGCCGCCACCGACGGCCTGTCGCCGCAGGCGCGCGGGCTGGTGCCCGGCATCGCGGTGGGCGACACCTCCCGCCTTCCGCCCGACCTCGACGAGGCGTTCCGCACGACGGGCCTGACACACCTGACGGCCGTCTCCGGCGGCCACTTCGCCATCGTCCTGGCGCTGGTCACCGCCGTGGCGGGTGCCGCGCGCCTGCCCCGGGCCGGCCGTGTCGTGCTGGTCGCGGCCGTCGCGGCCGCGTTCGTGCTGCTGGTGCGGCCCGAGCCGAGCGTGCAGCGGGCCGCCGCCATGTGCGCGGTCACGCTCGCCGGGGTCGCGCTCGGCAGGCCCGCGGCGTCGGTCCCGTCACTGGCCACGGCGGCGACGGTGCTGCTGCTCGCGGACCCGTGGCTGGCGCGCACGTACGGGTTCGTCCTCTCGTGCGCGGCGACGGCCGGGCTGGTGCTGCTCGCCCCGCCGCTCGTGCGCCGGCTGGCCCCGTGGACCGGCCGCCCGGCGGCGTTCGCCCTCGCCGTGCCGCTCGCGGCCCAAGCGGCCTGCGGTCCGGTGCTCGTGCTGCTCGACCCGGCTCTGGCCACCACGTCGGTCCTGGCCAACGTGCTCGCCGCTCCCGCGGTCGCCCCCGCCACCCTGCTCGGCCTCGCCGCGACCGTGACGGCCCCGTGGTGGCCCGCGGCGGCCGGGGCGCTCGGCTGGCTCGCCGGGCTCGCCACCGGCTGGATCGCGGCGGTCGCGCGCTGGTGCGCGGGACTGCCCGGCGCGCTGCTGCCGTGGCCGGGCGGCGTCGGCGGGCTGCTGGCGATGGCCGCCGCGACGGTGGCGCTCGGCGTGCTGGTCCTGCGGCGCCCGCCGGGGGAGGGCTGGCCGGTGGGGTGGGCCGACCGGCCACGCCGGGTGCTGCGCGACGCGGCGGCGTGGTCGCGGGCCGCGGGCGCCCGTCGTCGCGCGGGGCTGGCGACGCGACGCGACCGCACGGCGGCCGCCGGCGCGCTCGTGGTCGTGCTGCTCGCCGTGTCGGGGGCCACGACCGCGGCCGTGCGGACCGTCGCGTCGGGCGGCGTGCCGCCCGACTGGAGCCTCGCGGCGTGCGACGTCGGGCAGGGCGACGCGCTCGTGGCGCGCAGCGGCCCGAGCTCGGCGGTCGTCGTCGACGTCGGCCCCGACGGCTTGGCCGCCGCGCGGTGCCTCGACGCGCTGGGCGTCGAGCGGGTGGACCTGCTCGTGCTCAGCCACTTCCACGCCGACCACGTCGGCGGGCTGCCCGCCGTGCTGGCCGGCCGGGAGGTGGCCGGCGCGCTCGTCTCCCCGCGGGCCGAGCCCGCGGGCCAGGCGCGCCGCACCCTCGCGGCGCTGCAGGCCGCCGGGGTGGCGGCCCGGGTGCCCGCTGCGGGGGAGTCGGGCACGGCGGGGGAGCCCGGCGCGGCCGGGAGCGCGGACCGGCACGTCGAGTGGCGGGTGCTGGGCGCGGGCAGCGCGGCGCTCGGCCCCGCGGCGGCGGGCTCGGGCGGGGAGGAGGGCGACGGCGCGAACGACGCGAGCCTCGCCGTCGCGCTGCGCGTGGTCGCCCCGGGCGGGGCGGCGGAGGTCGTGACGCTCGGCGACCTGGAGGAGGCGGGCCAGGAGGCCCTGCGGTCGCGGCTCGAGAGCGCCGGCCAGCAGGGGGTGGCCGGCGGCGTCCTCGACGGCGTCGACGTCGTCAAGGTGGCCCACCACGGCTCGGCGTCGCAGTCCGACGGGCTGGCTGCGCTCCTGCACCCCGGCGTGGCGCTGGTGAGCTCCGGCGCGGACAACACCTACGGGCACCCGACCGAGCGCGCCCTGGGCCTGTTCGAGGGGCTCGGGGCCGCGGTGGTGCGCACCGACCGGTGCGGCACCGCCGTCCTCGTGCTGCGGGCGGGCGGTCTCGCGCTGGCGTGCCGGTGACCGGGCGCCCCGTCCCGGCCGCGATCACCGCGAGGAGGGCGGCGCGCGGGGGCGTGGGCGGCTCGTGGCAGAGTGGGCGCGTGCCTCCCGCAGCCCCCACCACCGGCCGCCGCTCCGGCGGCGCCCGCAAGGCGCCCGCCGGCAACGTCCGCTCCTGGGACGAGCCCGCGCTCGCCCCCGTCGTGCTGGTGCGCGGCCCGGAGGACCTCCTGCGCGAGCGGGCCGCCGAGGGCGTGCTGCGGCTCGCGCGCGAGCGCGACCCGGAGACGGAGAAGGTCGAGCTGGAGGGCGCCACGTACGGCGCGGGCATGCTCCAGGTGGCGACCAGCCCGTCGCTGTTCGGCGAGGCCAAGCTCGTCGTGGTCGCCGGCGCCGAGGCCGGCACCGACGAGCTCTACGCGGACCTCCTCGACTACGTCGCCGCGCCCGACCCGGAGACGACGGTCGTGGTGGTGCACGCGAGCGGGCAGCGCGGCAAGAAGATGCTGGACACGGTCGTCGGGTCGGGCGCGCCGGTGCTGCAGTGCGACCCGATCGCCCGCGACGCCGAGAAGGCGGACTTCGTCGTGCGCGAGCTGCGCGCCGCCCGCCGGCGTGCCGAGCCGGACGCCGTGCGCGCGCTCGTCGACGCGCTCGGTGCCGACCTGCGCGAGCTCGCCGCGGCCGTCGCGCAGCTCGTCGCGGACACCACCGGCACGATCACGGCGCCGCTGGTCGACCGGTACTACGGCGGGCGGGTGGAGGCCACGGGCTTCAAGGTCGCCGACGCCGCGGTCGCCGGGGACGCCGGCACCGCCGTCGCGCTGCTGCGCCACGCGCTGGCCACCGGGGCCGACCCGGTGCCTCTCGTGGCCGCCCTGGCCATGCGGCTGCGCACGCTCGCCAAGGTGGCGGCGATCCGCGGCGGCGGGGTCACGGCGCGGGAGCTGGGGCTGCAGGACTGGCAGGTCCGCAACGCGCAGCGGGACCTGCAGCGCTGGACGCCCGAGGGGCTGGCCGCCGCCATCACCGCCGTGGCCCAGGCCGACGCCGACGTGAAGGGCGCCGGGCGCGACCCCGTCTTCGCGGTCGAGCGGGCGGTGCTGACGATCGCCCGCGCCCGGCGCCGCTGACGCCCGCGCCCGACGCCGCTGACGCCGGCGCCTGGCGCCGCTGATGCCGGCGCCGCGGACCGCGGCGCCCGGGCTCGCGCCGGGGAGGCGTCCGGGGACGACGAAGGGCGCCGCTCCCGAGCGGGAGCGACGCCCTCGACGTCTCTGTGCCGTGCGGCGACTCAGAGGGAGTTGACAACCTTCGCGATGGCCGACTTGCGGTTCGCGGCCTGGTTCGCGTGGATGACGCCCTTCGAGACGGCCTTGTCGAGCTTCTTCGAGGCGGTCGACAGCGCGGCCTGCGCGGCGTCCTTGTCGCCGGCGGCGACGGCCTCGCGGACGCGACGCACGTGCGTCTTCAGCTCCGACTTGACGGACTTGTTGCGCAGACGGGCCTTCTCGTTCGTCTTGATGCGCTTGAGCTGGGACTTGATGTTTGCCACTGGTGGACTTCCTGGTGTGTTCGCCTGCCGGCGAGCGGATAGGTCGTAGAGGGCGGTCACAGCTCCGGGACTGGGGTGGGGAACCCGTGGAGAGGAACTGCGACTGTGCCCGCCGACCTGGGCGGACACGCAACCACCGACGATATCAGACCCCGCCGGTCACCGGGAACCCGCGTCGCGACCCGCCTGCGCGGCGGCGGCCGGCGCCCGGCGCGCAGGCAGGGCGGCTCAGCGGAGACGGCTCAGCGGGCCTGCGGCACGGCGGCGACGACGCGCCGGAACAGCGCCTCGTCGAGCATCGCGCCCTCGCGGCGCACCGCGTCCGGGGCCACGCGGATCACCCGGTTGAGCCGCACCTCGCTGGGGCGCCGCTGCCGGTCCCACGCCCCGGTGCCGACGTCCATCCACAGCCGGCCGTCGCGGGCCTCCTGGTCGGTGTCGCGGTCGTGGTCCTTGCTCGTCAGCTGCAGGGCGAGCAGCCAGGGCCCGTCCCGGCCGACGAGCAGCACGGGACGGTCCTTGCCCTGGGTGTGGTTCTCCTCGTACGGCACCCACGTCCACACGACCTCGCCGGGGTCGGGCTGGGCGTCGGCGTGCGGCGAGTAGGACGGGGTGAAGCGGCCCGTGAAGTCGCCCGGGTAGCCGGTGGCGCCGGGCGCCGGCGGTCCGGCGGGGGCGGGGCGGGTGCCCGCGCGGGGCGCGGGCGGGCGCGGGGCCGTCCCGCGCGGCGTCGTCCGCGACGTCGACGTCGAGGCGCGCAGCACCGCGCGCGCCATTCCTGCCAGCAGGTCCGTCCATCGCCTCGCCACGGCCGCAAGGCTACGCCGCGGGCGCGCCCACGGCGTGACGGGGCGGGGCGACGGCCGCCCCGCGACACGACGGCGGCACGCCCCGGTGGGGACGTGCCGCCGCCGGTCACCCGCCGCCGGTCACCCGCCGCCGGTCACCCGCCGCTGGTCACTCCGTGGCCTGCGCCTCCAGCACCACCGCGATCTCGCCGAGGAAGTCGTCGAGGTCGTCCGGGGTGCGGGAGGTGACCAGCAGGTAGCCCGCGCCGTTGTCGCGGACCACGGACTTGTCCACCCACTCGCCGCCGGCGTTGCGCACGTCCGTGGCCAGCGACCAGTACGAGGTGAGCGTCGCGCCGCGCACGACGTCGGCCTCCACGAGCGCCCACGGACCGTGGCAGATGGCCGCGATTGGGCGGCCCGAGGCGGCGAACGACCGGACCAGGTCGACGGCCGGCCGCTGCAGCCGCAGGGTGTCGGCGTTGATCGTGCCGCCCGGGACCAGCAGCAGGTCGTAGCCGTCGGAGTCCGCGGCGTCGAGGGTCAGGTCCGCGGTCACCACGCGGCCGGGGTTCTTGTCTCCGGTCAGCGTCTGGACCTCGCCGGGCTCGGCGGCGGCCACGGTGACCTCCGCGCCCTGCTCGCGCAGCCGCTCCACGGGGACGACCAGCTCGTCCTGCTCCACGCCGTAGTTGGTGACGATCGCCAGGACGCGCTTGCCGGTCAGGTGTGCCATCGGTGTGCTCCTTCCAGTGCCTTCGGTCGTCCGACCGTAGGCACCGCCGCCCGGCCCTCGCACCCGTGGGACAATGGCCTGGCCCGTCGCGGACGGGGTCGCGCCGAGCACGGCGGGCCCGCACCCCGGACGGGCGCACCCCGCCAGACGAGACGGAGCCCGATCGCGTTGCCCATCCCCGGACCCGCGCTGAGCGCGAGCATCGAGCCGAACGCCACCGCGCCCGAGCTCATCCGCAACTTCTGCATCATCGCGCACATCGACCACGGCAAGTCGACGCTCGCCGACCGGATGCTGCAGCTCACCGGCGTCGTCGAGGCGCGCGCCATGCGCGCGCAGTACCTCGACCGCATGGACATCGAGCGCGAGCGCGGCATCACCATCAAGTCGCAGGCCGTGCGCATGCCGTGGCAGGTCGACGACACCGCGTACGCGCTGAACATGATCGACACGCCCGGCCACGTCGACTTCACCTACGAGGTCTCCCGGTCGCTGGCGGCGTGCGAGGGCGCGGTGCTGCTCGTCGACGCGGCCCAGGGCATCGAGGCCCAGACCCTCGCCAACCTGTACCTGGCGATGGAGAACGACCTCGAGATCATCCCGGTGCTCAACAAGATCGACCTGCCGGCGGCGCAGCCGGAGAAGTACGCCGAGGAGATCGGCAACCTGGTCGGCGTCGACCCGGCGGACGTGCTGCGCGTCTCGGGCAAGACCGGCGAGGGCGTCGAGGCGCTGCTGGACCGGATCGTCCGGACGGTGCCCGCGCCCGTCGGGAACGCCGACGCCCCGGCGCGCGCCATGATCTTCGACTCCGTCTACGACATCTACCGCGGCGTCGTGACGTACGTGCGCGTGGTCGACGGCAACCTCAGCCCGCGCGAGCGCATCGCGATGATGTCCACGCGCGCCACCCACGAGCTGCTCGAGATCGGCGTCATCTCGCCCGAGCCGAACCCCACCAAGGGCCTCGGCGTCGGCGAGGTCGGCTACCTCATCACCGGCGTGAAGGACGTGCGCCAGTCGAAGGTCGGCGACACCGTCACCAACTCGGCCAAGCCGGCCGCCGAGGCGCTCGGCGGGTACGAGGACCCCAAGCCGATGGTGTTCTCCGGGCTCTACCCGATCGACGGCTCCGACTACCCGGTGCTGCGCGACGCCCTGGACAAGCTCAAGCTCAACGACGCCGCGCTCAACTACGAGCCGGAGACGTCGGTGGCCCTCGGGTTCGGCTTCCGCGTCGGGTTCCTCGGCCTGCTGCACCTGGAGATCGTGCGCGAGCGCCTGGAGCGCGAGTTCAACCTCGACCTCATCTCCACCGCGCCCAACGTCATCTACGACGTCGAGCTCGAGGACCGCACCTGGGTGAACGTGACCAACCCGTCGGAGTTCCCCGGCGGCAAGATCCGCCAGGTCCGCGAGCCGGTGGTCAAGGCCACGATCCTCACCCCGAGCGAGTTCGTCGGCACGGTCATGCAGCTGTGCACCGACCGCCGCGGGTCCATGCAGGGCATGGACTACCTGTCGGAGGACCGGGTCGAGCTGCGCTACACGCTGCCGCTGGCCGAGATCGTGTTCGACTTCTTCGACCAGCTGAAGTCCCGCACCCGCGGCTACGCCTCCCTCGACTACGACCCCACGGGGGACCAGGAGGCCGACCTGGTCAAGGTCGACATCCTGCTGCAGGGCGACAAGGTGGACGCGTTCAGCGCCATCGTGCACAAGGAGAAGGCCTACGAGTACGGCGTCGCCATGACCGCCAAGCTCAAGGAGCTCATCCCGCGCCAGCAGTTCGAGGTGCCGATCCAGGCCGCCGTCGGCGCCCGGGTCATCGCCCGCGAGACCATCCGCGCCATGCGCAAGGACGTGCTCGCCAAGTGCTACGGCGGCGACATCTCCCGCAAGCGCAAGCTGCTCGAGAAGCAGAAGGAGGGCAAGAAGCGCATGAAGACCATCGGGTCCGTCGAGGTCCCGAAGGACGCCTTCATCGCGGCCCTCTCCAGCGACTCGGGCGGCGCCAAGGACGCCAAGGACAAGAAGAAGTAGTGCCTGCGCTGCCCGACGGAGTCCCCGTCCCGGCCGACGGCGCCCTGCCGGCCTGGGCGGCGGACGCCCCGGACGCACCCCGCACGGGGGCGTTCGGCGTCTACGTGCACGTGCCGTTCTGCACGGTGCGGTGCGGCTACTGCGACTTCAACACCTACACCTCCGCCGAGCTCGGCGGGGGCGCCTCCCAGGTCGCGTACGCGACGACGGCGCTGCGCGAGGTGGAGCTGGCGCGCAAGGTCCTCGCCGACGCCGCGGTGACGCCGCGCCCGGCGAGCACGGTGTTCTTCGGCGGCGGCACGCCCACCTCGCTGCCCGCGACCGACCTGGTGCGGGTCCTGGACGGCGTGCGCGACGCCTGGGGGCTGGCCGACGGCGCCGAGGTGACCACCGAGGCCAACCCGGACTCGGTGACGCCGGGGTCGCTGCGTGCGCTGGCCGACGGCGGGTTCACCCGCGTGTCGTTCGGCATGCAGTCGGCGGTGCGGCACGTGCTGGCCACCCTGGAGCGCACGCACGACCCGCGGCGCGTGCCCGACGCCGTGCGCTGGGCGCGCGACGCCGGCCTGGAGGTCTCGCTGGACCTCATCTACGGCACCCCGGGGGAGTCGCTCGCCGACTGGCGCGCGTCCCTCGAGGCGGTGCTCGCCACCGGCGTCGACCACGTCTCGGCGTACGCCCTCGTGGTCGAGCCGGGCACGAAGATGGCGGCGCAGGTGCGCCGCGGCGAGCTGACCCTGCCCGACGAGGACGACCAGGCCGCCAAGTACGAGCTGGCCGACGAGCTGCTCGCCGCCGCCGGGTTCGAGTGGTACGAGGTGAGCAACTGGGCCCGCGGCGCGGGGCGCGCCTGCCGCCACAACCTCGCCTACTGGCGCGGGGACGACTGGTGGGGGATCGGGCCGGGGGCGCACTCGTACGTGGCCGCGGGGACGGCCGGCTCGGCCGCCGGGACCGCGGCGCCGGACGCCGGCGCCGGCGTGCGCTGGTGGAACGTCAAGCACCCGCGGCGCTACGCCGCGATGCTGGAGGCCGGCGGTTCCCCGGGGGCCGGGCGCGAGCTGCTCACCGGTGGCGAGGCGGCGCTGGAGCGGGTGCTGCTCGGCGTCCGCCTGCGCGAGGGCCTCGAACTGCGCGTGCTGTCCGACGGCGGCCGTCGCGCGGTCGCGGGCCTGGTGGCGCGCGGTCTGCTCGACGGCGTCGCGGCCGTCCGGGGCCGGGCGGTGCTGACGCTGCGCGGCCGGCTGCTGGCCGACGCGGTCGTGCGCGAGCTCACCGACTAGGCCCCGGCCCGGGCCGGGCCGGGGCACGACGGCGGTGCGCCGCGCCCCCGTCGGGGACCCGCCGCCGTGAGGAACCGCCGTCCGGCGCCCCGGCGTGGTCAGATAGGGCCGACCCCATCCAGAGCGGCCGAGAGACCTGGCTCGACGACGCCGCAGCAACCCGGTGGGCCCCCGGGCCACCCTCGGTGCTACCGCCAGGACCGATGGAAAGGACCCGGCATGCTCCGCAGCACCGACCGCATCCTCACGACCCACGTGGGCTCCCTGCCCCGCAGCCCCGAGCTGCTCGAGGCCAACGCCGCCCGCGCGGACGGCGCGCTCGCCCCCGAGCAGCACCGCAAGGCCCTGCGCGACGCCGTCGCCGGCGTCGTGCGCCGCCAGGTGCAGGCCGGGATCGACGTCGTCAACGACGGCGAGTACGGGCACGCCAGCACGCAGTCGATCGACTACGGCGCCTGGTGGACCTACTCCTTCGACCGCACCGGCGGCCTGGAGCTCGTCGACGACCCGGACCTCGACGCCCCGAAGCGGTCGCAGCCCGGTGCGGTCGAGCTGACCAGCTTCCTGGACCGGCGCGACCTCGCCGCGTTCGCCGAGGCGTACACCGACCCGCGCTCGGGCATCCACCTGGCCGACCCCGACCTGCCGCCGCCGGCGTTCCCCACGGCCACCGGCCCGCTGCGGTACGTCGGGCAGGACGACGTCGCCGCCGACGTCGACAACCTCGTCCGCGCGGTGCGCGACGCCGGCGCCGCCGAGGGCTTCGTCGCGGCGCTGTCGCCGGGCTCGGCCGCGCGCATCTCGAACCGGCACTACGGCAGCGAGGAGGAGTTCCTCTACGCCTGGGCCGACGTGCTGCGCGAGGAGTACACCGCGATCCTCGACGCCGGGCTGGTGCTGCAGATCGACGACCCGTCGCTCGCCGAGTCGTGGGACCAGGTCAACCCCGAGCCGGCCGTCGAGGACTACCAGCGCTGGCTGCAGGTGCGCGTCGAGGCGCTCAACCACGCGCTGCGCGGGCTGCCCGCCGACCGCGTGCGGCTGCACGTGTGCTGGGGCTCCTGGCACGGCCCGCACACCACCGACCTCGGGTTCGAGCACATCGTCGACCAGGTGCTCCAGGTGGACGCCGGCGCGTACAGCTTCGAGGCCGGCAACGTGCGGCACGAGCACGAGTGGCGCGTCTGGGAGGACCGCACGCTCCCGGAGGGCAAGGTCATCCTGCCGGGCGTGGTGTCGCACGCGACCAACGTCGTGGAGCACCCGGAGCTGGTGGCCGACCGCATCGAGCGCTTCGCCCGCCTGGTGGGCCGCGAGAACGTCGTCGCCTCCACCGACTGCGGCCTCGGCGGGCGCGTGCACCCGCAGATCGCCTGGGCCAAGCTCGAGACGCTCGCGCGCGGCGCCGAGATCGCCTCGCGCCGCCTGTGGGGCTGACCGCCCGCCGGCAGGTCCGACGACGAGGCTGACGGACGAGGGCCCCGACCGCGCACGCGGTCGGGGCCCTCGTCGGTGCGGCACCCCGCCGGGCGGCGGGCCGCGGTGCTCAGCGGATGACGCGGATGTTCACCGGGTAGCGGTACGGCTCGGACCGCGAGGCCACCACCGAGGCGAGGATCGAGAAGATCACCGAGCAGACCCAGACGCCAGCAAATGTGAGTGCCCCAATGAAGAACAGTGGGATGAGGAGCACGCTGGCGACGTAGCCGATCGCCAGGGTGATCTGGAAGTTCACCGCCTCCTTGCCGTGCTGGTCGACGAACCGGCTGCGCTCGCGGAACACGAGCCAGATCACCAGCGGCACGAGGAACGACAGGAAGGCGCCGCCGAGGTGGGCCAGGATCGCCCAGGTCTTCTCGTCACCCTGCGTCATGGGGCGCGGTCCGTAGCCGGAGTAGGGCTGCTGCGGCGTGGGCTGGCCGTACCCCTGCTGGCCGTACCCCTGCTGGCCGTACCCCTGCTGGCCGTAGGGCGACCCGTACGGCGGCTGCTGGCCGTAGGGCCCGCCGGCGGGCGGCGGCTGCGGGCTCCCGTACGGCGGCTGCGGCGCCCCGGGACCCGGCTGCGCGGGCTGCTCGGGACCGCCCGGCGGCACGGGGCGGTCTGACGGCTCGGACACGATGCCTCCTGGGGACGTCGGTGGGCGCGCGGACCGGTCCTCCCGACCGACCCCGCACGCCCAACGTACCGCCGTGGGGCCCCGTCGCGCAGAGCCGCGCCGCAGGTCAGCGCGGCGGTCGTGGGCAGGCCGGGCGGCAGGGTGGCACGGGCCGCCGCGGCGCGCGAGAGTGGCCGCAAGGGGGCCGCGACCGCACCGCGAGGGGATCACGATGAGCGAGAGCACCGGCGGCGTCCCGCCGCAGGACCCGTCCCGGCCCGAGCCGCCGCGGCCCGGCGAGCCGCCGCCCCCGGGCGCCCCGCAGCAGCCGGCCACCGGGCAGCCCGGGTACGGCCCGCCGCCCGGGTACGGCCCGCCGGACCAGCCGCGGTACGGGCAGTACGGCGTGCCCGCCGCGTCCCCGGTCCCGCCGGGCGCCGGCCCCAGCGGGTACGGCGGGTACGGCGGGTACGGCGACCGCTTCAACGGCGGGCCGGTCTCCGCCGGCACGGGGTACTCCTGGGCGTGGTCGGCGTTCGGCCGCAGCGCCGGCTGGTGGCTCCTGGCGACGCTGCTCGTCGGCGTCCTGGCCGCCGTCGTCCAGACGCTCACCAACGTCCAGCTCCGCGAGAGCGTCTCCGCGGTGCGCGACGCCGACCCCGAGGAGCTGCGGACGGCCGCCGCCGCCGCGATGACGTTCGGTGACGTGCTTGTCTCCGCCGTCGGGCAGATCGTCGCCTTCGTCCTGTACGCGCTGCTCGTCCAGGGGGCCGTGGTCGCCGCCCGACAGGGGCGGGTGCGCCTCGGCGACTTCTTCCGCCTCCGCAACGCGGGCAACGTGGTGCTGCTGGCGATCCTGCTGGGCCTGGTCAACCTCGTGCTCGGGCTGCTCCCGCTCCTCGGGGGGATCCTCGTGCTCGTGGCGGCGGTCCTGCTGTACTACTCGCTCTACTTCGTCGTCGACCAGGGCGCCGACGCCGTGGCGGCGATGCGCTCCAGCGTGCGGCAGGTGACGGGCAACCTCGGGGTGACGCTGCTGGCCGCGCTGCTCGGCGCCGTCACGGTCGTCGTCGGCGCGCTGCTCCTGGGCGTGGGGCTGCTCGTCGCCGTGCCGGTCGCGGTGCTGCTCGGCGCGTACGTGCACACGCGGCTCAACGGCCGCCGGGTGGCCGTGTGACCGGGCGCCGGACCGGGTGTCGGACCGGGTGCCGTACCGTCAGGCCGTGACGAAGTCGATGAGCTCCTCGACCCGCCCCAGCAGGGCCGGGTCGAGGTCGCGGTAGTCGCGCACGCTGCGCAGGATGCGCTGCCAGGCGCGCGCGACGTCGGCCTGCTCGGCGGCGGGCCAGCCCAGCTCGCGCAGGACGCCGCGCTTCCACTCGGTGCCCCGCTCGATCACCGGCCAGCGCTCCAGCCCCAGGCGCTCCGCCTTCACCGCCTGCCACACGTCGACGTACGGGTGCCCGAGCACCAGCACGGTGCCGGCCGGCACGGTGCGCAGCGCCACGTCCGCGAGCCGCTGCTCCTTCGAGCCGGGCACCAGGTGGTCCACCAGCACGCCGACCCGGCGCTCGCGGGTCGGGCCGAACTCGGCGAGCGCCTCGGCGAGGTTGTCCACGCCGTCGAGCATCTCGACGACCACGCCCTCCACGCGCAGGTCGTCGCCCCAGACCTTCTCGACGAGCTCGGCGTCGTGCTTGCCCTCGACCCAGATGCGCGAGCCGCGCGCCACGCGGGCCCGCTGGCCCTGCACGGCCACAGAGCCGGACGCCGTGCGGCCCGGCGCGACGGGCGCACGGGACGTGACCGGGGGAGTGAGGACCACGGGCTCGCCGTCGACCCAGAACCCCGGCCCGAGCGGGAACGAGCGGGTGCGGCCGGCGCGGTCCTCGAGCACCACGAGGTGCACGCCACCGGACTTCTCGACCCGCACGACGGCGCCGACCCAGCCGGTCTGCACCTCCTCGACCACCAGCCCCGGCTCGGCGGCCTGCGGTCGCGAGGTGGGCCGCGCGCGGTGGTGCTGGACGGCGTTCACGCGCCCGGGCACGCTGGAGCCGGAGGAGGCGAGGACGTCGGAGCCGTAGCGGTCGTGCACGGCGGCGAGCCTAGGACGACGCCGCGCAGGGGTGCCGACCGACACGCCCCGCGCGACGAGGGCGGGTCACGCGTGGTGGTAGCGGGTCGCCAGGCCGCGCACGGCGCCCCGCAGCGCGCCCCCGAGCGGGCCCGCGGCGGCGCGCCGGGCCCGTGCGCCGGCCGCCGTGCCCCGCACCGCGGGCGGGGCGGCGGTGCGCTCGGCGGCGCGGCGTCGCAGCTCGAGCCGGCGGGCGACCTCGGCCTCGTGCCGGCGGAACGTGTCGTGGTACAGCTCAGCGCTCATGGCTCCACGCTGCGCCTCTGAGGTAGGCCAGCGGATCGGTCATCCGACCGGTTCCGGGGCGGGACCTCCGGCCTGGGTACCTCAGGCGGTGCCCGACGCGCCGTGCCCGACGCGCCGTGCCCGACGCGCCGTGCCCGACGCGCCGTGCCCGACGCACTGTGACCGACGGGGCACGGGCGAGGTCGGCGCCCCCGCGTAGGATGGCACTCGGAAGGCAGGAGTGCTAAGAGCTGCCCCGCGGGAAGGAGGGCTCGTGAGCGAGGAACGCCGTCTTGAGGTGCTGCGCGCGATCGTCGAGGACTACGTCTCGACGCGCGAGCCCGTCGGCTCGAGGGTGCTCACCGAGCGTCACCGGCTCGGCGTCTCGCCCGCCACGATCCGCAACGACATGGCCGCCCTCGAGGAGGCCGGCCTCATCGCGCAGCCGCACACCTCGGCGGGGCGCATCCCCACCGACAAGGGCTACCGCCTCTTCGTCGACCGGCTCGCCGAGGTCCGGCCCCTGACGTCGCCGCAGAAGCGCGCCATCGAGACGTTCCTGTCCGAGGCCGTGGACCTCGACGACGTGCTGACCCGCGCGGGGCGGCTCATCGCCCAGCTCACGGGCCAGGTCGCGGTGGTGCAGTACCCGTCGCTGCGGCGCTCGGGCCTGCGCCACCTGGAGCTGGTGCCGGTCGGCGCCGAGCGGCTGCTCGTCGTCGTCATCACCGACACCGGCCGTGTCGAGCAGCGCTACCTCGAGGTGCCGCGCCCCGCCGACCCGGACGACGGCCCGGTCCTCGACGACGTCACGCTCGGCGAGCTGCGCGCGCGGCTCAACGCCGCCGCGGCGGGCAAGGGCCTGACGGACCTGCCGGTCGCGTTCGCGCGCGTCGTCGAGCGCCTCGACCCGACGCTCGTCGGTCTCGCCACGGCCGTGGCCGAGACCGTCGTCGAGACGCTCGGCGAGGAGAACGAGGAGCGCATCGTGCTGGCCGGCACGGCGAACCTCGCCCGCGCGAGCATGCGCTTCGAGCAGGGCCTGAGCCCGGTGCTCGAGGCCCTCGAGGAGCAGGTCGTGCTGCTCGGGCTGCTCACGGAGATGGCCGTGGACGGCGTCGCCGTGCGCATCGGCCACGAGAACCGCCTCGAGGGGCTCGCCCAGGCGTCCGTGGTGACGTCGGGCTACGGCTCCGGCGACGAGGGCGGCGACCCCGTCGCGATCCTCGGTTCCATCGGGCCCACCCGCATGGACTATCCCGGCACCATCGCGTCCGTCCGCGCCGTGGCGCGGTACCTCTCGCGCGTGCTGCCCCACTGACCCCCCGACCCAAGAGAGACCTGTGGCCGACTACTACGAGACCCTCGGCGTCCCGCGGGACGCCACGTCCGAGCAGATCAAGAAGGCGTACCGCAAGCTCGCCCGGGAGCTGCACCCCGACGTCGCCGGCGAGGCGGGCGAGGAGAGGTTCAAGGACGTCGCGCGCGCCTACGAGGTGCTGTCCAACCCCGAGAAGCGCCAGCAGTACGACATGGGCGTGGACCCGACGGCGCCGGGCGGCGGCGCGGGCGGCGGCTTCGGCGCCGGCTTCGGCTTCCAGGACATCTTCGAGACGTTCTTCGGCGGCGGGCAGACAACCCAGGGGCCCGTGCCCCGTGCCCGCCGCGGCCAGGACGCCCTGGTGCGCATGGACGTCGAGCTCGCCGAGGCCGTGTTCGGCACCAAGCGCGAGCTGCAGGTCGACACCGCCGTCGTGTGCTCCACCTGCACCGGCAAGGGCGCGCGCCCGGGCACCGAGCTGCGCACGTGCGAGGTCTGCCAGGGCCGCGGCCACGTCCAGCGCGTCGCCCGCTCGTTCCTCGGCCAGGTCATGACGACCGCGCCGTGCTCCGCGTGCGGCGGCTACGGCACCGTCATCCCGGAGCCCTGCCCCGACTGCGCCGGCGAGGGCCGCGTCCGCTCGCGCCGCACGCTGACCGTCAACGTGCCGGCCGGCGTCGACACCGGCACCCGCATCAAGCTCACCGCGCAGGGCGAGGTCGGCCCCGGCGGCGGGCCGGCGGGCGACCTGTACGTCGAGGTCCGCGAGAAGCCGCACGAGACGTTCGTGCGACGCGGTGACGACCTGCACTGCACGCTGCCGGTGCCGATGACGGCGGCGGCGCTGGGCACCGTGCTGGACCTGGAGACGCTCGACGGCGCCCAGGAGATCGACCTGCGCCCGGGCACGCAGCCCGGCCAGGTCGTGGTGCTCAAGGGCCTCGGCGTCGGCCACCTGCACACCGGCGGGCGCGGCGACCTGCACGTGCACGTGGAGGTCCAGGTGCCCTCCGCGCTGGACGACGAGCAGGCGGCGCTCCTGCGCCAGCTCGCCGCGCTGCGCGGCGAGGAGCGCCCCGAACCGCGGCTCGCGGCCGCGCACCCGGGCGTCTTCTCCCGCCTGCGCGACAAGCTGAGCGGCCGGTGACGCGCCCGCGGGCCGGCGCGGGGGAGCGGACGGCGGGCGGCGCGTGAGCGCGCCGGTGTTCCTCGCCGACGGCGGCGCGCCGGTCGCCGCCGTCGCCCCGGGCGCCACGTACACGCTCGGCGGCACCGAGGGCCGGCACGCCGGCGTCGTGCAGCGCAAGCGCGCCGGCGAGCGCGTCGACGTGGTCGACGGCGCCGGGACCCGCCTGCGGTGCACGGTGGTGCAGGCCGACGGCGGCACCCTCACGCTGACGGTCGACGACGTCGTGCACGAGCCCGCGCCCGACGTCGTCGTGACGCTGGTGCAGGCCCTGGCGAAGGGCGACCGCGACGAGCTGGCCGTCGAGGCGGCGGTCGAGGTCGGCGCGGACGCCGTCGTCCCGTGGCAGTCCGAGCGCTCGGTCGTGGTCTGGCGCGGTGAGCGCGCCGCGAAGTCGCACGCCCGCTGGGTGGCCACCGTGCGGTCGGCCACCAAGCAGGCTCGCCGGGCCTGGCTCCCGCCCGTCGACGACGCGCACACCACCAAGCAGCTCGCCGCGCGCACCCGGGCGGTCGTCGCCGCGGGCGGCGCCGTCGTCGTGCTGCACGAGGAGGCGACGACGCCGCTGGCGGCCGTGCCGCTGCCGGCGGCGACGCCGGGCGGTCCGGTGCCGGAGCTGCTCGTCGTCGTCGGGCCGGAGGGCGGCATCGCCGAGACGGAGCTGGCCGCGCTGGTCGAGGCCGGCGCCACGGCCGCGCGGCTCGGGCCGCACGTGCTGCGCACCTCCACGGCCGGGCCGGTCGCCGTCGCGCTGCTCAGCGAGCGGCTCGGGCGCTGGGGCTGAGGGACCGGGCCGAGGCGCCGGGGCTGTGGCGCCGGGGCTGTGGCGCCGGGGCTGGGTCGTGGCCGGTCCGCGCCGCCGTGGCGCTGCGGATGAGGGCGGCGACCACCCGGCGGTAGGTTCTGCTGCATGAGCGCCGACACCGAGGACTGCCTCTTCTGCAAGATCGTCGCCGGGGAGGTGCCGGCCGACGTCGTGGCCACCACCCCGCGGTCGGTCGCCTTCCGGGACATCGACCCACAGGCGCCCGTGCACTGCCTGGTGGTGCCCCGGGAGCACCACGGCGACGTGGCGGTGCTCGCGGCGGCCGACCCGCTGCTGCTGGCGGACCTGGTCGCGCTGGCCGACGAGGTGGCCGGGGACCTGGCCGACGGCCAGTACCGGCTGATCTTCAACAGCGGGCCGCGCGCGGGCCAGAGCGTCTTCCACGTGCACGGGCACGTCATCTCCGGCAAGCAGCTCGGCTGGACGCCCGCCTGACCGGTGCCCCGGCTATCGCGTGGTGGGCGGCGGGGCGGCGCCGATAGAATGGGAGACCGTCGAGCGAACCGTCGAACGAGGAGCGTGCAGCGGCGTCCAGCCGGCCCATGACCGCCACATCACCCCGACCCGACTCCCGCGTGGAGCACCCCAGCGAGCACCGCATCGTCGTACCGCCGCACGTGCCGATGGTGGCGCTGCTCGGCAGCCGCGACTCGGTGCTCAAAGCCGTCGAGGACGGCTTCCCGCAGGTGAACGTGCACGCCCGCGGCAACGAGATCACCGTCGCCGGCCCCGCCGGCGACGTCGCGCTCGTCTCCCGCCTGCTCGACGAGCTCGTCGAGGTGGTCGAGGCGGGCACCGAGCTCACCCCGGACGTGGTGCGCCGCTCGGTCGGCATGCTGACCGCCGAGACGGCGCAGCGGCCGGCCGAGGTGCTGACGTTCAACATCCTGTCCAGCCGTGGGCGCACCATCCGGCCCAAGACCGTGGGGCAGAAGCGCTACGTCGAGGCGATCGACGTCAACACGATCACCTTCGGCATCGGCCCGGCCGGCACGGGCAAGACCTACCTCGCGATGGCCAAGGCCGTGCAGGCGCTGCAGTCGCACCAGGTCAACCGCATCATCCTCACCCGCCCCGCCGTCGAGGCCGGCGAGCGGCTCGGCTACCTGCCCGGCTCGCTGACCGAGAAGATCGACCCGTACCTGCGGCCGCTGTACGACGCGCTGCACGACATGGTCGACCCCGACTCGATCCCCAAGCTCATCGAGGCCGGCACGATCGAGGTGGCGCCGCTGGCGTTCATGCGTGGCCGGTCGCTCAACGACTCGTTCATCATCCTGGACGAGGCGCAGAACACCACGTCCGAGCAGATGAAGATGTTCCTCACCCGCCTGGGCTTCGGCTCGAGGATGGTCATCACCGGCGACGCGACGCAGGTCGACCTGCCGGGCGGCACCGCCTCGGGCCTGCGCGTGGTCCAGGACATCCTCACCGGCGTCGACGACGTCGAGTTCTGCCGCCTCACGTCGTCCGACGTGGTGCGCCACCGGCTGGTGAGCGACATCATCGACGCCTACGCGCGCTGGGACACCACCTCGGCGCGCGGCCGGTCGGACCGGCCGGACCGCCCGCGGCGCGCCCCGGCGCGCCGGGTGGTCGCGGGCGGCGGGGGCCGCGGGGGCGAGCGCCGGGACGGCGAGGGCCGCGACGGCCAGGCGCGGGACGCGGCGGTGGAGGACCGGTGAGCATCGAGGTCAACAACGAGTCCGGGTACGCGGTCGAGGGGCTCGACGAGGCGGAGTTCGCCGCCCTGGCGCGGTTCGTGCTCGACGCGCTGCACGTGCACCCCCTGAGCGAGCTGTCGATCCTGTTCGTCGACGCCGACGTCATGGCAGACCTGCACGTGCGCTGGATGGACGAGCCCGGCCCCACCGACGTCATGTCCTTCCCCATGGACGAGCTGCGCCCCGGCCGGGAGGGCGAGGTCACCCCGCCCGGCACCCTCGGCGACATCGTGCTGTGCCCCGAGGTGGCGGCCAAGCAGGCCGTCGTCGCCGGGCACTCCACCGTCGAGGAGATGCTGCTGCTGACCGCGCACGGGATCCTGCACCTGCTCGGCTACGACCACGCCGAGCCGGAGGAGGAGCGGGAGATGTTCGGCCTGCAGCGCCGCCTGCTGCTGACCTTCCTCGCGGGCCGGTGAGCCCGGCCGCACCGATGGACGCCCCCACCCTCCTGCTGCTGGTCGTCGCCGCCGCGGGGCTGACGCTCACCGCGCTGCTCGCCGCCGGCGAGGCCGCCGTCCTGCGGGTCACGCGCACCTCGCTCGTCGACGCGCTCACGGAGGCCGAGGCCGGTGAGGGCCTGCGGTCCGAGACGCGCGCCGACCACGCCCGCGCCGCGCAGGCGCTCCTGCTCGACCCGCCCGGGACGGTCGCCGCGCTGGGCATCGTGCGGGCCGCGGCCGAGATCGTCGCCCTGGGCGCGCTGACGCTCGCCCTGGCGGGCTGGCTGCCCGCCTGGTGGCAGACGCTCCTGGTGCTGCTCGTGCTCGGCGTGGTCGCGGGGCTGGTGACCGTGCGGGTCAGCCCGCGCCGGATCGGGCACCGGCGCCCGCTGCGGGTGCTGCTCGCCCTGTCCGGCCTGCTCACCGTGGTCGCGCGCGCGACGGCGTGGGCGGTGCGCCGCTCGGTGCAGCGCGAGCCGGAGGCGCCGCCCACCGAGGCCGAGCTGCGGGACATGGTCGAGCGGGTCGGCGAGTCGCAGGTGTTCGAGGAGGACGAGCGCGAGCTGTTCCGCTCCGTGCTCGAGCTGCGCGGCACGCTGGCCCGGGAGGTCATGGTGCCCCGCACCGACATGGTCACCACCCACCGGGACACGCCGCTGCGCAAGGTGATGCGCCTGTTCCTGCGGTCCGGGTTCTCACGGCTGCCGGTCGTCGGCGCGTCGGTGGACGACCTCGTCGGGGTCGCCTACCTCAAGGACGTCGCGCGCGTGCTCGACACCGACCCGTCGGCGGGGGACCGGCCCGTGGCCGAGGTGGTGCGCCCGGCGGTGTTCGTGCCGGAGTCCAAGCCGGTCGACGACCTGCTGCGCCAGATGCAGACCTCCGCGCACATCGCCGTCGTCATCGACGAGTACGGCGGCACGGCCGGCCTGGTGACGATCGAGGACGTGCTCGAGGAGCTCGTCGGCGAGCTGACCGACGAGCACGACCGGGTCGCCGTGGTCGAGCCGGAGGAGCTCGGCGACGGCGTGTGGCGCGTGCCGTCGCGGCTGCCCGTCGACGAGCTCGGCGAGCTGTTCGACCTGCGGCTCGACGACGACGACGTCGACACCGCCGGCGGCCTGCTCGCCAAGGCGCTCGGCAAGGTGCCGCTGGCCGGCTCCGCCGCCGACGTCGGCGGGCTGCACCTCGTGGCCGACCGGGTGGAGGGGCGGCGCAAGCAGCTCGCGACGCTCCTGGTCAGCCGCGCCGAGACCACCGAGCAGGACACAGCAGACGGCGCCGAGGCGCGCACGTCCGACCAGAGGGAGCACCCGTGACCCAGACCGAGACCGCCACCGAGGCCGCCCACCGCTCCGGGTTCGCCTGCCTGGTGGGGCGGCCCAACGCCGGCAAGTCCACGCTCACCAACGCGCTGGTGGGGGAGAAGGTCGCGATCATGTCCGCGCGGCCGCAGACGACGCGCCACACGATCCGCGGGATCGTCCACCGCCCCGACGCCCAGCTCGTCCTCGTGGACACCCCAGGCCTGCACCGGCCCCGCACCCTGCTGGGCCAGCGCCTCAACGACCTGGTCAAGGAGACGCTGGGCGAGGTCGACGTCATCGCCTTCTGCCTGCCCGCCGACCAGAAGGTCGGCCCCGGCGACCGGTTCATCACGAGCCAGCTCGCGCCCCTGATGACCGGCCGCCGCGCGGTGCCCGTCGTGGCCGTCGTCACCAAGGCCGACCTGGTCGACCGTGCCACGCTCGTCGAGCACCTGCTGGCCGTGCAGGCGCTCGCGGGCGAGGTGGACCGCGAGTGGGCCGACATCGTGCCGGTCTCCGCCCGCGACGGCTACCAGGTCGACGAGCTCGCGGACGTGCTCGTGAAGCACCTGCCCGAGGGGCCCGAGCTGTACCCGGGCGGGGAGCTCACCGACGAGCCGGAGCAGGTCATGGTGGCCGAGCTCGTGCGCGAGGCCGCCCTCGAGGGCGTGCGCGACGAGCTGCCGCACTCCCTGGCCGTGGTCGTGGACGAGATCGTCGAGCGGCCCGGCAGCGGCGACGAGAAGTCGGGCCGGCCGCCCCTGCTCGACGTGCGCGTCGACCTGTACGTGGAGCGCGACTCGCAGAAGGCCATCGTCATCGGCCGCGGCGGCGCGCGGCTGCGCGACGTCGGCACCCGCGCCCGGCAGGGCATCGAGCGGCTGCTCGGCGCCCGCGTCTACCTCGACCTGCACGTCAAGGTCGCCCGCGACTGGCAGCGCGACCCCAAGCAGCTGCGCCGGCTGGGGTTCTGACCCGGGCGTCCCGACGCCGCGCCGGGGCCGCCCCGGGAGTCGGTAGGCTCCCGGGGTGATTGTGCGGACGGTGACGACGAGCGCGGCGCTCCTGGTGGGGCTGGCGGTGATCGGGTCGCTGGCGGGCCCGTCCTGGGACCCGGTCCCGGTCGTCGACCACCTCCAGCCGGCGACGTCGGACACCGCGATCGGCGGCGCCGCGGAGCTCGCGGCCGCGGGCGCGGTGCACGCGCCGGGCACGTTCGAGGTCCGCGAGACCGACGTGACGATCCGGCTCGACGGCACCGAGGTGGACGGCATCCTGCGCGAGCCCGTCGGCGCGGGGGAGGACCTGCCCGGCATGGTGTTCGTGCACGGCGCCGGCACCGGCCTCGCGAGCGTGGCGTTCACCGACGTCGCGAGCGAGGTCGCCAGCGCCGGCGTCGTCACCCTCGTGCCGGACAAGCGGCTCGACACCTACACCACGCTGCACCGCGACTACGTCGCGATGGCCGCCGACTACCAGCGCTCCGTGGACCACCTGCGCGAGGTGCCGACGGTCGACCCGGCCGCCGTCGGCGTCTACGGCGAGTCCGAGGGCACGTGGATCGTGCCGGTCATGCAGGCCGCGGACCCGTCGATCGCGTTCACCGTGCTGGCGTCGGCCCCCGTCGTGCAGCCCCGCCAGCAGGCCGCGTTCGCCGTCGACAACTACCTGCGCAACACCCACGTGCCCGAGGAGGTGTTCCGCGCCATCCCGCGCGCCGTCGGCATGCAGGTGCCGGGCGGCGGGCTCGACTACGCCGACTTCGACGTCACGCCGTACCTGGAGCAGCAGACGGCGCCCGTGCTGGTGGTCTACGGCACAGGCGACCCCTCCATGCCGGTCGAGCAGGGCGCGCGCAAGGTCATCGCGGACACCGCCGTGGGCGGCAGCTCCGCGCCGGTGACGGTGCGCTACTACGCCGACGCCAACCACGGCCTGCGGGTCGGCGGCGAGCTCGTGCCGGAGTTCCCGCGCGACCTCGCCGTCTGGATCGCCGGCCTGCCGGCCACCGCCGACGCGCCGCCGCGGGTGGCGGGCGCCACCCCCAACCAGCTCTTCCTCGCCGAGCCGCTGCCGCGGCCCGCGTGGTGGGGCAACGGGGACATCATCGTGGGCGCCGTGGCGGGCGGCATCGTGCTGCTCGTGCTCGGCCCCGTGGTGTGGGGCGCCGTCGCGCTCGTGCGGCGGCTCATGGCGGTCGGCCGCGGCGTCCCGGACGCCGTCGCCCGCTCCCACCTGGCGCGCGGCCTGCGCCGGGCCCTCCTGTGCCTGAGCCTCGGCTCGGTGCTGACCACGGTGGCGCTCGTCGTCTACCTCATGGCCGTGGCGCGGCTGGCCCTCGACTACGAGCAGGACGACCTGGTCGTGCAGGGCGGCTGGATCGGGGTGCGCGTGCTGGGGCTGGTCACGGTGGTCGCCGCGGCGATCGTCGTGCAGCGGGCCGTGGACGTGCGCGCCGCGCGCCGGGCCGGCGACCACGACGCCGTCGTGGCCCGCGGCTGGCCCGCCGTCCTGACGCTGTGGTGCACGCTCGTGGGGGCGGCGTCCCTGCTGCTGTGGCTCACCTACTGGGGCGTGTTCCAGCTGGGCATCTGAGCCTGCGCAAAGCCCCCACGATTTCCGCACGACGCGCCTGCCGCGTCCGGCCTGCCGCGCCCGGTCGCACCGGGTAGAAACGTGGGGGGCCGTCCGCTCGCCGTAAGTCCGCCGTCCGACCCGCCGCGCCCCGGCAGCGCAACCCGACAGGGCAGCGGCGACCGGCCCGACCGGCCCGACCGACCCGCTCGCCGCACCGAGGAGCAGCCCATGACCGCCACCGCACCCGACGCCGTCGCCCCCCGCGAGCCCTTCGCCGGGGTCCCGGTCCGCGACGTCGTGCGCGACGTGGTGGCGGTGGTCGCGCTCTTCGTCGGCCTCGCGCTGCCGTGGGACGCCGCCCACCGGGGCGCGGACATGCTGGTCGTCGTCCTCGTGACGGTCGTGGCGCTGGTGACCGTCGTCGCCCCCTACGCGCGGCGCGCCGGCCTGTGGTGGGCCCGGTTCGGCGGCGCGGGCAGCCGCACCCGCGTCGCTGGCGCCGCGCCGCTGCTGGTGGCCGCGCTGGTGCAGATCGTCGTCGACCTCGTGCCCGGCGGGGGCCAGGGCGTCGGCGCCGGGCTCGGGCTGGCGGTGGCGGGCGCCCTGCTCGTGGCGGTGCCGACGTGGCCCGGCGCCCTGCCCCTGGCGGCGGGCCTGCTGGCCCTCGGCGCCGTCGTCACCCCCGTGCTCACCGCCGCGGACGGCGGCGGCCCGGCGGACGTGACCGACGCGGTGCTCAGCGCGCTGCTCGTGCTGGCCGTCCTCGCGCTCACCGTCGGCGACCACGTGCGCCGCGGTGCGCCGGACGCGCTGGTGACCCTCGTGGGCGTCGGGGCCACGGTCGCGCTGGCCGCCGGGCTGCTCGCGGGCAGCGAGCAGGGGCCGTGGGTGGAGAGCCTGCACGGCGTCCGCTTCGGCGTCCTGCTGCTGCCGGTGGTCGCCGCCGTGGCGCTGCCGCGCACCGTCGAGCACGCCGTCGTCAGCCCCGCGGAGCCGCAGCTGTGGGCCGGCGTCGCCCGCCGGTCCCTGCTCCTGGCCGCCGTCGTGTCGGTCTACGTCGCCCTCGTGGCGGTCTCGGGCCTCGCCCTGCGTGGCATCAGCGTGGAGTTCGTGCTGCGCCTGGTCGTCGGGCTGCTGGCCGCCGCCGTGGCGGTCATCGGCTGGCGCGCGCTGCACCGCGACGTGACCGCCGGCCACGCCACCGCCGTCGGGACGGCCATCGTGCTCGTCGTGCTCGGGATCGTGATCACCGTCGCCCGCACGGGCGTCTCGACGCGCTCGACGGCCGAGGAAGTCCTGCTCGCGTTCGGCCTGCCCGCGATGGTGCTGGCCACCCTGCTGGTGCCGCCGTCCCTGCGCGAGCTGCGCGACCGGTCCGCCCCGGCCGAGGCCCCCGCCGCCCCGACCGAGGCCTCCGACGCCGCGCCCGCGGCTGCGCCGGCGGGTCCTGCCGCGCCGGCCGGGCGCGACGGCGGCCCGCGTCCCGCGGAGTCGGACGCGGAGGCCACCGCGGTCCTGGCCCCGGTGCCGGGGGAGGGCCCGGCCGCACCCCGGCCGGCGCCGCAGCAGCCGACGGCACCCCAGCCGGCGCCGCAGCAGCCGACGGCACCCCAGCCGACGGCGGAGCAGCCCGTCGCGCCGGCGGCGGCCCCGGGCGCGCGCCCGGGCCAGCCGCCGTACACCCGGCCGCAGCGGCGGCCGTCGTCGGACGCCTCGCAGACCCAGGTGCTGCCACCCGTGGTCGACGTCCCGGGTGCGCGCTGGACCGTCGCACAGGCCAGCGACCCCGCGACGCCGCTGGCCGACCTCGCCGTCATCGTGCAGGAGGCGCCGCACCTGCGCCCGCACGTCGCGGCGAACCCGTCGACGTACCCGGCGCTGCTCGACTGGCTCGGCGCGCTCGGCGACCCGGCGGTGGACGCGGCGCTGCGCGCCCGCGGCCGCTGACGGGCCCGCGCCGGACCTCGCCGTCCCTGCTCCAGGTTCCCGCCCCGGTTCCCACATCGCGGACGTGACGGGTGACACAAGCACCCCGGGGTACAGTGACGATGTGCGGCGCACGGTGAGCCTCCTCCTTCTGTGCCGCGGCGAGACCCACTGAGGCCGGTCCCTCGCCGCGGCGACCTCGGTGTGCCGGCCTGCAGCCCCGCCACGGCGGAACGCTCCCGGGGCTGACGCACCCAGCAGGAGGAGCAGGAGAGCATGACCACCGAACCCCGCGGCATCGCCGAGACCAACCCCCAGCGCCCGTCGGGCATGCCGGTCCACAAGTACCGGCCGTTCCACGAGCAGATCTCCGTCTCGCTGCCCGACCGCACCTGGCCGACCCGGACGACCACGAAGGCGCCGCGCTGGTGCGCCGTCGACCTGCGTGACGGCAACCAGGCGCTCATCGAGCCCATGGACGCCGAGCGCAAGCTGCGCATGTTCGAGCTGCTCGTGCGGATGGGCTACAAGGAGATCGAGGTCGGCTTCCCGTCGGCGTCCCAGACCGACTTCGACTTCGTCCGGATGCTCATCGAGGAGGACCGGATCCCGCAGGACGTGGTGATCCAGGTCCTCACCCAGTCGCGCGAGCACCTGATCGAGCGCACGTACGACGCGATCCGCGGCGCCAGGCAGGCGGTCGTGCACCTGTACAACTCGACGTCGGTGCTGCAGCGCGAGGTCGTGTTCCGCACGGACATGGACGGCATCGTCGACATCGCCCTCACCGGGGCGCGGCTGTGCCGCAAGTACGAGGAGACGGTCCCGGGCACCACGGTGTTCTACGAGTACTCCCCGGAGTCGTACACCGGCACCGAGCTCGAGTTCGCCGCCCGCATCTGCAACGAGGTGCTCGAGGTCTTCGAGCCGACGCCCGAGCGGCCGGTGATCATCAACCTGCCCGCGACGGTCGAGATGGCCTCGCCGAACGTCTACGCCGACTCGATCGAGTGGATGAGCCGCCACCTCAACCACCGCGAGAACGTCGTCCTGTCGCTGCACCCGCACAACGACCGCGGCACCGCTGTCGCCGCCGCCGAGCTGGGCTACCTGGCCGGCGCCGACCGGATCGAGGGCTGCCTGTTCGGCAACGGCGAGCGCACGGGCAACGTGGACCTGGTGACCCTGGGCATGAACCTGTTCAGCCAGGGCATCGACCCGCAGGTCGACCTCAGCGACATCGACGGGATCCGCCGCACGGTCGAGTACTGCAACCAGCTGCCGGTGCACGAGCGGCACCCGTACGCGGGTGACCTGGTGTTCACCGCGTTCTCCGGGTCGCACCAGGACGCCATCAAGAAGGGCTTCGAGCACATGGCGGCCCGCGCCCGCGAGGCCGGGGTCGGCGTCGACGACCTCGTGTGGGGCGTGCCCTACCTGCCCATCGACCCCAAGGACGTGGGCCGCTCGTACGAGGCGGTCATCCGCGTCAACAGCCAGTCCGGCAAGGGCGGGGTCGCCTACCTGCTCAAGTCCGAGCACGCGATGGACCTGCCGCGCCGCCTGCAGATCGAGTTCTCCCGCGCCGTCCAGGAGCACACGGACGCCCAGGGCACCGAGGTCACGGGCGACGACATCTGGCGCATCTTCACCGACGAGTACCTGCCGGTCGAGGCCGGGAACGCCGCCGGGCTCGAGCCGTGGGGCCGGCTCAAGCTGCGCGAGACCCGCACCACCGCGGCGGAGGACGGCACGACCACGCTGTCGGTCGACGTCGTCGACCGCGGCGAGCAGCTCACGCTGACCGGCACCGGCAACGGCCCGATCGCGGCGTTCGTGGACGCCGTCGCCAAGGTCGACGTCCAGGTCCGGGTGCGCGACTACGCCGAGCACGCGCTGAGCGAGGGCGGCGACGCGTCCGCGGCGGCCTACGTGGAGTGCCAGGTGGGCGACGACGTGCTGTGGGGCGTGGGCATCGACCCGTCGATCACGACGGCCTCCCTCAAGGCGATCGTGTCGGCGGTGAACCGGGCCGAGCGCGCCTGACGCGCGGTCAGGCTGCGCGACTGTTCGGTGACTCGTCGGCAGATCGGTGGTCCGGACCGCCGATCTGCCGAGGAATTGCCGAACAGATCGAGCGGCGCGCGCGACGGACCTCGTCGTGCAGGCCCTGCGGGAGCTCTTCGGCCCGCTGTGAACGCGCCGGCGTCGCGCGCCCGGTGTGGGCGCCCGGGGGGAGAATGGTCGGGTGCCCCTGTACCGAGACGACGCGATCGTGCTGCGCACCCAGAAGCTGGGCGAGGCCGACCGCATCGTCACCCTGCTGACCCGCGAGCACGGCAAGGTCCGCGCCGTCGGCAAGGGCGTGCGGCGCACCACCTCCCGCTTCGGCGCCCGGCTCGAGCCGTTCATGGTGGTGGACCTGCAGCTGCACACCGGCCGCTCGCTCGACACGGTGACGCAGGTGGAGACCGTCGGCGCCTACGCCCGCACGATCTGCGAGGACTACGCCGCGTACACCGCCGGCGCGGCGATGCTCGAGGCCGCCGACCGGCTCGTGGCCGCCGAGCACGAGCCTGCCGTCCAGCAGTACTGGCTGCTGGCGGGCGCGCTGCGCGCCCTGGCGCAGAGGGTGCACACCCCGGCCCTCGTGCTCGACTCCTACCTGTTGCGCGCCCTCGCCGTGGCCGGCTGGGCGCCGTCGTTCACCGACTGCGCCCGCTGCGGCGAGCCGGGCCCGCACCACTCCTTCAACGTCGCCTCCGGCGGTGCGGTGTGCCCGCGCTGCCGCCCGCCGGGCTCACCGGCACCGGCGCCCGAGACGTTCCACCTGCTCGCCGCGCTGCTGACCGGCGACTGGGGCGCGGCCGACGCCTCCGTCGAGCGCCACCGCAAGGAGGCCTCGGGCCTGGTCGCGGCGTACTCGCAGTACTACCTCGAGCGCACGCTGCGGGCGCTGCGGCACGTCGACCGGGAGCCGGTCGCGGTCGTCGCCCCACCCGCACCCGTGCCCGACGCCGCGTCCGACCCCGTGCCCGACCCCGTGCCCGACCCCCTGCCCTGGAGAGAGGCCTGATGCCCCGCACCTACGCCGAGCCGTACCCGCACCCGTCCGGTGCCACGCCGCCGGCCATCCCGGCCGAGCTGCTGCCGAACCACGTGGCGATCGTCATGGACGGCAACGGCCGGTGGGCCAACGCCCGCGGGCTGCCGCGCATCGAGGGGCACAAGCAGGGGGAGAAGTCCCTGCTCGACGTCGTCGCCGGGGCGGTGCAGCTGGGCGTCAAGCACGTCTCGGCGTACGCGTTCAGCACGGAGAACTGGAAGCGCGCGCCGGACGAGGTGCGCTTCCTCATGAACTTCAACCGCGACGTCATCCGGCGCCGCCGCGACGAGATGTCCTCCTGGGGCGTGCGGATCCGCTGGGCCGGGCGCAAGCCACGGCTGTGGGGCTCGGTGGTCAAGGAGCTGCAGATCGCCGAGGAGATGACCCGCGACAACGACCGCTGCACGCTGACCATGTGCGTCAACTACGGCGGGCGGGCGGAGCTCGCCGACGCCGCGGCCGCCATCGCGCGCGACGCCGCCGCCGGGCGGCTCAACCCCGCCCGCGTGAACGAGAAGACGATCCAGCGCTACCTCGACGAGCCGGACCTGCCGGACGTCGACCTGTTCCTGCGCTCGTCGGGGGAGCAGCGCACGTCGAACTTCATGATCTGGCAGGCCGCGTACGCCGAGATGGTGTTCATGCCCGAGCCGTGGCCCGACGTGGACCGCCGCCACTTCTGGCGCGCGTGCCAGGAGTACGCGAGCCGCGACCGGCGCTACGGCGGCGCGGTCGACGCCGTCCCGGCCGCGGCCGGGACGGACGCGCCCGAGGCGGGCGGCCCCGGGCCCGTCGCGTGAGCCCCTTCGACAGCCCGCCGCGCCCCGCCGCGGCGGGCGCGGGCGTGCCGCCGCAGACCGGCCGCCCGGCCCCGGTGCCGCGCGTGGCGAGCCCGGCGCTCGCGGACGTGCTCGCCGACCCCTCACGCGCCCACCGCGACGCCCTGATGCGCCGGGTGGCGCAGGAGGGCACCCCCCTCGTGGACGCCGCGGACGACCCGGACCATCGCGTCTACACGTTCGTCCACGCCGGCGCCCCGGGCTCGCGGGCGGCGCTGCTGGACGTCAACAAGCTCGTCGACGCCGGCACCTACCGCGAGGCGCTCATGGAGCAGGTGCCCGGCACGACGCTGTGGGCGCTGGCGCTGCGGATGCCGGCCGGCTGGCGCGCCACCTACGGCCTCGCCGTCGACGACGGCACCGTGCCGCTCGCGCTGGAGCAGGACGCCGACGCCGCGGCCCGGCTGGCCGACCTCGAGCGGCGGCGCACCCGCGCCCGGGCGGTCTCCGACCCGGCGCTGCACGCCGACCTGGACGCCTGGTACGACCTGCTGCGGCGCTCCGGGCCCGACCCGCTGGCCCGGGACGAGGCGCTGCTGGCCGCCGGGACGTCCGTCGTCGTGGGCCCGCACGCGCCGCGCCTGCCCGGCCCGCTCGCGGACGAGGACCCGGACGCCGCGCTCGCGGCCCACGGGACGCCGCTCGGCGCCGCCGGGCGGGGACGGATGGTGCCCGTGCCGGGCCTCCCGCCGGACGGCGGCGTGCAGGCCTGGTGGCACGTGCCGCCGGTGCCGCCCGGTCCGGGCGGCTACGACGTGCTCGTGCTGCTCGACGGCGGCCCGTGGCGCACGCGCGGCGCGCGCGTGCTCGACCGGTTGTCGGCCACGGGGCTGCTGCGGCCCACCGTCACGCTGCTCGTGCAGCACGCCGACGCCGCCGTGCGCTCGCGCGACCTGACCTGCTCGCCCGGCTTCGTGCGGACCCTCGTCGGGCTCGTGGACGCGGCGGCGGACGTCGTCGGCGCCCCCGTGGCGCACGACCCGCGGCGCACCACGGTCGCCGGCCAGAGCCTGGGCGGCCTCACCGCCCTGTACGCCCAGTGCGTCGCGCCGGGCTGGTTCGGGGCGTCGGTGTGCCAGTCCGGCTCGTGGTGGTGGCCGTCCGGGGACGACGCGGGCTGGCTGCCCCGCGCGGTGGCCGAGGTCGCCGCGGACCCCGCCTGGCGGCTGGGCCGGGTGCACCTCGAGGTCGGCACGCAGGAGCGGGTCCTCCTCGAGCCCACCCGGTGGCTGCGCGACCTGCTCGCCGAGCGCTGCGAGCGGCTGGGCTACCGGGAGGTGGCCGGCGGCCACGACGCCGCCTGGTGGGCCGTGACGCTCCCGGAGGCGCTGGCCTCCGTCACCGCGAGACGGTGACCCCTCCCGCCGAGATAGAGAGGTCCTTCGCCGAGATAGAGAGCTCTCTATCTCGGCGAAGGAGCTCTCTATCTCGGCAGGACGGCGGAGGCCCCGTGCGGACCGAGGTTCTCGGTCCGCACGGGGCCTCCGTGCGTCAGCGCAGCGGCGCCAGACGTCCGGCGCCAGGCAGCGCGTCAGCCCAGCGTGGTGGAGATCTTGTCGATCAGCGTCGGGAGGCCACCCTCCCAGGTGAAGGTGAGCGCCGTCGGCGGGGAGACGGACGACACCGTGACGGGGTCGAAGACCTGCGCGACCGCGCCGGCCTTGACGGCAGGGATCGCCTGCAGCTCCGGCGCGGTGAGCGCGGCCTGCGCCTCCTCCTCGGTGTTCGAGTAGGTGATGACGAAGTCCGACTGGAGCTTGTCGAGCTCCTCGTCGCTGAGGTCGTAGTAGAACCCGCCGTCCGAGGTGTCGAGCTCGGAGACCGCGGGGGCGATCTGCAGCCCCAGCTCCTCGAGGATGTTCACGCGCGGGTCGGCCGGCGTGTAGACGGAGACGTACCCGTCGCCGTCCCAGATGCCGGCGAAGGTCTTGCCCTCGAACTCGGGGTGGGCGGCCTTCTGCTCGGCCAGGAAGTCGTCGATGCCGCTCAGCACCTCGTCGCCGGCCTCGCTGCGGCCGAGCGCCTCGGCGACGATGGAGATCTCCTCGTCCCACTGCGTGGTCCAGGGCGCCTCGGGGTAGGCGACGACGGGCGCGATCTCGCTGAGCAGGTCGTACTGCTCCTGCGTGAGGCCCGAGTAGGGCGCGAGGATGAGGTCGGGCTCGGCCGCCACGAACTCCTCGTAGGGCACCTCCGCCCCGGTGCCGTCGTCGGTGAGCATCGCCGGGTGCTCGACGCCCGCCTCGTCGTAGGCCTCCTCGACCCACGGCAGGAGGTTGCCCTCGCCCACGGTGTAGCGCTGCTCGCCGACGGCGACGGGGTAGACGCCGACCGCGATCGCGGCCTCGGTGGAGCCCCAGCCCCACGTGGCCACGCGCTGCGGCTCGTCCTCGATCGTCACGTCGCCCAGGGCGGACTGCATCGTGATCGGGAAGGTGTCGGTGGCGCCGCCGGCGCTGCTCGAGGCGGGCGAGACCTCCTCGCCGCCCGAGGGGGACGACGACGAGCAGCCCGCGAGGGACAGGGCGGCCGCGGCCACGAGACCGGTCGCGGCGGCGAGGGAACGGCGAAGGCGCACGTGCACTCCTCGGTGAGCTCACGGAGGACCGTGAGACGCTGATGATGAGGTAAGGCTAACCTACGTTCGCCGACGGGCGAAGCGGCCGTCTCAGCCGTCGGCGCCGGAGCGGTGGCGCCCCATCGGCACGACGAGCGGCGTGCCCGACACCGGGTCCGGCACGACCGTGGCGTCGAGCCCGAAGGCGCGCTTCACGATCTCCTGGGTCAGCACGTCCTGCGGCGCCCCCTGCGCCACGACGGCGCCGGCCGACATGACCACGAGGTGGTCGGCGTACCGGGCGGCGAGGTTGAGCTCGTGCAGCACCATGACCACGGTGGTGCCGCGCTCGGCGTTGAGGTCGGCCAGCAGGTCGAGGAGGTCCACCTGGTGGGCGACGTCGAGGTACGTCGTCGGCTCGTCGAGCAGCACGACGTCGGTCTCCTGGGCGAGCACCATGGCGATCCAGACCCGCTGGCGCTGGCCGCCGGACAGCTCGGCGACGGGGCGGTCGGCCAGGTCGGCGACGCCGGTGGCCGTCATCGCACGCGCCACCACGGCGTCGTCGTCGCTCGAGTGCCGCCCGAACCACCCCTGGTGCGGGTAGCGGCCGCGGCCCACGAGCTCGGCGACGCGCACGCCGTCCGGCGCGACGGACGACTGCGGCAGCACGCCCACGCTGCGCGCCAGCTCCTTGCGCGGCACGTCCGTGACGTCCCGGTCGCCCAGCAGCACGCGGCCGGACTCCAGCGGGTGCAGCCGCGCCAGGCCGCGCAGCAGCGTCGACTTGCCGCAGGCGTTGGGCCCGACGATCGCGGTGACGCGGCCGGCGGGCAGCTCGAGGTCGAGGCCGTCGATGACGCGGCGGCCGTCGTACCCGATGCTCACGCCGGCGGCGCGCAGCGACGGCGCGGTCGCGGGCCCGGGCACGGCGGGGCCGCCGGGCGCGGCAGGGTCGGCGGGGTCGGCGGGCGCCGCGGCGTGCGCGGCGGCGGACGGCCCGACGGCCGACGGGGACGGGCTCCGGGTCACGCGCGGACCTTCCTTCCGGAGGACGAGCGGCCGCTGAGCAGCCACAGCAGGTACGGGGCGCCGACGATGCCGGTGACGACGCCGGCGGGCGCGACGAGGGACCCGAGGGCGTGCTGGCCCACGACGTCGGCGGCCAGGACGAGCACGGCGCCGACGGCCGTGGAGGCCACCAGGTCGGAGCCGCCGTCGTCGAGCAGCCCGCGGGCGACGGCCGGCGCGACGAGGGCGACGAAGGCGATCGGCCCGGCGGCGCTCGTCGCGACGGCGACGAGCCCGACGGCGACCAGCAGCGTCGTGACGCGGGCGGCGTCGACGCGCACGCCGAGGGCCCGGGCGTTGTCGTCGCCGAGCGTGAGGGCGGGCTGGGTGCGGGAGACCGCGACGGCCGCCGCGCCCAGGACGACGACGCCGACCACGAGCAGCGCCAGGGGCGTGCCGCGCACGTCGGCCACGGAGCCGATGGTCCACCGCAGCGCCGTCTGGGCCTCGCGCACCTCGGCCCGCGCCATGAGCCAGGCGAGCAGCGAGCCGCACACGTACGCGACGCCGACGCCGACCAGCACGAAGCGGATCGAGTGCAGCCCGCGGCGCCAGGCGAGCAGCCAGATCGCCAGGGCCGCGGCCAGGGCCCCGCCGAACGCGAAGCCGGCCACGGCCACGCCCTGCACGCCCAGGCCGAGCAGCGCCCACACGGCGCCGAGGCTGGCGCCGGTGGAGACGCCGAGGATGTCGGGGCTCGCGAGCGGGTTGCGCAGGGTGGACTGGAACAGCGCCCCGGCGAGGGCGAAGGCGGCGCCGGCGAACAGGGCGGCGAGCACGCGCGGCAGGCGCAGGCGCTGCACCACGAAGACGTCCCCGGGGTCGCCGAGGCCCAGGGCGCCGGCGAGGGCGCGGCCCGGCGTGAGCCCGGCGGCGCCGAGCGCGAGGGCGACGGCGGCCAGGGCGAGGCCGAGCGCGAGCGTCACGGTCAGCACGAGCGCGTGCC
Source organism: Puerhibacterium sp. TATVAM-FAB25 (assembly GCF_046535855.1). Classification (NCBI taxonomy): domain Bacteria; kingdom Bacillati; phylum Actinomycetota; class Actinomycetes; order Micrococcales; family Promicromonosporaceae; genus Puerhibacterium; species Puerhibacterium sp. TATVAM-FAB25. The sequence goes on along the minus strand of NZ_JAXUAK010000002.1, from coordinate 251,853 downwards.
GGCGGCGGCGCGCCTGGCGCAGGGCGGCGACCCTGTCGGCCGCGGCGGCTGCGGCGGCTGCGCCGCGCGCGGGGGCGGGGGAGGAGACGGTCATCGCGTCACACCCCCGCCACGGAGCGGCCGCGGGCGACGGCGACGAGCACGGGCGCGCCGAGCAGGGCCGCGACGACGCCCGCCTCGAGCTCGGAGTGCGGCACCACCAGGCGCCCGACGACGTCGGCGCCCAGCAGCATCACCGGGCCGAGCACGGCGGCCAGCGGCATGACCCAGCGGTAGTCGGTGCCGACGAGGCGGCGGGCGGCGTGCGGCACGGCGAGGCCGACCAGGGCGATGGGGCCGGCGAACGCGGTCGCCGTGCCGGCGAGCAGGACGATGGCCACCGCGGCGAGGCCGCGCGTGACGCGCACGTCCTGGCCGAGCGCGGCGGCGACGTCGTCGCCCATCGCGAGCAGCGTGAGCCGGTGGGCCAGCAGCGCGGCGAGCACGACGCCGACGACCAGGAACGGCCACAGCGCCGTCACGGCATCCATGCCGCGGCCGGTGAGCGAGCCGACCGCCCAGAACCGGTAGGCGTCGAACGCGTCGACGTCCCGGAGCAGGACGAGCGCGATGACCGGCGTGACGAATGCGGTGAGCGCGGCGCCCACGAGCGCCAGCCGCGCGGGGTGGGCGCCGCCGACGGAGAAGACGACGACGGCGGCCAGGGCCGCGCCGGCGAACGCGAACCACACGAACCCGAGCGGGGTGGTGACCCCGAGGAACGACACCGACAGCACCACGGCGAGCGACGCGCCCGGGGTGATGCCGAGCAGGCCCGGGTCGGCGATGGGGTTGCGGGTCACGCCCTGGATCACGGTGCCCACGCAGCCGAGCGCCACGCCGGCGAGCAGGCCGAGCACCGTGCGCGGCACGCGCTGGCCGAGCACCACGGCCTGGTCCACGTCGTCGGGGTCGGGTGCGGTGAACGCGGCCCAGACGTTCGCGGGCGCGATCGTCCGGACGCCGAGCAGCAGGCTCGCGACGACGACGAGCGCGAGCACGACGACGGCGCCCGCGACGACGAGCAGGTGGCGTCGGGCGCGTCCGCGCAGGTCCGGCGGGGTCGCCGGCACACGCGCGACCGGGGCGGACGCCCCGGTCGCAGGCGAGGTAAGCATTACCTAAGAATCGCACAGCGGAGGCGCCCCGGGGAACGGGTGTGTCCCGGGTCACGTCCGCGGTCGTCGTGGCCGGCCCGGCGCGGTCAGGCGGTCACGCGGTCGCGGCGGCGCGGCAGTCCGCGCAGGTGCCCCACAGCTCCACGGTGTGCTCGATGTCGGCGAAGCCGTGCGCGGCGCCCATCGCCGAGGCCCACGCCTCGACGGTGGGCCCGTCGATCTCGACGGTGCGGCCGCAGGAGCGGCACACCAGGTGGTGGTGGTGCTCGCGGCGCGCGCAGCGGCGGTAGAGGCTCTCGCCCTCGCCGGTGCGCAGCACGTCGACCTCGCCGCCGTCGGCCAGGGCCTGCAGCGTGCGGTAGACCGTGGCGAGCCCGACGCCGTCGCCGCGCGCGCGCAGGGTCTCGTGCAGCTGCTGGGCGCTGCGGAACTCGGTGGACTCGTCGAGCGCCTCGGCGACGGCAGCACGCTGCCGGGTCATGCGGACGGTCACGGCTCGCACTCCTTCCCCCCGGCCACCGCGGGCGCGGGCGTCACGGCGACGTCGTCCGGGATGTCCGGGTGCGGGTCGTGCGCCGGCGCGCGGCGCGCCAGCAGCGGCCGTGCGGCGGCCGCGAGCACGTACACCCCGATGGCCAGGACGACGATCGTCGCACCGGGCGAGACGTTGTTCCAGTAGGTGATGGTGAGGCCGGCGACGCAGACGACGACGCCCACGGCGGCGGCGACCGCCATCGTGCGCCGGAACGCGTGCGTGAGCTGCTGGGCGACCGCGACGGGCACGATCATCAGCGCCGAGACGAGCAGCAGCCCCACGACGCGCATCGACACGGTCACCGTGAGCGCCGCGAGCACGGCGACGGCCATGTTGAGCAGCCACACGGGCAGGCCCGCCGCCACGGCGAACTCCTCGTCGTGGCTCACGGCGAACAGCGCGGGGCGCAGGCCGACGCCGACCGCGAGGATGACCGCGCACAGCACCACGGTGGTGACCAGGTCGCCGGTGGTCACGGTGGAGATGGAGCCGAACAGGTAGGACATCAGGCTGCCCGAGGAGCCGCCCGCGATGCCGATGAGCAGCACGCCGCCGGCGATGCCGCCGTAGAACATCAGCGCGAGCGCGAGGTCGCCGGACGTGCGGCCCCGGCGGCGCACCACCTCGATCAGCACCGAGCCGACCACGGCGGCCACGACGGCCCCCGGGATCGCCAGCGCGTCGTTCGGGGCCAGGCCCATGGCGGCGCCGACCAGCCAGCCCAGCGCCACGCCGGTGAGCGCCACGTGCCCGATGCCGTCGCCGAGCAGCGACAGCCGGCGCTGCACCAGGTAGGTCCCGACGACCGGCGCGGCGGCGCCGACGAGCAGCGCGGCCAGGAGCGCGCGCCGCATGAAGGGGTCGGTCAGCAGGGCCACGACCTCGTCCGCGGGGCTCACGGGCGCACCTCCGTCTCGATGCCGAGCGCCGGGTCGAGCAGCCTGCCGCCCGGCTCGCCCCGCCGGGGGGCCATGTCGTCGCCCGCGTGCGGGTGCACGTGGTCGTGGTCCAGGGCGGAGTGGTCGCCCAGCGCCGCGGGCGGCGGGCCGTCGTGCACCACGCGGCCGTGGCGCAGCACGACGGCGCGGGTCACCAGCGAGGCGAGCTCGCCGAGCTCGTGCAGCACCACCAGCACGGTCAGGCCGCCGTCGACCAGGGCGGCCATGGTGCGGGCGAACTGCTCCTGCGAGGGCCGGTCGACGCCGGCGACCGGCTCGTCGAGCACCAGCACCTCCGGGCGGCGCACGAGCGCGCGGGCGATGAGCACGCGCTGCTGCTGGCCGCCGGAGAGCTGGCCGATGGCGTCGTGGGCGCGGTCGGCCAGGCCGACCTGGTCGAGCGCCTCGCGCACGCGGGTGCGCCAGCCGCGCGGCGGGCGGAGCCGGCGCGGGTGCAGCAGCCCGGAGGCGACGACCTCCTCCGCCGTCGACGGCACGCCGCCGCCGGCGCTGACGCGCTGGGGCACGTACCCGACGCGCTCGAGCGGGGGCACCGTGACGGTCCCGGACTCGGCCTGGAGCACGCCGACGATCGTGCGCACGAGCGTGGACTTGCCCGAGCCGTTGGCGCCGAGCAGCGCGACGACCTCGCCGGGGCGCACGGCCAGGTCGACGCCGCGCAGCACGTGGCTGGCGCCGAGGCGCACGTGCACGCCGCGCGCCTCGATGACCGGGGCGCCCGCGCCGGCGGCCGGCGCGACGCCGGCGCCCGCCGTCACCGCGGTCATCCGCACACCAGCCCCTGCTCGAGGGTCTCGAGGTTGCTCTGCATCACGCTCACGTAGTCCTCCCCGGACGCCACGGCGTCCTCCGACAGGCCCTCCAGCGGGTCGAGCACCGCCGTCGCGACGCCGAGGTCCGCCGCGAGGGTCTCGGTGACCTTCGGGCTGACGAGCGTCTCGCTGAAGAGGGTGGACACGCCGCTCTCCTGCACGACGGCGCCGATCTGGCGCAGCCGGGCCGGCGAGGGCTCCGCCTCGGGGTCCAGGGCGCTGATGCCCACCTGCTCCAGACCGTACCGCTCGGCGAGGTAGCCGAACGCGGCGTGCGACGTGACCAGCGTGGCGCCCGAGCAGGCGGCGAGGCCCTCGGCGTACTCGGCGTCCAGGTCGGCCAGCGTCTGCTCCAGCGCCGCCGCGCCGGCCTCGTAGTCCGCGGCGTGCTCCGGGTCCGCGGCCGACAGCTGCTCGGCCACCGGGGCGGCGAGCTCGGCCAGCAGGTTCGGGTCCGTCCAGAAGTGCGGGTCGAGCTCGCCGAGCGCCCCGTGGTCGTGGCCGTCGTCCGCGGAGTGCTCCTCGTGCTCCTCGGCGGCGCCGTGCGCCTCGAGGGTGACGACGTCGGCGGCGTCGAGCACGTGCTCGGGCGCGCGCGCCTCGACGCCCTCGTCGACGGCGCTCTGGAAGCCCGACAGGTAGAGCACGACGTCGGCGGTGCCGATCTCGCGCACCTGGGCCGGGGAGAGCTCGAGGTCGTGCGGCTCCGCGGCCGGCGGCGTCAGGTTGTCGACCCGCACGTGCTCGCCGCCGACCTGCTGGGCGACGTACTGCAGCGGGTAGAAGGAGGCGAGCACCCGCACCGTCCCGTCGTCGCCGGCGGCGCCGCTCGAGCAGGCCGCGAGGGCCAGGGGGAGGGCGAGCGCGGGCACGGCGAGGAGGGCCGGGTGTCGACGATGCATGAGAATCATTCTCAGGAGCCGTGAGAACGATTGTCAAGTTCCGGCGGGCCGGCCCGTGCGGCGGGCGCCGCGGCGGCGTCCCGGCCGGTAGGCTGGTCGGGCTGTTCACCCGTCCCGGCCCGTCCCGCCGTCCTCGCCGACCATGACCTGTCCTGACCTGACCTGTCGTGGCCCGGCGCGGCCCGGGGCGCCGGCTCTCCGTCGGCCCGCAGGAGCCACCTGCGGGCCCGTCCCCTCCAGGAGTGATCCCCGTGGCCGCTGCGCCCTCCGCCACCGCCCGCCTCGACGCCGTCGTCTCCCTCGCCAAGCGCCGAGGTTTCGTCTTCCCGTCGGGCGAGATCTACGGAGGCACCCGCTCCGCCTGGGACTACGGCCCGCTGGGCGTGGAGCTCAAGGAGAACATCAAGCGCCAGTGGTGGAAGGCCATGACCCGGCGCGACGACGTCGTGGGCCTCGACTCCTCGGTGATCCTGCCGCGCCAGGTGTGGGTGGCCTCCGGCCACGTCGGGGTCTTCACCGACCCGCTGACCGAGTGCCTCAGCTGCCACAAGCGCTACCGCGTCGACCAGATGCAGGAGGAGCACGCGGAGAAGAAGGGCATCGAGGACCCGGAGTCGGTCTCCCTCGACACGCTCGCGTGCCCCAACTGCGGCACCCGCGGGCAGTGGACCGAGCCGCGCGACTTCAACATGATGCTCAAGACCTACCTCGGCCCCGTCGAGGACGAGTCCGGTCTGCACTACCTGCGTCCGGAGACCGCCCAGGGCATCTTCGTGAACTTCGCGAACGTCGCGTCGGTGAGCCGCAAGAAGCCGCCGTTCGGCATCGCGCAGATCGGCAAGTCGTTCCGCAACGAGATCACGCCGGGCAACTTCATCTTCCGCACCCGCGAGTTCGAGCAGATGGAGATGGAGTTCTTCGTGGCGCCGGGCTCGGACGCCGAGTGGCACCAGTACTGGATCGACACCCGCATGGCCTGGTACCGCGACCTCGGCATCGGCGAGGACAACCTGCGGCTGTTCGAGCACCCCCAGGAGAAGCTGTCCCACTACTCGACCCGCACGGTCGACATCGAGTACCGGTTCGGGTTCACCGGCTCGGAGTGGGGCGAGCTCGAGGGCATCGCCAACCGCACCGACTTCGACCTCAAGACGCACGCGGAGCACTCGGGCAAGGACCTGATGTACCGCGACCCGGTCTCGAACGAGAAGTACTACCCGTACGTCATCGAGCCGGCCGCGGGCCTCACCCGCTCGCTCATGGCCTTCCTCGTCGAGGCCTACGACGAGGACGAGGCGCCCAACACCAAGGGCGGCGTGGACAAGCGCACCGTCCTGCACCTGGACCCGCGCCTCGCTCCGGTCAAGGCCGCCGTGCTGCCGCTGTCCAAGAGCGCCGACCTGCTGCCCACCGCGGAGAAGCTGGCCGCCGAGCTGCGCGAGCACTGGAACGTCGAGCACGACGTCACCCAGGCGATCGGCAAGCGCTACCGCCGCCAGGACGAGATCGGCACGCCGTTCTGCGTCACCGTCGACTTCGACACGCTCGAGGACCAGGCGGTCACCATCCGTCACCGCGACACGATGGCGCAGGACCGCGTCGCGCTCGACCAGGTGGCCGGCTACCTGGCGCAGCGCCTGCCGGGGGTCTGACCCGGCGCGCCGGCCGCACCCGGCTCGAGGGCCCGGACGGGCACCATCCCCTCGCGGGACGGTGCTTGTCCGGGCCCTTCGCCGTCCCGCCGGAGATCCACCGGCCGTCGGGCATACCCGCGGGACATTCGTCGGTGCTACGTTCCCGTGAGGGGACACGACGACGTGGAGGGACGCCATGCCCGCACCGACCGCCGGGGGCCGCGAGCCCGGGTCCGTCGGGCCCGGACCCGGGTTCCTCGAGCCCTGGCAGCTGCGGGCGGCGTTCGCCCGCTCGCTGTCCGACATGTACGGCCACGAGGTGCCGGCCTACACGACGCTGCTGGAGGTGGCGCACGAGGTCAACGCCGACGTGGCCGCCGCGCGGGGCGCCGACGCCGAGCGCCTCGGGTCGATCGAGCGCGTCACCGCCGAGCGCCACGGCGCCATCCGCGTCGGCACCCCGCGCGAGCTGGCGCAGGTGGCGCGGGTCTTCGGCGCGATGGGGATGCACCCGGTCGGCTTCTACGACCTGCGCGACGCCTCCTCGTCGTCGGTCCCGGTGATCTCCACGGCGTTCCGGCCCGTCGAGCGGGCCGAGCTGGCGCGCAACCCGTTCCGGGTCTTCACCTCGATGCTCGTGCCGTCCGACCGCCGGTTCTTCGGCGCCGACCTGCAGGCGCGGCTCGAGCGGTTCCTCGACGCCCGCACGCTGTTCGGCCCCGCGCTGCTGGCGCTCGCGGACCGCGCGGAGGCCGACGGCGGCCTGGCCGCCGCGGACGCCGAGGAGTTCCTGCGGTTGGCCACGCAGGCGTTCGAGCTCTCGCGCGAGCCCGTCGACCAGGCCTGGTACCGCGAGCTCGAGGCCGTCTCGGCCGTCGCCGCGGACATCGGCGGCGTCGCCAGCACGCACATCAACCACCTGACCCCGCGCGTGCTGGACATCGACGACCTCTACGCCCGCATGCAGGCGCGCGGCATCACGATGATCCCCGCGATCCAGGGACCGCCGCGGTGGGAGGGGCCCGACGTGCTGCTGCGCCAGACGTCCTTCCGGGCGCTCGCCGAGCCGCGGCTGTTCCGCACGCCCGACGGCGCGGTGGTCGAGGACGCGCTGCGCGTCCGGTTCGGCGAGGTCGAGGCGCGCGGCATCGCGCTCACCCCGGCCGGCCGCGCCGTGTACGACGCCGCCGTCGTCGAGGTCGACGAGCGCGCCGCCGGGCTGGGGGAGGCCGCCCGCCAGGACCTGGCCCGCGCGGTGTGGCGCGCCGCCTTCCCGGCCTCGGAGGCGGGGCTCGTCGCGCGCGGCCTGGGGTACTTCACGTACGCGGTCGACGACGCGGTCGACGACGCGGTCGACGACGCGGCCGACGGCGGCGGCGCGGCCGACGACGGTGTCCGCGACCCCGCCGCCCGGCTCGCGGCGCGGGTGCGGCGCGAGCCCGTCGTCTACGAGGACTTCCTGCCGCGCTCGGCCGCCGGCATCTTCCAGTCCAACCTCACCGACGAGGGCGCCAAGGACGCCACCCAGGAGGGCGCCGAGCGCGACGCCGACTGGATGTCCGGCGCCGTCGGCCGCGAGCTGCACGACCCGTTCGCCCTCTACGCCGCCCAGGTGGCCGACTCCCTGATGGCGGCGGCCGGCCGCCTGGGCGTGGCCCCGGACGTGCTGGAGCGGGCGACCGCCCTCGACGCCCACGACCCCGCTGCGCTCGACCCCTCGGACCCTTCCGTCCCGACCCCGCCCCAGGGAGCACCGGCATGACCACGACCACCCCGTCCATGCTCACCGCCGAGCTGCGCGACGCGGCGCTCGCCGCGCTCGAGCGGCTGGGCGCCACGCCGCCCGCCGCCGACGCGGGGCTGGCGGCGGTCTCGCCCCTGTCCGGCGAGCCGATGCTGCACGTGCGGGAGGCCACGGCCGGCGACGCCTCGGCGGCGGTGGGCGAGGCCGCCGAGGCGTTCCGCACGTGGCGCTCCGTGCCCGCGCCGGTCCGCGGCCAGGTCGTCAAGCGCCTGGGGGAGCTCATCGCCGAGCACCGGGCCGACCTGGCCGAGCTCGTGACGATCGAGGCGGGCAAGATCACCGCCGAGGCGCTCGGCGAGGTCCAGGAGATGATCGACGTCTGCGACCTCGCCGTCGGTCTCTCGCGCTCGCTCGGCGGGCGCACGCTGCCGTCCGAGCGGCCCCGTCACCGGCTCATGGAGACGTGGCACCCGCTCGGCGTCGTCGGCCTCGTCACCGCGTTCAACTTCCCCGTGGCGGTGTGGGCGTGGAACACGGCGGTGGCGCTCGTGTGCGGCGACACCGTCGTGTGGAAGCCCTCGGAGCGCACGCCGCTGTGCGCCCTCGGCGCGGCGACCCTGCTCGAGCGCGCGCTGACCGAGGCCGGGGCCCCCGCCGGGGTGCACCGGCTCGTCCTCGGCGGGCGCGCGGCGGGGGAGGTGCTCGTGGCCGACGAGCGGGTCGCGCTGCTGTCGGCCACCGGCTCGGAGCGGATGGGCCGGCAGGTCGCCCCCGTCGTCGCCGCGCGCGGCGGCCGCTACCTGCTGGAGCTCGGCGGCAACAACGCCGCCGTGGTGACGCCGTCGGCCGACCTCGACCTCGCGGTGCGCGGCATCGTGTTCGCCGCCGCCGGCACCGCCGGGCAGCGGTGCACCACGCTGCGGCGCGTCATCGCCCACCGGTCCGTCGTCGACGACCTGGTGGAGCGGCTGGCGGCCGTGTACCGGTCGCTGCGCGTCGGCGACCCGCGCACCGAGGGGGTGCTCGTGGGGCCGCTCGTCGACGCCGCGGCGGGCGACGCCATGGCCGCGGCCGTCGCCGAGGCGGTGGCCGACGGCGGCGAGCTGGTCGTCGGCGGGCAGGCGGTCCAGGTCGACGGCGCGCCGCGGGCCACGTACGTCGCCCCGGCGATCGTCCGGGTGCCTGGACAGGGCGACGTCGTGCGCCGGGAGACCTTCGCCCCGGTCCTCTACGTGCTCGCCTACGACACGCTCGAGGAGGCCATCGAGCTGCACAACGCCGTCCCGCAGGGCCTGTCGAGCGCGATCTTCACGCTCGACGCGCGGGAGGCCGAGGTCTTCCTGTCGGAGGCCGGGTCGGACTGCGGCATCGTCAACGTCAACATCGGTACCTCGGGCGCCGAGATCGGCGGGGCGTTCGGCGGCGAGAAGTCGACGGGCGGCGGCCGGGAGTCCGGGTCGGACGCGTGGAAGCAGTACATGCGCCGGGCCACCAACACGATCAACTACTCGACCGAGCTGCCGCTGGCGCAGGGCGTCACCTTCGCCTGACCGTCCGGGCCGGGCGCCCGGGCGCCCGAGCAGTTCCGGGCGCCCGCGCTCAGTGCGTGAGCACGCGGGCCAGGAACTCGCGGGTGCGCGGCTCACGCGGCGCGACCAGGATCTCGGCGGGCGGCCCCTGCTCCAGCACGCGGCCGGCGTCGAGGAACACCACGCGGTCGGCGACGTCGCGGGCGAAGGCCATCTCGTGGGTGGCCATGAGGATCGTCGCGCCGCGGGCCTTGAGCGAGCGCACCAGGTCGAGCACCTCGCCCACCAGCTCCGGGTCCAGCGCGCTCGTGATCTCGTCGAGCAGCAGCAGCTCCGGGTCGGTGGCGATCGCGCGCACGATGGCCACGCGCTGCTGCTGGCCGCCCGAGAGCGTGTCGGGGTAGGCGTCCGCCTTGGCGGCCAGGCCGATCGACGCGAGCAGCTCGCGGCCGCGCGCCTCGGCCTCGGCCCGGGGCCGCCTGTGCACCACGCGCGCCGCGAGGGTCACGTTGTCCAGCACCGACAGGTGCGGGAACAGGTTGTAGGACTGGAACACCGTGCCGATGCGGGCGCGGACGGCGTCGCCGTCGACCCGCGGGTCCGACACGTCCTCGCCGGTGAGGAAGATCTGCCCGTCGTCGATGTGCTCGAGCAGGTTGGCCGTGCGCAGCAGCGTCGACTTGCCCGACCCGCTCGCGCCGATGAGCGCGACCACCTCGTGGCGCTGGATTTCCAGGTCGATGCCGCGCAGCACCTCGTGGTCGCCGAACGCGCACCACACCCCGCTCATCCGCAGGACCGGCTCGCTCACACCACGCTCCCCATCTGCTCGCGGGCGCGTACGCGCGCCGAGTACCAGTCGGTCAGCCGGATCATCGGCAGGGCGAGCAGCACGAACAGCAGGCCGGCCACCACGTACGGCGTGAAGTCGTAGTACCGCGACGTCTCGATCTGCGCCGCCCGCACCGCGTCGACGGCGCCGAGCACGGAGATCAGGCCCACGTCCTTCTGCAGCGCGACGAAGTCGTTCATCAGGGCCGGCGTCACCTTGCGCAGGGCCTGCGGCAGCACGACGCGGCGCATCGTCTGCCCGTGGCTCAGGCCGAGCCCGCGCGCGGCCAGGCGCTGGGACGGGTGCACGGCCTCGATGCCGGCGCGGAACACCTCGGCCACGTAGGCGCCGTACACGAGCACCAGGGCGATGGTGCCCCAGACGGCGGCGTCCATCCGGGGGAAGAACCGCAGGCCGGGGACGCCGAAGCCGACCAGGTACAGCACGATGATCAGCGGGATGCCGCGGAACAGGTCGGTGTACCCCGCGGCCAGGGCCCGCAAGGGGAAGAACACCGGGCCGCGCAGCGTGCGCACGCTCGCCACGAGCAGGGCGAGCAGCACGACGCCGACGCTGGCCACGAGCAGCACGCGGACGTTCAGCCACAGCCCTTCGAGCACCCGCGGCAGGGAGCGCCACGCCGCCTCGGGGTCGAAGAACGCGTCGGCCACGCGCGGCCACCCGGGCGTGGCCCGCAGCACGAGCACGACGACCGCGACGAACACCAGCGTGCTGACCAGGCTCACCACGACGGAGCGGTAGCCCTGGCGCTTGCGGAACGCGCGGCGCCGCAGCTCCAGCGCGCTGGGCGCGTGGGGCGTCGCCGGCCCGGCCACGGCAGGCCGGGACACCGCGGGCTCGGTCACTGCAGCACCGGCGCGGCGCCGGCCGAGCCGAGCCACTCGTCCTCCAGCGCGGCGAGCGTGCCGTCCTCGCGCAGCGCGTCGACGGCCGCGCTCACGTCGTCGGTCAGCGGGGAGTCCTTCTCCAGCACGAACCCGAGCTCGTCGCCGCCGGCCGAGTCGGGCAGCTGGCCCACGATCACGCCGCCCTCGAGCTCGGCGCCGACGAGGTAGAACGCGGTGGGCAGGTCGACGACGATCGCGTCGACCTGGCCGTTCTGCAGGGCGAGCTTGGCGTCGTCGTTGGTGTTGAACACCTGCACGCCGGCGGCGGGGGCGATCTGCGCCTCGGCCGCCTCGAAGCTCGTGCTGCCCGACGCCGCGCCGACCGCCAGCGGCTCGAGCTCGGCGAGCGAGGTGGCGCCGGCCGCCGGGGTGCCCTCGAGCGTCACCACCACCTGGGCCGTCGTGTAGTACGGCGTCGAGAAGTCGACGGCGGTGCGGCGCTCGTCGGTGATGGTGAACTGCTGGACGTTGAGGTCGAAGTCCTTCGGCCCCGGCGCGATCGCCTGCTCGAACCCGGTGCGCACCCATACGACGTCGTCCTGCGCGAAGCCCAGCTCCTCGGCCACGGCGTAGGCGACGGCGGCCTCGAACCCCTGGCCCGAGGCGGGGTCGTCGTCCTCGACCCAGGGGGAGTAGGCAGGCTCGCCGGTGGCGACCGTCAGCTTGCCCGGCGTGACGTAGCCGGCGTCGGGGCCCGCGCTCGAGGCGTCGCCCGTGGCGCCGTCGTCGGCGGGGGAGCAGGCCGCGACGGCGAGCAGTGCGGCGACGGACAGGGCGGAGGCGGCGAGGCGGGCGGCGCGCATGAGGACAGTGTGGCGCATGCGGGCACGTCGCAGGAGACCCCGTCCCGCGCGGCGCGTCACCGCGCCGCGGGGCCCCCGGCGAGGCCGCCGGCCGCGCGCCGGACCCGCGCGGCGTCGGGCGTCGCGAGCTCCTCGGCGACGGCGGCGTCCCACGCCGCGACGAGGTGGCGCAGCCGGCCGAGCCGGTCGCGGCCGGTGTCGGTGAGGCGGACCGTCAGGCGGCGTCGGTCGCCCGGGTCGGGCAGCCGGAACAGCGCCGCCGAGTCCTCCAGGGCGTCGACCACCCGGCTCAGCGTCGCGTTCGGCAGGCCGGACGCCTCGGCGAGCCGGCCCATCGTCGGGCCGTCGAGGCGGTCGACGAGCTCCAGCGTGCGCCACTGGTCCACGGTGGTGGCCTCGTCGGCGAGCGCCACCGCGAGGCCCGCCGCGAGCCGGCGCTGCAGCCGCTCGGCCACCACGAGCAGCTCGCTCGCGGTGAGCGGCCGGTCGTCGCCGGTCGTGGGCGTCACGCGTCCTCCGGGATCGGGGCGGGGCGTGCCCCGATACTGGGGCACGTGGACTCGTCGCCGGTCAGCCTAGTGCTCGCCCTGGAGGCGACGCTGCGCGGCCGCGCCGCGGGCGCCGTCGCCGTCGGGCTGCTCACGCCGCTGTCCGGGGTGATGGGCATCGTCGGCTCCGCCGTCGTCAACTGCGCCCGGCTGGCGGCCGAGCAGTTCGCCGAGCGCACCGGCCGGCCGGTCGAGCTCGTCCTGGTCGACGCCGGCGACCGGCCTGCCGCCGTGGCGGCGCAGGCCCGGTCGCTCGTGCTGGGCGGCGCCGTCGACGGCCTGGTCGGGGCGCACACGTCGGACGTGCGCTCGAGCGTCGCGCAGGCGGTCGAGGGGCGGGTGCCGTACGTCTTCACCCCGCCGCACGAGTTCGCCCGGCCGCAGCCGGCGTCGGTGCTCACCGGCGTCGACCCGGTGGGGCAGCTGCGGCAGGCGCTCGGCCGGCTCGCCCGCCGCGAGGGGGCGCGGCGCTGGTTCCTCGTGGGCAACGACTACGTGTGGCCCCGGCACGTGCACCGCGCCGCCGTCGCGATCCTGCGCGACCTGGGGCACGAGGTGGTCGGCGAGCGGCTGTCCCCGCTCGGCGGGCACGAGCCGGCCGCCGCGCTGGACGCCATCGCCGCGGCCGGCGCGGACGGCGTGCTGGTCTCGCTCGTGGGGCGCGACGGCGTGCGCTTCCACCGGGCGGTCGCGGAGGCCGGGGTGGGCGAGGACTTCCTGCGGCTGTGCACCGCGCTCGACGAGAGCTGCCTGTACGCGGTGGGCGGCGACGACTCCGGGCGGCTCTACACGGCGATGCCGACGTTCCTGGCGATGCAGGACGACGAGCACCTGCGGCTGCTCGAGGCGTACACCGCACGGTTCGGCCCGGACGCCCCCGTGCCCGGGGCGTACGCCGAGGGCTGCTACCGCGGCACCGGCGTCGTGCTGGGGCTGTGCGCCGGCGTGCCGGGCGCGGCGCTCGCGGCGCCGTCGGCCGGGGCGGCCGCCGTGCTGGCCCGGGCCGAGGGGACCGAGCTGCGCGTCGTGGGCGGCTGACGCCCGCGTCGTCCGCGATGCGGGCGCGTAACGTGGACGACATTTCCGGATGGAAACATGCGTGCGTCCCGTCACTCGCACTCGCGAAGGAACCGCCCATGTCCAGCACGGCACCGACGAGCGGCGTCGAGCAGTTCGGCTACTCCCAGGAGCTGCGCCGCCGGCTCAGCTACTCCGACCTCATCGTCTACGGCCTGGTCTTCATGGTGCCGATCGCGCCGTTCGCGATCTTCGGCAGCGTCTACCAGACCAGCGGCGGCATGCCCCCGCTGGCGTACGTCGTGGGCATGCTCGCCATGATGTGCACCGCCAGCTCCTACGCCCAGATGGCGCAGGCGTTCCCGATGGCCGGCTCGGTCTACACCTACGTCGGGCGCGGGGCGACCCGCCCGCTCGGCTTCGTGGCCGGCTGGATGATCCTGCTCGACTACGTGCTGATCCCGAGCCTGCTGTACCTGGCCGCGGGCATGGCGATGGCAGGCATGGTGCCGGCCGTGCCGGTGTGGGCGTGGGTCGTCGGCTTCATCGTGCTCAACACCGCGATCAACTACCTCGGCATCACGCTGACGGCGCTGACCAACAAGGTCATGCTCGCCGCCGAGCTCGTCGTGCTCGCCATCTTCCTCGTCATCGGCGTGGTCGCCGTCGCGCAGGGCAAGGGCAACGGCTTCTCGCTCGAGGCCTTCTTCAACCCCGAGACGTTCACGCCGAGCATCGTCCTGGCGGCCGTGTCCATCGCCGTGCTGTCGTTCCTCGGCTTCGACGGCATCTCCACCCTCGCCGAGGAGCACACCGGCACCACCAAGCAGCTCGGCCGCTCCATGTTCCTGGCGCTGCTCGTCGTCGGCCTGGTCTTCATCGCCCAGACCTGGGTCGCGTCCATGCTCGTGCCCGACCCCGCCGGCCTCGTGGCGAACGGTGACCCCGACGGCGTCGCCTTCTACGAGGCGGCCGAGGTCGCCGGCGGGCACTGGCTGTACGTGCTCACCGCCGCCGCGACCGCCGTCGCGTGGGGCTTCGCCAACGCGCTGGTGGCCCAGGCGGCCACGTCCCGCCTGCTGTTCGCGATGGCGCGCGACCGGCAGCTGCCCGCCTTCCTCAAGAAGGTCCACCCCAAGCACGGCGTGCCGGTCAACGCCACGTTCCTCGTGGCGGGCGTCTCCCTGGTGCTGGGCATCTGGCTGACCTACCTGCCCGACGGCCTGGCCACCATCTCCACGCTGGTGAACTTCGGCGCGCTGACCGCCTTCCTCATGCTCAACGCCACCGTGGTGTGGTTCTTTGTGGTCAAGCAGCGCTCGCGGCGCTGGGGCGTGCACGTGGTGCTGCCCGTGGTGGGCTTCCTGGTGATCGCCGCGGTGATGCTCAACGCCCGCCCGTACGCCCAGGCGATCGGCCTGGTGTGGCTCGCCGTCGGTGTGGTGCTGGCCGTCGTGCTGCGCCGCCGCGGGCGCATCGACCTGCCCGAGGAGCCGGCCACCACCCCTGTGGCCGCCGGCTCCGTCACCGACGCCGACGACGCGAAGGAGACCGTCCGATGACCGTCCACCGCCTGGACCCCGGCCCGGGGGAGTACTCGTACACCTTCGGCGGCGCCGAGCCGCGGCTCGCGGTGCGCCCCGGCGACCTCGTCGAGGTCAGCACCGAGGACTGCTTCGGCGGCCGGGTCACCTCCCCGGACCAGCTGCCCTCCGACGTCGTGCCGTTCACCGAGCTCAACCCGGTCTCCGGCCCGATCGAGGTGGCGGGCGCCGAGCCCGGCGACCTGCTCGCCGTGCACTTCGTGTCCATCGTCCCGGCGCGCCCGTACGCGATATCCAGCACGTTCCCGCACTTCGGGGCGCTGACGACGACGCACGAGACGGCGATGCTGCACGCGCCGCTCGAGGAGCGGGTGTGGTTCTACGACATCGACCTCGAGTCGTGGACCGCCACCTTCCGCGCCCGCACCAGCGACTACGAGGTGCGGTTGCCGCTCGACCCCATGCACGGCACGGTCGGCGTCGCGCCGGCCGGCGGCGAGGTGCGCCTCGTGAGCACGCCGTCCACCCACGGCGGCAACATGGACACCCCCGAGGTCCGCGCCGGCGTCACGCTGTACCTGCCGGTCAACGTCCCGGGCGCGATGCTGTCCATCGGCGACGGGCACGCCCGCCAGGGCGAGGGCGAGGTCTGCGGCACCGGCCTCGAGAGCGCGATGCACACCGTCGTGGCGGTCGACCTGGTCAAGGGCGCGGCGCCCGCCTGGCCGCGGCTGGAGTCGGACGACTTCCTCATGACCACCGGGTCGGTCCGCCCGCTGGAGGACGCCTTCCGCATCAGCCAGAAGGAGCTGGTCGACTGGACCGGCGAGCTCACCGGCATGGACGTGCTCGACTCCTACCAGCTCGTCAGCCAGGCGGGGCTCGCCCCGGCCGCCAACGTGTGCGACCCCAACTACACGATGGTGGCGAAGCTGCCCAAGACGGTGCTGGGCGGCGCGGGCGCCTACGGCGACGTGCACGCCCGGCTGCGGGCGGCCGGCGCCGAGTACCTGGCCTCCCGCTGAGCACGGCCCCGGGGGCGACAATGGACGGATGACCGCGACCCTGGACACGAAGGACCAGGCTGCCCCCGCCACCGGCGAGCGGGTGCTGCCGCCGCTGCAGATCGGCCCGATCACCGTGGACACCCCGGTGGTGCTGGCGCCGATGGCGGGCGTGACGAACACCGCCTTCCGCACCCTGTGCCGCGAGGCCGGCGCGTCGACCGGCCACGACCCCGGCCTGTACGTGGCCGAGATGGTCACCAGCCGCGCCCTGGTCGAGCGCAACCCCGAGGCGCTGCGCATCGTGACCTTCGGCCCGGAGGAGCAGCCGCGGTCGGTGCAGGTGTACGGCGTCGACCCCGCGACGGTCGCGGCGGCGGTGCGGCTGATCGCCGCCGAGGACCGCGCCGACCACGTCGACCTCAACTTCGGCTGCCCCGTGCCCAAGGTGACCCGCAAGGGCGGCGGCGGCGCGCTGCCGTGGAAGCGGCAGCTGTTCACCGACATCGTGCGCGCGGCGGTCCGCGCGGCCGAGCCGTACGGCGTGCCGGTGACCGTCAAGATGCGCAAGGGCATCGACGAGGACCACCTCACCTACCTCGAGGCCGGCCGGATCGCGCAGGACGCCGGCGCGGCCGCGGTGGCGCTGCACGCGCGCACCGTCGCCCAGCACTACTCCGGCGAGGCCGAGTGGGAGTCGATCGCCCGCCTCAAGGAGGTCGTGACCCGCATCCCGGTGCTCGGCAACGGCGACATCTGGTCGGCCGACGACGCGATCCGCCTGGTGCGCGAGACGGGCGCCGACGGGGTCGTCGTCGGCCGCGGCTGCCAGGGCCGGCCGTGGCTGTTCGCCGACCTCGCCGCCGCGTTCCACGGCGAGGTCGTGCGGGTGCGGCCCGGGCTGCGCGAGGTCGCCGAGACCATCTACCGGCACGGCGAGCTGATGATCGAGTTCTTCGACGGCGACGAGGGCAAGGGCATGCGCGACCTGCGCAAGCACATGGCCTGGTACCTCAAGGGCTACGCCGTCGGCGGCGACGCCCGCCACGCCCTGGCCATGGTCTCCACGCTGGCCGAGCTGCGCGAGCGGCTCGACGCCCTCGACCTCGACGCGCCCTACCCGGGCGAGGCCGCCGAGGGCCAGCGCGGCCGCGCCGGCTCGCCCAAGACGCCGCACCTGCCGTACGGCTGGCTCGACTCGCGCGAGCTCGACGCCGAGTGGGAGGCCAAGCTTCGCGAGGCAGAGCTCAGCGTCAGCGGCGGCTGACCCCCGCCCTCCTCGACTGCCGCGTCAGCCCGAGACACGCTCGCCGTCCACCGTCAGCCACCAGGACTCGTCCCAGAAGTCGGCCGGGTCGATCGCCCCGCGGTCCTGGGCCCAGTCGATGAGCAGCTGGCGGATCTCCTGCTGCTCGTCGTGGACGACCGGCGCGGACGCGACGTGCGGGAACCCGCCGCCGCCCGAGCGGCGGTAGTTGTTCACCGCGACGACCACCTCGGCGTCGGCGGCCAGCGGCGTCCCGTCGGCCAGGGTGAGGCTCTCGACCCGCGAGCCGACCGGCTGCGACAGGTCCACCTCGTAGCGCACGCCCGACAGCAGGTCGAGGTTGTAGTCCGGGGTGCCGCCGGCGGCGGTGTCGCGCGCGGGGTCGAACGTGCCGCCCGCCGGGACGGTCGCGAAGTACCTGTTGGAGTACTCCAGGTAGTCCTTCACCTGCGCGCCGGTCATCGCCACGGCCTGCAGCGTGTTGTCGTACACGTACAGCCCGGCGATGTCCTTCACGGACACGTCGCCGGCGGGAAAGACCGCCGTGCGGGAGAAGGGCGCGGCGACCGACAGGACCGGCAGGTCGGCGTAGGCGGTCCCGTCCAGCGCGGCGTCGACCGTGTCGGTCTGCACCTGCTGGATGAAGTCGATGATCGGGGTGTCCTCGTAGCGGGACGTCGCGGCCGACAGCTCCTGCGCCGAGGTGGCGACCACCTGGTTGACGTAGTCGACGGTGGTGCGGTGCTGCTCGCCCACGAGGTCGAGGACCTCCTGCGACTCCGGGTAGTCCTTGGTGCGGATCGCCGTGGCCGACGTCGACGCGACGGTCCACCTCCCCCGCACCTTGGCCAGCGACAGGTCGACCCGCGAGACGGTCGAGCCGAACCGGTACGGCTGCGTCAGGAGCACGTCCTCGCCGGTCACCTCGTTGGTGACGACCTGCGACGGCCGGTCGAGGTGGGTGTGGCCGACCACCATGACGTCGATGCCGGGCACCGTGCGGGCGATGACGTCGGACGCGTTCTCCGGCGGCGCGACGCTCTCGTCGTAGGACGAGGCGCCGGTGCCCGAGTGGGAGAGCACGACCACGACGTCGGCGCCGGCCGCGCGCACCCGCGGCACCCACGTGCGCGCTGCCTCGGCCATGTCCTGGAACTCCAGCCGGCCCTCGACGTTGGCCTTGTCCCAGATCGCCGAGCCCGGCGTGGTCAGGCCCAGCACGCCGACGGTCACGGGCTTGTGGCCCTTCACGTGCTTGCGCACCAGGGTGTACGGGGCCAGCGCGGGCTCGCCCGTCGCCGCGTCGAGGACGTTGGCGCCCAGCACGGGGAAGCCGACGTCCTCGGTGTAGGCGTCGAGCAGGTCGAGCCCGTAGTTGAACTCGTGGTTGCCGACCACCTGCGCGTCGTAGCCGATGGCGTCGTACGCGGCGGCCATGGGGTGCACCGCGCCGGTCTCGTCGACCGGCTCCTGGACGGCGTAGTAGTAGCTCAGCGGCGTGCCCTGGAGCGCGTCGCCGTTGTCCACGACCAGCAGGCGGTCGTCGCCCACCTCGGCGCGCACCTCGTCGACGACGGACGCGACCGAGGCCAGGCCCACGCGGTCGCCCGCGGCGTCGGAGTAGGGCGCGTCGCGGAAGTAGTCCCAGCTGGCCACGCGGCCGTGCAGGTCGGTGGTGGCGAGCATGGTCAGGTCCAGCGTGTCCGACACCTTCGGCGGCGGCGAGGCGGCGGCGGGCAGCGCTGCGGCGCCCGAGGCGGCCAGGAGCGCGGCGGTGACCGCGGCGGTGGTACGGGTCTTCACGGGAGGTCCCCCCTCGACGTGCTGATGACCGGTTCGTCCGGCCGCGCACACCCTAGGAGGTGCGGGTGACATCGAGGTGACGCGCAGCACACCGCCGGGTGACCCCCCGCGAGCGTCGCGGTCCCCGGCCTCCCGACCCGGGGAACCGGGGAACCGCGACGCTCGCGGCCCGCCGTCAGGCGTCGAGCCAGACCGTGGTGTCGGCCGGGACCGTGCCGTCGTCGCCGAGCGGCCCCGAGGCGAGCAGCACCCGCGCGCCGGCCGGCAGCGGCACCGGCGTCGCACCGAGGTTGGCCACCACGGCCGTGCCGCGGCCGTCGGCGTCCACGGTCCGGAAGGCCACGACGTCGGGCTGCGCGTCGACCCACTCGAGCCCGCCGGCGCCCAGCCGGCGCTCGCGGCGCAGCCGCAGCGCGGCGCGGTACATCTCCAGCGTCGAGCCCTCGACGCCGTCCTGGGCGTCGGCGGCGTAGCGCGCCCACTCCCGCGGCTGCGGCAGCCACGAGGCGCCGGTGGGGGAGAAGCCGAACGCCGGGGCGTCGGCCTGCCACGGCAGCGGCACGCGGCAGCCGTCGCGGCCGGCCTCCGCCTCGGCCGTGCCGCGCGTGCGGAAGAACGCCGGGTCGGTGCGGACCTCGTCGGGCAGGGTCGTGTGCTCGGGCAGACCGAGCTCCTCGCCCTGGTAGACGTACGCCGAGCCCGGCAGGCCGAGCATCAGCAGCGTCGCGGCGCGGCCGCGGCGCAGCCCGAGCTCCTCGTCCGGCTGGACGTCGGTCGCCGCGATGCCGTGCGGGCGGGAACCGGGGTCGGGCAGCCCGAGCCGCGAGGGGTGGCGCACCACGTCGTGGTTGGACAGCACCCAGGTGGTCGGCGCCCCGACGGCGTCGTTGGCGCGCAGCGACGCCGTGATCACGCGGCGGTAGGCGGCGGCGTCCCACCGGGTGGTGAGGAAGGTGAAGTTGAACGCCTGGTGCATCTCGTCCGGGCGCACGTACCGGGCCAGCCGGCTCAGCGGCTCCACCCAGGCCTCGGCGACCAGGGCGCGCTCGCCGTCGTACTCCTCGACGACCTTGCGCCACTCGCGGTAGATCTCGTGCACGCCGTCCTGGTCGAACATCGGGCCGGGGTCCCCGGCGCCGGTCACCACGTCGGCGTCCTCGCCGGCCGCCGCGGCGTCGGCGGCGGGGTCGCCCGCCGCGTCGACGGTGCCGCCGACCATCTCGACCTCGCGGCCCCAGTCGGGCAGACCCTCGGCCTTGACCAGGCCGTGCGCCACGTCGACGCGGAAGCCGTCGACCCCGCGGTCCAGCCAGAACCGCAGCACCGAGACGAACTCCGCCCGCACCTCGGGGTGGGTCCAGTCGAGGTCCGGCTGCGAGGAGTCGAACAGGTGCAGGTACCACTGGCCGGGCGTGCCGTCGGGCTCGGTGACGCGGGTCCAGGCGGGGCCGCCGAAGACGGAGCGCCAGTCGTTGGGCGGCTCGGTGCCGTCCGGGCCCTTGCCGTCGCGGAACAGGTAGCGCGCGCGCTCCGGCGAGCCCGGGGCGGCGGCCAGCGCCGCCCGGAACCACGCGTGGTCGGCCGAGGTGTGGTTGGGCACCAGGTCGACGATCACGCGCAGCCCGCGCTCGTGGGCGGCGGCGACCATCGCGTCGGCGTCGTCCAGCGTGCCGAACACGGGGTCGATGTCGCGGTAGTCGGCGACGTCGTAGCCGGCGTCCTTCTGCGGCGAGCGGTAGAAGGGGCTGAGCCACACCGCGTCGACGCCGAGGCGCGCCAGGTGGTCCAGGCGCGCGGTGATGCCGGGCAGGTCGCCGACGCCGTCGCCGTCCGAGTCCGCGAACGAGCGCGGGTACACCTGGTAGATGACGGCGGTGCGCCACCACTCGGCGGTCGGGAACGCGGCGTGGACCTGGGTCATGCTTCTCCTTCGGCGGGCGGTGGGGTGGACGGTGAGGTGGGCTCCGGAGCGGGCGGCGGGGCGCCGGCGGGGGCGGCCCCCGTCGATCCTCGCACCACGAGCTCGGGCTCGACGAGCAGCTCCGAGCGCGGGGCTCGCTCGCCGCGGATCTCGGTGAGCAGCGCCCCGACGGCGGCCCGGCAGACGGTCTGCACGGGCTGCCGCACGGTGGTCAGGGGCGGGTCGGTGAAGGCCATGAGCGGCGAGTCGTCGTAGCCGACGACGGAGACGTCGTCGGGCACGCGCAGGCCGCGCGAGCGCGCCGCGCGCACGGCGCCGAGCGCCATGAGGTCGGAGCCGCACACGAGCCCGGTGTGGCCCGCGTCGAGGAGCTCGGCCGCGGCGGCCCGGCCCCCCTCCACCGTATAGAGCCCGGAGACCACGTGCGACGCGGCGCCGGCCTCGTCGGCCGCGAGCCCGTGCTCGACGAGCGCCGCGAGGAACGCCGCGCGCTTGCGCCGGGCAGGGACGAAGCGCTCGGGCCCGATCGCCAGGCCGATCCGGCGGTGGCCCTGGGACACCAGGTGCCGCACCGCGAGGCGCACCGCCTCGGCGTCGTCGGGGGAGACCTGCGGCACGTCGACCTCGGGCGCGTGGCCTCCGACCAGCACGAACGGCACCCCGCGCTCCTGCAGGCGCAGGTAGCGCTCGCGGCCGGCGGTGGTGTCGGCGTGCAGGCCGGAGACGAAGACGATGCCGGCCACGCCGCGCTCGACGAGCGTCTCGATGTACTCGTCCTCCGTGGTGGAGCCGGGCGACTGCGTGCACAGAAGCGGGGTGTAGCCGGACTGCGCGAGCAGCGTCTCGACCGTCTGCGCCATCGCGGGGAAGACGGGGTTCGTCAGCTCGGGCACGACGAGCCCCACGAGCCCGGCCGAGCTGGCGGGCGCGCTCGGGCGCTCGTAGCCGAGGGTGTCGAGCGCCGCGAGCACGGACTGTCGCGTCTCGGGCGCGATCGTCCCCTTGCCGTTGAGGACCCGCGAGACCGTGGCGGTCGAGACGCCGGCGAGGGCGGCGACGTCCACCAGCCGAGTGCGGCCGTGGGAAGGCGGCACGGGACCTCCTCGTTCCGTGGTCGGGGCGCCAGGCGGCGCGGGGGCGATCCTGCCAGGGTGTGCAACGATCCTGCAACGGTCCGTGCAACCTTGCCGCAATGGTTGCCGAACCGGCGTCCCGCCCCCTACGTTGAGCCGCGTCAGCGCTCGGGGCAGTGCCGCGCCGGGCGACGAACCAGCACACTGGAGTGTTCGATGCGACGGAGCATCCTTCTGGCCGTGGCCACGACGGCCACCCTCGCGCTCGCCGCCTGCTCGTCCGGGGGCGACGCCGAGACCGACGCCGCCGCCGAGGGCTCGGACAGCCCTTCCGCGGCCGCCGGCGCGACCCTCACCGTCTGGACCGACGAGACCCGCAAGGCCGCCGTCACCGAGGCCGCCGCGGCGTTCGAGGAGGCCACGGACACCACCGTGGAGATCGTGCAGAAGAACTACGACGACATCCGCCCGGACTTCCTCGCCCAGGTGCCGACCGGCAAGGGCCCGGACGTCACCGTCGGCGCCCACGACTGGCTCGGCGAGCTGACCACGAACGGCGTCGTGGAGCCGCTCGAGCTGGGCGACAAGGCCGCCGGCTTCGAGCCGGTCTCGATCCAGGCGTTCACCCAGGACGGCCAGGTCTACGGCCTGCCCTACGCCATCGAGAACATCGCCCTGATCCGCAACGCCGACCTCGCCGACCAGGCGCCGGCCACGTGGGACGACGCCGTCGCCGCGGGCGAGGCCGCCGGCGCGGAGTACCCGGTGCTGCTGCAGACCGGGGCCGAGGGCGACCCGTACACGTACTACCCGCTGCAGACGTCGTTCGGCGCCCCGGTGTTCACGCAGAACGCGGACGGCTCGTACGAGCCCGAGCTCGCGCTCGGCGGCGACGGCGGCCACGCGTTCGCCGAGTGGCTCGCCGCCCAGGGCGAGGCCGGCGTGCTGAGCCCGGACGTCACCTACGACATCGCCGTGGACGCCTTCAAGAACGGCAAGTCCCCGTTCATCGTCGGCGGCCCGTGGATGCTCGAGCAGTTCGAGGGCATGAACCTCGCGATCGACCCGATCCCGAGCGCCGGCGGCGAGCCGGCCCGGCCGTTCGTGGGCGTGCAGGGCTTCTTCGTCTCGGCGCAGAGCCAGAACAAGCTGCTCGCCAACGACTTCGTCGTCAACTACCTGTCCACCGAGGAGGCGCAGACCGCGCTGTTCGAGGCCGGCGGCCGGCCGCCGGCGCTGACGGCCGCCGCGGAGAAGGCCGCGAGCGACCCGGTCGTGGCCGGCTTCCAGACGGTCGGCGCCGAGGCCGTCCCCATGCCGTCGATCCCCGAGATGGGCTCGGTCTGGGCCTTCTGGGGCGTGACCGAGGCGGCGATCCTCACCGGCCAGCAGGAGCCCGTCGCAGCCTGGGACAAGATGGTCGCCGACATCCAGGGCGCCATCGACGGCTGACCCGTCCGGGCGGCGCCGGGCCGCGCGCCCGGCGCCGCCCCGCCGGTCCCGTCCGCACCCTCCGGAGGTCACGATGCGCACCTCGACGCGTCCCGCGCGCCGCCTCGCCGCCGCCACCCGCCCCCACCTCTCGCACGCCCGCGACTACGGG
The DNA here is from genome assembly GCF_046535855.1 of Puerhibacterium sp. TATVAM-FAB25. NCBI lineage: Bacteria > Bacillati > Actinomycetota > Actinomycetes > Micrococcales > Promicromonosporaceae > Puerhibacterium > Puerhibacterium sp. TATVAM-FAB25. Next base: position 228,258 of record NZ_JAXUAK010000002.1, on the reverse strand, counting down.
CCCGGCTTCCTCGTCAAGCTCGGGCTCATGGCCGCCGTCGACGCCCTCGGCGTCTACGGCCTGCTGGCCTGCTGGCGCGAGGGCTCCTACGGCATCCTCGCCGCCCTGGCCGCCCTGCTGGTGGTGGCCAACTACGTCTACTTCGCGCGGCGGACGCTGCCGGCCAAGTACATCTACCCCGGCCTGGCGTTCCTGCTCGTCTTCCAGATCTACGTGGTGGCCTACACGGCCTGGGTGTCCTTCACCAACTACGGCGACGGCCACAACTCCACCAAGCAGCACGCCGTCGAGGCGCTGCTGGCGCAGCACGAGCGGCGGGTCGAGGGCTCCGAGACCTACCCGCTGACCGTGGTGGCGGACGGCGACGCTCTCGGCTTCGCCGTCGTCGAGCCGGACGGCGACGTCGCCGCGGGCACGGCCGAGCGCCCGCTGGAGCCCGTGGCAGGCGCGACCGTCACCGACGGCCGGGTCGCCGAGCTCCCGGGCTGGACCGTGCTCGCCTACCAGGACGTGCTCGAGCGCCAGCAGGAGGTCACCGCCCTGCGGGTCCCCGTCTCCGACGACCCCGGCGACGGGTCGGTGCGGACCCAGGACGCGCGCACCGGCTACGCGTTCACCCCGACGCTGCAGCACGACGAGCAGGCCGACACGCTGACCGACACGACGACGGGCACCGTGTACCGGCCGACCGACGAGGGCCTGTTCGCCGCCGAGGACGGCAGCACGCTCGACGTCGGCTGGCGCGTGCCCGTCGGCCTGGAGAACTACGCCACGGCGTTCACCGACGACCGGTACGCCGGGCCGTTCCTGCGCGTGCTGCTGTGGACGGTGGCCTTCGCCGTGCTGTCGGTGGTCAGCACGTTCCTGCTGGGGCTGTTCCTGGCGATCGTCTTCGACGACGTGCGCCTGCGCGGCCGCCGGGCCTACCGGACGCTGCTGATCCTGCCGTACGCCATCCCCGGGTTCCTGGCCGCGCTGCTGTGGTCGGGCCTGCTCAACCGCAGCTTCGGGTTCGTCAACCAGGTGCTGCTCGGCGGCGCGCAGGTGCCGTGGCTGACCGACCCGTGGCTGGCGAAGCTGTCCGTGCTCGGCGTGAACCTCTGGCTCGGGTTCCCGTACATGTTCCTGGTGTGCACCGGGGCGCTGCAGTCGCTGTCGTCCGACGTGCTGGAGGCCGCCCGGATCGACGGCGCCGGGCGCTGGCGCACGTGGCGCTCGGTGACCCTGCCGCTGCTGCTCGTGTCGACGGCGCCGCTGCTCATCTCGTCGTTCGCCTTCAACTTCAACAACTTCACCCTGATCTACATGCTCACCCGGGGCGGCCCGCGGTTCGACGACGCCTCCGTGCCGCTGGGTCACACGGACATCCTCATCTCGATGGTGTACTCCGTCTCCGGCCTGGACGGCACGGCCGCCAAGGACTACGGCCTGGCCAGCGCCCTGTCCATCGTCATCTTCCTGATCGTCGGCACCGTCTCCGCGATCGCGTTCCGCCAGACCCGCAAGCTCGAGGAGGTCGTCTGATGGCCGTGCTCGACCCCGCCGCGCCCGCCACCCGGGCCGGGACGCCGGCGCCCGTCCGGACGCTGCGCACGCGCATGCCCTTCGGGCGCTGGGCCCGCGAGCTCGGCTGGCGCCACGTCGTCGGCGTCGTCGCCGTCGCCTACGCCGCCTTCCCGCTGGCCTACGTGCTCTCGGCGTCGCTCGCGTCCGGCGGCACGCTGACCGGCTCCAACCGCCTGTTCGCGACCGTCAGCGGCGCCAACTACGCGGCGCTCGGGGGCACCCGGTTCTGGACGTGGGTGGTCAACACCCTCGAGGTCGCGGTGGTCACCGCCGTCGGCACCGTGCTCATGGGCGCCGCCGCGGCGTACGCCTTCTCCCGGTTCCGGTTCGCCGGCCGGCGCGCGGGCCTGACCGCCCTGCTGGTCATCCAGATGTTCCCGCAGATGCTGGCGTTCGTCGCCGTGTTCCTGCTGATGCTCGCGGTCGACGACGTGCTCCCGGCGCTCGGGCTCAACAGCAAGCTGGGCCTGGTGTGCGTCTACCTCGGCGGCGCGCTCGGGGTGAACACGTTCCTCATGTACGGGTTCTTCAACACCGTGCCCCGGGAGCTGGACGAGGCGGCGAAGATCGACGGCGCCACGCACACCCAGGTCTACTGGACGATCGTGCTGCGGCTGGCGTCGCCGATCCTCGCCGTGGTGGGCCTGCTCAGCTTCATCAGCACGTTCGGGGAGTTCATCATCGCCCGCGTGCTGCTGCAGTCGGAGTCGAGCTGGACCCTCGCGGTGGGGCTGTACGGGTGGGTCTCCGACCAGCTCGACGCCAACTGGGGCCTGTTCGCCGCGGGGGCCGTGATCTCGGCCGTGCCGGTGCTGGCGCTGTTCCTGTTCCTGCAGAAGTACATCGTCGGCGGGCTGACGGCCGGCGCGGTGAAGGGCTGACCGGGCCGCCGCGCCGGACGGCGTCCCGCGTCACAGGCCGTCGATAGGCTGGGGCCGTGCAGACCTTCGAGCCCGTGCCGTTCGAGCAGGGTGCGTTCGACCCCGAGGTGCTGGGCCGGGTGCCGCGCCCGGCGACGGGGGAGGAGGCCACCCCCTCGTACGGCGACGCCGACGTCGAGCGGTACTGGCCCGAGCCGCCGAAGAAGCGGTCGCGCACCCCGTTCGAGCGCGACCGCGCCCGCGTGGTGCACTCCTCCGCGATGCGGCGGCTCGGCGCCAAGACGCAGGTGCTGGCGCCGGGCACCGACGACTTCGTGCGCACCCGGCTGACCCACTCCCTCGAGGTGGCGCAGGTGGGCCGCGAGATGGGCCGGGCGCTGGGCTGCGACCCCGACCTGGTCGACACCGCGTGCCTCACCCACGACCTCGGGCACCCGCCGTTCGGGCACAACGGCGAGCGGGCGCTGGCCGACCTGAGCGAGACCATCGGCGGGTTCGAGGGCAACGCCCAGACGCTGCGGCTGCTCACCCGGCTCGAGCCGAAGATCTTCACCGACGACGGGCGCCCCGTCGGCCTCAACCTCACGCGCGCGTCGCTGGACGCGAGCGTGAAGTACCCGTGGGCGCACGGGCGCGGGCCGCGCCGCCCGGACGGCAGCGTCTCGTCGAAGTTCGGCGTGTACCCCGACGACGCGCCGGTCTTCGCCTGGCTGCGCCGCGACGCCCCGCACGGCGTGAAGTCGATGGAGGCGCAGGTCATGGACCTCGCCGACGACATCAGCTACTCGGTGCACGACGTCGAGGACGCCGTCGTCGGCGGCCGCCTCGACCTGGGGCTGCTCGACGACGCCGGGGAGCGGGCGCGCGTGGCCGCGGCCGTGCAGGCCTGGTACGGCGACTGGCACCCGGCCGACGGGATCGAGGACGCGCTGCAGCGCCTGCGCGCCGGCGGCCTGCTCATGACCGACTTCGACGGCTCGCGGCGCGCCCTGGCGCGGCTCAAGGACCTGACCAGCTCGCTCATCGGCCGGTTCAGCGGCGCAGCGCAGCAGGCCACGCGCGAGCAGTACGGCGACGGGCCGCTCACGCGGTACGCCGCGCAGCTCGTGGTGCCCGACGCGACCCAGCTGGAGATCCTCGCCCTCAAGGGCGTGGCCGTCACCTACGTGATGGCGCCCCGCGAGCGCGAGCCCGTCTACCAGGCGCAGCGGGAGATCGTCACGGACCTGGTCAAGGTGCTGTCCGACCGCGCGCCGGTCGCGCTCGAGCCGCCCTTCGCGGCGGACTGGGACGCGGCGGCCGACGACGGCGAGCGGCTGCGGGTGGTCGTGGACCAGGTGGCGTCGCTCACCGACGTCTCGGCGACGCAGTGGCACGCCCGGCTGGTCCGCGGCCTCTGACGGTCCTGGCGCTCGCGGCCTGACGGGGCCCCGGCCGGGCGCGTCCCCGCCGAGGCCTAGACTCTGCCCCGTGGCGGGGCTGATCAAGCGGGAGGACGTGGAGGCGGTGCGCGAGCGCGCCCGCATCGACGAGATCGTCTCCCAGCACGTCACGCTCAAGGGCGCGGGCGTCGGCTCGCTCAAGGGCCTGTGCCCCTTCCACGACGAGCGCACGCCGTCCTTCCACGTGCGGCCCGGGGTGGGCCGCTGGCACTGCTTCGGCTGCGGCGAGGGCGGCGACGTCATCTCGTTCGTGCAGAAGATCGACGGGATGAGCTTCACCGAGGCCGTCGAGTACCTCGCCGACCGGGTGGGGATCCAGCTGCGGTACGAGGACTCCCGCACGGGGGTGTCCTCCGCGCCCGCGCGCCGCGAGGAGCCGGGCCGCCGCCAGCGCCTGCTCGAGGCGCACCGCGTGGCGGCGGAGTTCTACGCCGAGCAGCTCTTCGGCCCCGGCGCCGCGGCGGGGCGCAAGTTCCTCGCCGAGCGCAGCTTCGACCGCGCGGACGCCGAGCGCTTCGGCGTCGGGTTCGCCCCGACCGGCTGGGACTCCCTGACCCGCCACCTGCAGGGCAAGGGCTTCACGCAGGCCGAGCTCGTGGCCGCGGGCCTGGTCAGCCAGGGTCAGCGCGGGGTCTACGACCGGTTCCGCGGCCGCCTCGTGTGGCCGATCCGCGACACCACCGGTGCCGTCATCGGCTTCGGCGCGCGCCGGCTGTTCGACGAGGACCAGGGGCCCAAGTACCTCAACACCCCCGAGACGTCGCTCTACAAGAAGTCCCAGGTGCTCTACGGCATCGACCTGGCCAAGAAGGCGATCGCGCAGAGCAAGCGCGTGGTCATCGTCGAGGGCTACACCGACGTGATGGCGGCGCACCTGTCCGGCGTCGACGTCGCCGTGGCCACCTGCGGCACCGCGTTCGGCCCCGACCACGCACGGGTGGTGCGGCGGCTGCTCGGCGACTACTCCGCCGGCGGCGGCCTGCAGCTGGCGTCCGGCCAGTCGCTCGGCGGCGAGGTGATCTTCACGTTCGACGGCGACGCCGCCGGGCAGAAGGCGGCCGTGCGCGCGTTCGGCGAGGACCAGCGCTTCCACGCCCAGACGTTCGTCTCCGTGGAGCCGAGCGGCATGGACCCGTGCGACCTGCGCATGGCGCGCGGCCCGCAGGCGGTCAAGGCGCTGGTCGACGGCCGCGTCCCGCTGTTCGAGTTCGTCATCCGCACCACGCTCGCCGGCTACGACCTCGACACGGTCGAGGGCCGCGTCGGCGCGCTGCGCGCCGCCGCGCCGCTGATCGCCGGCATCCGCGACCGCGCCATGCAGCTCGGCTACGCCCGCAACCTCGCGCGGTGGATCGGCATCGACACCGAGGAGGTGCGCCGGGAGGTCTCCCGCGCGGCGGCCACCCCCGGGCCGGTGCAGCGCCGCGGGCAGGACGGGCGGGGGCAGGACGCCGGCGCGCGCGGCGGCCGGCCGGGCGGCGCGCCGGAGGCGCCTGACGGTGCGGCGCCGGCCGCGCCCGTGCTGCCGATGCCGGACCCGCGCGACCCCGTCGCCCAGAGGGAGCGGCTGGCCCTCGTGGCCGTGCTGCAGTACCCGCAGCACGTGCCGGACACGTTCGACGCGCTGGGGGAGGACGCCTTCGGCGTGCCGGCATGGCGCGCGGTGCACGCGGCGGTCCGCGCCGCCGGAGGCGTCGGCGCCGGCCGGGGGCTGCCGGGCGGGCGGTGGATCGAGGCGGTCGCCGAGCAGGCGCCGGCCACCGTGGCCCCGCTCGTCGACGAGCTCGCGGTGGCCCCGCTGCCCGAGGACCGCGAGGACGTCATCGGCCGCTTCGTGTCCGACGTCGTGCGCGCCGTGCAGGACCTGGGGCTGACCCGGCGCATCGCCGACGCCAAGAGCCGCCTGCAGCGGCTCGACCCCGGCGCCGACCCCGACGCGTACCGCGCCGCCTTCGAGGCGCTGCTGCAGATGGAGGCCGAGCGCCGCACGCTGCGCGAGAGCGCCTGACGGTGCGTGGGGGCGCCGGGCGCCTCAGGCGCCGGGCAGCGACGCCGCCAGGGCGTCGAGGATCACGCCCAGCCCGTACTCGAACTCGTCGCCGAAGTCGTAGCCCGGCTGCATGACGTGCTCGACGGCGAGCTCGACCATGTGCGGGTAGTCGGCCGGGGAGAACTGGGCGGCGATCGCCTCGGTGACCTCGGGCGCCGTGCTCGCGTCGAACGGCAGCGCCGCCTCCTGGACCGCGAACCCGTAGACGAACGCGTCCAGCAGCGCGTAGGCGTGCGCCGTCATCGGCACCGAGAAGCCCGCGCCGCGCAGCGTGGCGAGCACCGCCTCGTGGTGGCGCAGGTTCGCCGGCCCCGGCGTGGCCCTGGACTCCAGGAGCGGCACGGCCCACGGGTGCCGGCGCAGCACGCCACGGGCCGAGCGGGCGCGCCGCGAGAGCTCGGCGCGCCAGTCGCCGCCCGGCACGGGCAGCTCCATCTCGGCGAACACCATGTCGACGATGCCGTCGAGGATCGCCTCCTTGCCCGCGACGTGGTGGTACAGCGACATCGCCTTGACGCCGAGGGCGTCGGCCAGGGACCGCATCGTCAGCGCCGCCAGACCCTGCTCGTCGGCGATGGCCACCGCCCGGCTGAGGACGCGTTCCCGGGTGAGCGGCTCGCGAGCCGCCCCTCCCGTCCCCGCCCCTCCCGTCCCCGCCTGTCCCGAACTCGTGCGCACCAATACCGTCACCCCTCTCGACGAGCGTACTAAGTCAGGCTAGCGTGCCTTACTAAGTACGGCGGAGCAGGAGGCCCCGCCGCCGGGCACGAGGAGCGAGCCATGTCTGCCGAGCTGTCTGCCGAGCTGTCTGCCGAGCTGTCTGCCGAACTGTCTGCCGAGCCGTCGACCAAGGAGTCGACCGGGCTGTCGACCAAGGAGGCGTCCGAGCCGTCCCGTCACCGACCGTCGCCGGCGGCGGCGGGCACGATGCGTGCCGCCGTGCGGGAGCGCTACGGCAGCGCCGACGTCGTGCACGTCGCCGACGTCCCGCGCCCGCTGCCGCGGCGCGGGGAGGTGCTCGTCGAGGTGCGCGCCGCGGGCCTGGACCGCGGGACCGTCCACCTCATGACCGGCCTGCCGCTGCTCGGCCGGCTGGCCTTCGGCCTGCGCCGGCCGCGCCACCCGGTGCTCGGCATGGAGCTGGCCGGCACCGTCGTCGCCGTCGGGCCGGACGTCACGCGCTTCGTGGCGGGAGACGAGGTCTACGGCGCCGGGCGGGGCTCCTTCGCCGAGCTCGCCGTCGCGAGCGAGGAGCAGCTGGCCCGCAAGCCGGCGAACCTCTCCTTCGCGCAGGCGGCGATCGTGCCCGTGTCCGGGTGCACGGCCCTGCAGGCCCTCGACCTGGCCCGCGCCGCGGCGGGCCAGGACGTCCTGGTGACGGGCGCCTCCGGCGGCGTCGGGAGCTTCGCCGCGCAGCTCGCCCGGGCGCGGGGCGCGCGCGTGACCGGCGTGGCCTCCACCGCGAAGACGGACCTCGTGGCGGCGTGGGGCGTCGAGCCGCTCGACCGCACCACCCAGGACTGGGCGGACGGCGCCCGCCGCTGGGACGTCGTCCTCGACGTCGCGGGCAACCCGCCCGTCTCGAGCCTGCGGCGCGCGCTGACGCCCGGGGGCGCCGCCGTCATCGTCGGCGGCGAGGAGGGCGGCCGCCTCACCGGCGGGCTGGGGCGGCAGCTGTCGGCCTTCGCCGCCTCGCCGTTCGTGCGCGAGCGGCTCGCCGTCGTCCTCGGCGTCACCCGCGCCGCCGACCTCGACCGTCTCGCGGCGCTGCTCGAGGCTGGCGACGTCGTCCCCGCGCTCGACCGCACGTACCCGCTGGCCGAGGCCGCCGACGCGGTCCGCGCGCTCGAGAGCGGGTCCGTGCGGGGCAAGGTGGCCGTCATCCCCTGACGGCCGGACGACGTGCCGCCGCCGCGCGGTCCCGCCACACTCGTGCCATGAGCGACGGCGCCAGGCCCTGGGTGCTGCACGTGGACCTCGACCAGTTCATCGCGGCGGTCGAGGTGCTGCGGCGCCCGGAGCTCGCCGGGCGCCCGGTCGTGGTCGGCGGGCGCGGCGACCCGACCGAGCGGGCCGTCGTGTCCACCGCCTCGTACGAGGCGCGCCAGTACGGCGTCGGGTCGGGGATGCCGCTGCGGACCGCCGCCCGCAGGGTCCCGGACGCCGTGTTCCTGCCCGTCGACGCCCCGACCTACGAGGCGGCGTCCGAGCGGGTGATGGGGACGCTGCGGGGCCTCGGCGCGGTGGTCGAGGTGCTCGGCTGGGACGAGGCGTTCCTCGGCGCGGTGACGGACGACCCCGAGGCGCTCGCCCGGCGCGCGCAGCAGGCCGTCCTGGCCGCCACGGGGCTGCACTGCTCGGTCGGCATCGGTGACAACAAGGTGCGGGCGAAGATCGCCACCGGTTTCGGCAAGCCGCGCGGGATCTTCCGCCTCACGGCCGACAACTGGCCCGCGGTGATGGGCCCGCGCCCCACGCGCGACCTGTGGGGCGTGGGCGCGCGCGTGGCCCGGCGGCTGTCCGCGCTCGGCGTCGAGACGGTCGACCAGCTCGCCGCGGCCCCGGTCGAGACGCTCGTCGCGGAGTTCGGGCCGCGGATGGGGCTCTGGTACGCCGAGCTGGGCCGAGGTCTGGGGTCGGCGGTCGTCGACGACAGCCCGTGGGTGGCCCGCGGGCACAGCCGCGAGACCACCTACCAGCGCAACCTGACGACGCCGGACGAGGTGGAGGCGGCCGTCCGGGAGCTCGCGGCGCAGGTGTGGGAGGACACCGCGCGCGAGGGCCGCCCGGTGTTCCGGGTGACGCTCAAGGTGCGCTACGCCCCGTTCATCACCAAGGTGACGGGCCGCAAGCTGCCGGCGCCCACGTCGGCGCGCGACGACGTGGTCGACGCCGCGGTGGCGCTCGCCGGGCGCCTCGACCCGGGCCGCGAGGTGCGGCTGCTCGGTGTGCGGGCGGAGATGGTGATGCCCGAGGAGGGCGACCCCGTCGAGCGCACGCCGGTGCGCGGGCGGCTGTAGCGCCGGACGTGGCGGGCGGACGTGGCGGGCGGACGTGGCGGGCGCGCCGGGCTCAGGCCGCGGCCGGCTCGCCCTCCTGCGCCTCCTCCTGCGCGGCCAGGAGGCTGCGGCGTCGCTCGGCCGCGGCGCGCCGGTCGGCCGGCATGAGCGCGGCGAAGACGAGCAGCCCGGCGGCGCACGCCGCGAGCAGCAGGAACACCAGGTGCAGGGCGGTCATCAGGCCCTCGCCCTGCGGCGTGCCGTCGGCGCCGAGCCGGGTGTGCGCGTTGACGATGGCGCCGCACACGGCCACGCCCACGGCCGAGCCGATCGAGCGGGCGAACATGTTGGTGCCCGTCACCGCGCCGCGCTCGTGCCCGGCGGCGGACGTCTGCGCGGCGATGAGGGTCGGCACGGCCGTCAGGCCCATGCCGGCGCCGATCACGAAGCAGAACGCCGCCACCAGCCAGATCGACGAGCCGGACTGCCACAGCAGCGTCAGCGCGGAGCCGACGAGCACCAGGGAGGAGCCGATCACCGCGGTGAGCCGGAAGCCGATGCGCAGGTACAGGCGCCCGGAGTTCGACGCCGACAGCGGCCAGCCGAGCGTGAGCGCGGCGAGCGCGAACCCGGCCACGAGCGGGCCGACCCCGATCTCCTCCTGGGCGTAGATCGGCACGTACGTCGACAGGCCCAGCACGATGACGCCGATGAGCAGCGAGGCGGCGGTCGAGGCGCCGACCACGCGGCGGCGCAGCAGGGACAGGTCGATGATCGGGTGGGCCGTGCGCCGGCCGTGCAGCACGAACGCGGCCAGCAGCGCGACGGCGACGGCGAGGATCGTCACCGAGGGCGCGGAGCCCCACGCCCACGTGGTGCCGCCCTCGAGCAGGCCCAGGAGCAGCAGCGTGCTGCCGGTCGTCAGCAGCGCGGCGCCGACGTAGTCGATCGGCTCGCGCGTGGGCTCGTGCTGCGACTCGTGGTAGCGGCGGGCCAGCATCACGGCGGCCAGGACCGCGAGCGGCAGGTTGACCCAGAAGATCCACCGCCAGCTGACGAACTCGCTGAAGACACCGCCCAGCGTGGGGCCGACCACCGAGGAGATGCCCCACACGGACGCCAGGTAGCCCTGCGTCTTCGCGCGCTCCTCGAGCGTGTAGATGTCGCTCGTGATGGTCATGGACACGGGCATGACGGCGCCCGCGCCGAGGCCCTGCAGGACGCGCCCGAGGATGAGCACCTCCATCGTCGGCGCCGCGCCGGCCACCGCCGAGCCCACGAAGAACAGCCCGATGCCCACGAGCATGAGCCGCTTGCGGCCCAGGATGTCGGCCAGGCGCCCGTACAGCGGCGTGCTGACGGCCTGTGCCAGCAGGTAGGTGGAGAACAGCCAGGGGAGCTGCTCGAAGCTGCCGAGCTCGCGGGCGATCGTCGACGACGCCGTCGCGATGATCGTGGAGTCCAGCGCGACCAGCGCCGTCGAGAGCATCAGCGCCAGGAGGACCGGGCCGCGCTCGGAGCGGAGTCCGACGCCGGAGGAGGTTCGCGTGGGGGAGGGCACGGAAACAACAAGCCTCGGGCAACCGCTTCCTATTCCCCGGGAGGCGGATCTCGTCAGGGATGGTTCCGGGACGGGGCCCGAGGCGGAACCGACCCTGACAGGATCGAGCGTGGGGCCGTGGCCGGGGAACGACGAAGGCCCGGATCCGAGGATCCGGGCCTTCCGATGCTCCCGCGGTAGGACTTGAACCTACGACCGTCCGATTAACAGTCGGATGCTCTGCCAGCTGAGCTACGCGGGATCGCGTGGCCTCGCGTCGAGGCCGGGTAGAACTCTACCAGCCCGACGGCGGTGCTCCGGACGCCGTCGGGCTGTGGACCGGGTCACGCCCCGGCGCGCGCAGCGGCACGCGTGGTCACAGCGGCAGGCCGGCCGCCGCCCGCACCCGGTCCTCCGCCGCGTCGACGAGCGGTGCCACGTCCGGGGCGTCGAGGTCCACGCCCCGACCCGCGAGGGCCTGGGAGAAGAGGGTCCCGTCGGCCGCGCGGCGGACCGCCACCCGTGCCGACCGCCCGCCGGGCAGCGCCACCTCCTCGGCGAGCACCACGGACCACTGGACCCGCTCGCGGACGACCAGCGGCAGCGCGGACCGGTCGACGTCCGGCAGCACCAGCCGGGTGTCGGGGGAGCGGTCCACCCACTCCACGGTGACCGCCTGGCGTTGCGGGTCGTACGCGGCCCGGGCGACCTGTGCCCACGGCCGCCGAACCACCACGGCTCCGCCGGCGTCGACCACGGCGAGCTCCGCGGTCGTCGCCACCGCCCAGCCGCCGGGCGCCAGGGCACCCGCGGCGAGCGGGCGCTCGCCCCGCGGCAGGTCGAGCGCCGCGCGGACGTCGTCGGGCAGGCGGGTGCGCCGGAGCATGGCGCCACCGTAGCGGGGTCGCGCCGCGGTGACGTGCCGGCGGAGCCGGGCGGGCCTCAGCGTCCCGGCGCCACCGCGGCGAGGAAGCCCGCGACGTCGTCGACGACGCGGTCGGGCAGCGCGAGGTGGACCCCGTGCCCGACCCCGGGGTAGCGAAGCAGGCGTGCCCGCGGGACCGTGCGGAGCAGCACCTGCTGGTCGGGTCCCACGAGGGCGTCGTCCTCCCCGGCGACCAGCAGCGTCGGCGCCTCGATCCGGGGCAGCAGCGCCGTCACGTCGGCGGCGAGCAGCCCGCGCAGCGCCTCCCGCCACACGTGCGCGGGGACCTGGAGCGTCTCGTCGACGAGGCGGGCCACGACGTCGTCGGGCAGGGACGCGGGGGAGGTGTCCCGCACGAAGCCCTCGACGAAGCCGCGGTCGAGCGGGCCGCGCAGCGCCTGGAGCGCCTCGCTCATCGTCCGGGCGGTCGGCTTGTCCGCCAGCGAGGCGGGGCTGCTCAGCAGGACGAGCGCCGTGACGCGATCCGGCCGGGTCGCGGCGAGCAGCGCGCAGACGAGGCCCCCGCTCGAGGCGCCGACCAGCGCGGCGCGCTCGAGGCCGAGCGCGTCGAGGAACGCGACGAGGTCGGCGGCGAAGTCCTCGGGCGCGAGGCCGCCCGGTGCGGGCACCCCGCCGTGGCCGCGCTGGGTGGGGGCGTAGGCGTGGAGGGTGGCCGGGAGGCGGCGCAGCACCGGCTCGAAGTAGCGCCAGGACTCGACGTAGGCGTGCACGAGCACGACCGGCGGGGCGGCCGCGTCACCCGTCTCGGCGTAAGGGACGGTGGTCCCCGTGGCCAGGGCGGCGGACCTGACGGTGATCGCACCCACGGCGGAGCCCTTCCCGGCGGCGCGGCCACCGCCGTCGACACCGTCGACGCTACGCCGCGCCGGACCCGGGCGGGCGCCTTGTGGGCCGCGGCCGGCGGGGCGCAGACTGGCGGTGCCGACCGCCCCCCGGGCGGCCGGTTCCCGGCTCGACCAGCCCGCGGCGAGGTGTGCGATGGCGCATGCAGGATCCGGGTCGGCCGGCGCGACGGCGGAGCGGTTCGCGGCCGGGAGCCTGTGGCTCCTGCCCGTGTTCGGCCTCCTGCTCGCGCTGAGCACGCTGACCCACGAGCCCGACCGGGCGACCGACTTCGAGGGGTACGCCCGCTACGTGACCACCGACGTCTTCGTCGTGAGCCACCTCGTCGGCAGCATCGTCGGCGCGGGGCTGGGTGCGGTCGGGGCCGTCGGCGTCGCGGTGCTGCTGGCCCGGACCCGGCACGCCGCCGGCGCCCTGACCGGTGCGGCGCTGACGATCCTGGCCGCCGTCCTGCTCGCGGCGACGTTCGGCGGCGCCGTGTTCGCCCAGCCCGGCATCGGCCGCGCCCACCTCGCCGGCGTCGCCGGCATGGCGGACCTGAACGCCGACACCGTCTACGGTGCGCCGCGGGTGCTGACCGCGATGGCCGCCACGCTGCTGCTCGTGGCGAGCGCGGTCGTGCTGGGCGTCGCGGTCGCCCGCACGGCCCGCCCACTGCGCTGGCTCGGTGTCGGCTACGCCGGCACGCTGACGCTCTTCGCCGTCGTGTCGATCGCGTTCTCGGCGCTCCAGCCGGTGGTGGCGGCGCTGTTCACCGTGGTGGCGGTGCTGCTGGCCGTGCGGCTGCCGCGCGAGGTCCGCAGGCCCGAGGCGGCCTCGACGCGCGCGGACGCGCCGGCCCGGCCCGCCTGACGGCGGCGCAGGGCGGCGATGGCGGTGCCGGACGGCGATGGCGGCGCCGGGAACGGCGGTGCCGGCGGCGCGACGATGGTGCCCCGTGCAGGACTTGAACCCGCGACCGAGAGATTATGAGTCTCCTGCTCTGACCAGCTGAGCTAACGGGGCGCGGCGAGGAGCCTACTCCAGCGCCGGCCGCCGCCGGGCGCCCGCGGGTCCGGCCCGGCGGCCGCGACATGGGACAATGCCGCCCATGGCGATGCGAGAGATCCGCGTGGTCCCCGACCCCGTGCTGCGGACCGTCTGCGACGAGATCACGACGATCGACGACGGCGTGCGCGGGCTGGTGGCGGACCTCCTGGAGACCGTGGACGCCGAGGGCCGTGCCGGGCTCGCGGCGAACCAGATCGGCGTGAACCTGCGGGCGTTCTCCTGGAACATCGACGACGAGGTGGGCTACGTCCTGAACCCCCGGATCGTCGAGCTGTCCGAGGAGCTCCAGGACGGCGACGAGGGCTGCCTGTCCGTGCCGGGCCTGTGGTACCCGACGTCCCGGGCCTGGTACGCCCGCGTCGAGGGGATCGACCTCGAGGGCAACCCGGTCGAGGTCGAGGGCACCGGGCTCATGGCCCGCTGCCTCCAGCACGAGGTGGACCACCTCGACGGCCACCTCTACCTGGACCGTCTCGAGCGCAGCGTGCGCAAGAAGGCGATGCGGGAGCTGCGCGAGCGGCTCTGACGGCGCGACGCCGCAGCGCGTCCGGTTTTCACCTCTTTGTCCTCTCGCGCACCGCGCCGTACTCCGGCAGGATGTGCTCGGACAGACGGGCTCCGGAGCCGCACACAGGAAGGCAGCACCGCAGGTGAGCGCCCACCGTGGCCGACCTGATCGAGGACGTAGGGGAAGACGGACCTCGACCCAGGGAGGAAGACATGGGCGGTGCCATCACGCGCGGTGTGCTCTTCGTGCACTCCGCGCCCCGTGCCCTGTGCCCCCACATCGAGTGGGCAGCAGGGAACGTCCTCGGAGCGCGCGTGTCGCTGGACTGGACGCCCCAGCCGGCAGCACGCGGGCTCTTTCGTGCTGAGCACTCCTGGCAGGGTGCCCAGGGCACCGGTGCGCGGATCGCCTCGGCGCTGCGCGGGTGGGAGCACCTGCGCTTCGAGGTGACGGAGGACGCCAGCCACGGGGCGGACGGCGGGCGCTGGTCGCACACGCCCGACCTCGGCGTCTTCCACGCCACCACCGACGTGCACGGCAACGTCGTCGTGCCCGAGGACCGGGTGCGCGCCGCGCTGGAGCTCGCCCACGACCCGCAGGCGATGCGCGAGGCGTTCGACCTCGCGCTGGGCACCGCGTGGGACGAGGAGCTGGAGCCGTTCCGGTACGCCGGGGCCGGCGCGCCGGTGCGCTGGCTGCACCGCGTGGGCTGAGGCGCCGCCGCAGGCGCCCGTCCGCAGCGCAGACGCCGATCCCAGCAGAGCACCGGCCCCAGCAAGCGCCGAGCCCCCCGGACGCGACGTCCGGGGGGCTCGGTGCTGAGCGGCGCGGCTCAGGCGTTGGCCACGACCAGCGCCACGTTGTGGCCGCCGAAGCCGAACGAGTTGTTGACCGCGACGACGTCGCCGTCGGGCAGCTTCTCGGGGGTGTCGCGCACGAGCGGCACCTGCAGCTCCGGGTCGGGGTTGTCGACGTTGATGGTCGGCGGGGCGAGGCGCTCCTGCACGGCCTTGACCGCGAAGAGCGTCTCGAGCGCGCCGGCACCGCCGAGCAGGTGGCCCGTCATGGACTTGGTGGCCGACAGCTGGACGTGGTCGGCGTCGGCCCCGAGCAGGGTGCGGATCGACTTCGTCTCGGTGAGGTCGCCGACCTTGGTGGAGGTCGCGTGCGCGTTGACGTGCACGACGTCGGCGCCGGTCACCTCGGCGTCCTCGAGCGCCCGGCGCATCGCGGCGACCTGGCCCCTGCCCTCGGGGTCGGGGGAGGTGATGTGGTAGCCGTCGGCCGAGAGCCCCACGCCGGCGATGCGGGCGTAGACCCGGGCGCCGCGGGCGGCAGCGTGCTCGGCGGACTCCAGCACCAGCACGGCGGCGCCCTCGCCGATGACGAACCCGTCGCGGTCGACGTCGTACGGGCGCGAGGCGCGCTGCGGGTCGTCGTTGCGCAGCGACAGGGTGCGCGAGGCGGCGAACGCGGCGATCGGCATCGGGTGGATGGTCGCCTCGGTGCCGCCGGCCACCACGACGTCGGCCCGGCCGGTGCGGATCATGTCCAGCGCGTAGCCGATGGCCTCGGCGCCGGAGGCACAGGCCGAGACGAGGGCGTGCGCGCCGGCGCGGGCGCCGAGCTCGAGCGAGACGTACGCGGCGGGGGAGTTCGGCATGAGCATCGGCACCGTCATCGGCAGCATGCGCCGCGCGCCGCGCTCCTTGAGGGTGTCCCAGCCGTCCAGCGTGGTCCAGATGCCGCCGATGCCCGACGAGACCACGGCGCCGAGCCGCTCGCCGTCCACCTCGGGGGCGCCGGCGTCGGCCCAGGCCTCGCGCGCCGCGATCATCGCGTACTGCGCGGAGGGGTCCATCCGCTTGATCTCCGGCCGGGGCAGCACCTCGGAGGGCGCGACCTTGATGGTGGCCGCGAACGTCACCGGCAGCTCGTAGCGCTCGGCCCAGTCGTTGTCCATGGTGCGCGCGCCCGACTCGCCCGCCAGCGCCGCGGCCCAGGTCGAGGGCGCGTCGCCGCCCAGGGGCGTGGTGGCGCCGAGGCCGGTGACGACGACGTCGCGTGCTGCGGTCATGAGACTGCTCCCGTAGTCGGAGGAAGGAGGGATGGGGGTGGTGCGTGGCGCGCCCGGCGTGCGGGGCCGCGAGGGAGGAGCGACGGCGGCGGGCCGGGGTCACCGGCCCGGCCGCCGTCGGCGTGCCCGCGCGTGCGGTGGCCGCGCGAGCCGTGCGTGGGCGGAGGCTCAGCCCTGGGCGCCGGCGATGAACTTCACGGCGTCGCCGACGGTCGTGAGGTTCTTGACCTCCTCGTCGGGGATGCGGACGCCGAACTTGTCCTCCGCGTGGGTGACGATCGTCATCATCGACAGCGAGTCGATGTCGAGGTCGTCCGTGAACGACTTCTCGGCCACGACGGCGTCGGTGGGCAGACCGGTCTCCTCGGCGACGATCTCGGCGAGGCCCTCGAGGATCTCCTGCTCGGTGTTAGCCATGATGTTCCTTCTCTTCGGTGGGTCCGGAGCCGTCGGCACCGGGACGGACGGGTGGGCGGCCTCGGCCGGGTGGGCCGGGTCGCCCGCGGGGCGACACTACGGCAGCACGACCACCTGGGCGGCGTACACGAGACCGGCCCCGAAGCCGATCTGCAGCGCGATGTCGCCGGACTTGGCCTGGCCCTCGGCGAGCAGCCGCTCGGTGGCCAGGGGCACGGACGCGGCCGACGTGTTGCCGGTCTCGGCGATGTCGCGGCCGACGACGACGTCCTCGCGCAGCCCGAGCTGCTTGATCATCTGGTCGATGATCCGCATGTTCGCCTGGTGCGGGACGAACACGTCGATGTCCTGCGGCCCGACGCCCGCGGCGGCCATCGCCTGCTGGGCGAACTGGCCCACCTGGAAGCTGGCCCACTTGAACACGGTGGGGCCGTCCTGGCGCAGCGTCGGCCAGCCCAGCGACGGGTCCTCGCGCAGCTGGTCCCACGAGTGCGTCTGGCGGATCGTGGTGGCCTTGGAGCCGTCCGAGCCCCAGACCGTCGGGCCGATGCCCGGCACGTCGGACGGGCCGACCACCGCGGCGCCGGCGCCGTCGCCCAGCAGGAACGAGATCGACCGGTCGGTCGGGTCCACGAAGTCGGACAGCTTCTCGGCGCCGACCACGAGCACGTGGCGGGCGATGCCGGAGCGCACCAGGGCGTCGGCCTGGCCGACGGCGTAGCAGTACCCGGCGCAGGCGGCCGAGATGTCGTACGCGGCGGCGGGGTTCGCGCCGATGCGGTCGGCGAGCACGGCGGCGGCGGCCGGCGTCTGCGCCCAGTAGGTGACGGTGGAGACGATCACCGCGTCGACGTCGGCCGGCGCGATGCCCGCGGCGGCGAGGGCCTTGACCGAGGCGGCCTCGGCGAGGTCGAGCACGTCGCGGTCGGCGCCCGCCCGGCGGCGGGTGGCGATGCCGGTGCGCTGGCGGATCCACTCGTCGGACGAGTCGATCGGCCCGGCGATGTCGTCGTTGGTGACGACGTTCTCGCCGCGCTCGGCGCCGAGGCCGAGGATGCGCGAGAACCGGACGGGCTCGGCCTGCTGGAGGCGGACGGTCATGCGAGGGGTCTCCTGTCGTGTCGAGACGGCGGCGCGGCGGGGCGGCGCGGGCTCAGCGGCGGGCGGCGTCGGAGTGGCGGGCGACGAGGTCGCGCGCGGCCTCGACGTCGTCCGGCGACTTCACGGCCACCAGCTCCACGCCCTTGAGGGCGCGCTTGGCGAGGCCGGTGAGCACGCCGCCCGGGGCGAGCTCGAGGATCGCGGTGACGCCGCGCGCCGCGAGCGTCTCCGTGCACAGGTCCCAGCGCACCGGGGCGGTGACCTGCGCCGCCAGGCGGGCCAGGACGTCGGCCGCGGCGCCGTGGCCGTGCTCGCCCGGCTCGCGCGAGCCGTAGTCCGCGCCGTCGGCGTTCGACAGCAGCGGCAGGCGCGGGTCGGCGGCGGCCCACCCGGTGGCGACCGGCTCGAAGACCTCGCGCGCGGCGTCCATGAACGGCGTGTGGAAGGCGCCGGCCACCTGCAGCGGGATCACCCGCGCCCGGGCCGGCGGGTTCTCGGCCAGCTTGGCGAGGTCCTCCAGCGCGCCGGCGGCCACGGTCTGGCCGCTCGCGTTGACGTTGGCCGGCCACAGGCCCGCGGCCTCGATCGCGGCGTGCACCTCCGCCGGGTCGCCGCCGACGACGGCGCTCATGCCCGACGGCGCGGCCGCGGCCGCGTCCGCCATGGCGCGGGCGCGGCGCGAGACCAGGCCGACGGCACCGGCGTCGTCGAGGACGCCCGCGACGGCCGCGGCGGCGAGCTCGCCGACGGAGTGGCCGGCGGTCACGTCGACCACCGCGGCGGCGTCACGACCGTCGAGGATCGCGTGCAGCGACAGCAGCGACGAGGCGACGATGAGCGGCTGGGCGACCGCGGTGTCCCGGATGGTGTCGGCGTCCGACGTCGTGCCGTGGGCGACGAGGTCGGTGCCGGCGGCCTGGGACCAGGCGGCCAGGCTGTCCGCGACGCCGGGCAGGTCGAGCCAGGGCGCGAGCATCCCGGGGGTCTGAGAGCCCTGTCCAGGGCAGACGACGGCGAGCACGGGTCCACGGTGTCATGCCGCCCCGGCCCCGAGGCGTGGCGACCCGCACCATCCTCGATCGGGGCGGTTGTGGGAACCCGACAAGGCGCCGGTCAGCGACGGGACTCGAGCTGCCCCAGCGCCAGCGCCACCTGGAGCACGAACGACTCGCGCGCGTCGAGCGGGTCCCAGCCGGTGATCTCGGAGACCTTGCGCAGCCGGTAGCGCACGGTGTTGGGGTGGACGTACAGGCGACGGGCGGCGGCCTCGAGCGAGCGCCCGGTGCCGAGGTAGGCCGACAGGGTCTCCAGCACGGCGCCGGACGCCTCGCGCAGCGGCTCGTACGCCTGCGCCACCAGCGTGCGCCGCGCGCTCTCGTCGCCGGTGAGCACGCGCTCGGGCAGCAGGTCGTCGGCCATGACGGGCCGCGGCGCCTGCGGCCACGCGGGCGCCGCGGCGAGCCCGGCCAGGGCCGCCGCCGCGGAGCGGGAGGCCTCCGCCACGCTCGGCACGACGGCGCCGATCACCACGGGCCCGGGCCCGAACCGGCTGAGCAGGCCGGTCGCCGCCGCGACGAGGTCGCCCTCGCCGCCGAGCAGCAGCACCAGCCGGTCGCCGTGGATCCCGACGAGGGCGTCCCCGGCCGCGCGGCGCGCGACCCGGCGCAGGTCGGCCGTGCGCACGTCGTCCAGCCCCGTCGTCGCCCCGCCGACCACGACCAGCGCCTTGCCGCGCCCGCTCCAGCCCAGCGCCGACACGCGCGAGCGGACGGAGTCGTCGCCGTCGCCGCGCACCAGCGCGTCCACGACCAGGGCCTCCAGCCGCGCGTCCCACGCGCCGCGGACCTCCGCGGCGCGCGCGTAGACCTCCGCGGCGGAGAACGCCACCTCCCGCGAGTAGCGCAGCACGGCCTCGCGCAGCTCCCGCTCCGTGCCCGGCGCGGCGATCTGGTCGGAGTGCGTCTCGACGACGTCGACCACGATCCGCACCAGCTGCAGCGTGTGCTGCAGGGAGATCGACCGGGTCAGCTCCGGCGGCGCGGCGGCGAACATCTCGCCGACGCCGTGGGGCGGGGCCGAGGGGTCGGCGAACCACGAGACGAACGCCTTGATGCCGGTCTGGGCCACGAGCCCGACGTAGGAGCGGTCCTCGGCGGGCAGGTCGCGGTACCAGGCCAGCCGCTCGTCGAGGTGGCGCAGCGCCGCGGCGGCGAGGAAGCCGGTGCCCTCCCGGATGCGCTGGACGGTGGCGGCGTGGTCCTCGGCCCGCGGGCCGGCGGCGTCCGGGCTGCCCGGCGAGGCGCCCGCGGTGGCGGGCTCGGTGGAGGTCGGCACCCGACGAGGATACGTGCGCACGGCACCGGACGCCGTCGTCGGTTGTCGGGTGTCCACAAACCCCGCGGTCCCCACCGCGTCCGCGCGCCGGGGCGCGGGGGTGCCGCGGGGCCGCACGCCGCTCCTGCCGGGGTCCCGGCTTTGTGGTTATGGTCGGGGCATGGCTCTGATGCCCCGGCTCCGCGAGCTCCTCCGTCGGCCCTTCTCCGCCTCCACCGTGGGAGCGCGCCGGCCGACGTCGGCGGCCCAGCGGCGCGGGGACACCGTCCACGAGGACGCGCTGCGCGCGATGCTCGTCGACGACCCGAACGACGTGCGCGCCTTCCAGGCCCTGGCCGAGATCGTCCGGCGCCGGGCCGCGGAGCCGCCCAGCTACGAGGACCCGCTGACGGCCGCGGACGAGGAGACGGTCGCACAGCAGCGCGAGCGCGCGGCGGACCTCGCCGTCTGGTCGCTGGCCGAGGAGCTCGCCGGGCACCCGCGCGGCTGGTACCCGCTCCTCGAGCTGGGCCGCCTGTCGCTGCACTCCGACCCGGACGGCGCCGTGCGCCGCCTGGCCACCGCCGCCGAGCGCGACCCCGAGGGCCGTGCCCTCGCCGAGGGGCTCGAGATCCTGCGCGACGCCGCGATGCCGGTCGAGGCGCTCGGCCTCGGCGTCGGCCACTGGCGCGCCCGCGAGCACACCCCGGAGGTGGGGCGCCAGCTCGTGCTCGCCGCGCTCGAGGCCGACCGGCTGTTCGAGGCCAAGCAGCACCTGGCCAGCCTCGACATGTACCCCGACGCCGAGACCGTCGCGCAGATCAAGGCGGACCTGCGCCCGGTCGTGGAGGCGTACGAGGCGGGCGACGCCGCGGTGACCTCCTCGCCGTCCGACGCCGACCCGCGCCCGTAAGCACCGCTCCGGGCAGCACCGTTCCCGACGCCTGCGCCCGCGGCACGACGACGGCGGCCGGTCACCCCTCGCGGGGTGACCGGCCGCCGTCGTGCTGCGCGGGCCGTGTCAGGCCGTCGGCGCCACCGTCAGCTCTCGCCGCCGGCGTTGCCGGACGTGCCGGCCGTGACGTCGAGCAGGCGATACTTCTCGATCGCCTTGGCCACGACGTCGGCCGGGACCTCGCCGCGGCGGGCGAGCGCCTGCAGCGTCTTGACCACCATCGACGGGCCGTCGATGAGGAAGTGCCGGCGGGCGGCGGCGCGGGTGTCGGAGAACCCGAAGCCGTCGGCGCCCAGCACCTCGTAGTCGCCCGGGACCCACTTGCGGATCTGGTCGGGGACCAGGTGGTCGTAGTCGCTGGTGGCGACGAACGGACCCTGCGCGCCCGAGAGCCGCTCCGTGACGAAGGGCGTGCGCGCCGGGGCGGACGGGTCGACGAACGCCGCCTTCTCCGCGGCGAGCGCGTCGCGGCGCAGCTCGTTCCAGCTCGTGACCGACCAGACGTCGGCGGCCACGCCCCAGTCCTCCTTGAGGAGCTGCTGCGCCTCGAGCGCCCACGGCACGCCCACGCCGGAGGCGAGGAGCTGCGCCTTGGGGCCGTCGACGTCGGACGTCGCGATGCGGTGGATGCCGCGCAGGATGCCCTCGACGTCCACGTCCTCCGGCTCGGCCGGCTGGACCATCGGCTCGTTGTACACCGTGAGGTAGTACATGACGTTCTGGTCGCGCCCGTCGGAGCCGTCGCCGTACATGCGCTCGATGCCGTCGCGCACGATGTGGCGGATCTCGTAGCCGTAGGCCGGGTCGTACTGCACGAACGCGGCGTTGGTGCCGGCCAGCAGCGGGGAGTGGCCGTCGGCGTGCTGCAGGCCCTCACCCGTGAGGGTGGTGCGCCCGGCGGTCGCGCCGATGACGAAGCCGCGCGTCATCTGGTCGCCGGCGGCCCAGAACTGGTCGCCGGTCCGCTGGAACCCGAACATCGAGTAGAAGATGTAGACGGGCACCATCGGCTCGCCGTGCGTGGCGTACGCCGTGCCGACGGCCTGGAACGCGGCGGCGGAGCCGGCCTCGTTGATGCCGGTGTGCATGATCTGCCCGGACTCGGACTCCTTGTAGCTCAGCATCAGCTCGCGGTCGACCGCGAGGTAGTGCTGGCCCTGGGTGTTGAAGATCTTCGCGCTCGGGAAGATCGAGTCCAGGCCGAACGTGCGCGCCTCGTCCGGGATGATCGGCACGATGCGCTTGCCGAACTCCTTGTCCTTGATGAGGTCCTTGAGCAGGCGCACGAAGGCCATCGTCGAGGCGACCTCCTGGGTGCCCGACCCCTTCTTGAGCAGCTCGTAGGACTTCTCCTGCGGCAGCGTGAGTGCCTTGGAGGTGGTGCGGCGCTCGGGCACGAACCCGCCCAGGTTGCGGCGGCGCTCCAGCATGTACTCGATCGCCGGGTCGTCGGTGCCCGGGTGGAAGTACGGCGGCTGGTACGGGTCGGCGTCGATCTGCTCGTCGCTGATCGGGATGTGCAGCGAGTCGCGCAGGGCCTTGAGCTCGTCGGCCTTGAGCTTCTTCATCTGGTGGGTGGCGTTGCGCCCGGCGAAGCCGGAGCCCAGGCCGTAGCCCTTGACCGTCTGCGCGAGGATCACGGTCGGCTGGCCCTCGTGGGAGCGCGCCGCCGCGTACGCCGCGTAGATCTTGCGGTAGTCGTGGCCACCGCGCTTCATGTTCCAGATGTCCTCGTCGGTCATGTTCTCGACGAGCTTCTTGGTGCGCGGGTCGCGGCCGAAGAAGTGCTCGCGGATGAACGCGCCCGACTCCGCCCGGTAGGTCTGGTAGTCGCCGTCGGGCGTGGTGTTCATCAGGTTGACCAGCGCGCGGTCCTTGTCCGCGTTGAGCAGGGCGTCCCACTCGCGGCCCCAGATCACCTTGATGACGTTCCAGCCGGCGCCCTTGAACTGGGCCTCCAGCTCCTGGATGATCTGGCCGTTGCCGCGCACCGGGCCGTCGAGGCGCTGCAGGTTGCAGTTGACGACGAACGTCAGGTTGTCCAGCTTCTGGTGCGCCGCGAGCTGCAGCATGCCGCGCGACTCCGGCTCGTCCATCTCGCCGTCGCCGAGGAACGCCCAGACGTCCTGCTGGCTGGTGTCCTTGATGCCGCGGTTCTGCAGGTACTTGTTGGTCCACGCCTGGTAGATCGCCGACGCCGGGCCGAGGCCCATGGAGACGGTCGGGAACTCCCAGAAGTCCGGCATGAGGCGCGGGTGCGGGTACGACGGCAGGCCGCCGCCCGGGTGCGAGTGCTCCTGGCGGAACCCGTCGAGCTGGTCGGCGCTGAGCCGGCCCTCGAGGAACGCGCGGGCGTACATGCCGGGGGAGGAGTGGCCCTGGAAGTAGACCTGGTCGCCGCCGCCCGGGTGGCTCTTGCCGCGGAAGAAGTGGTTGAGGCCCACCTCGGTCAGCGTCGCGACCGACGCGTACGAGGAGATGTGCCCGCCGACGCCCAGGCCCGGGCGCTGCGCGCGCGTCACCATCACGGCGGCGTTCCAGCGGATCCACGAGCGGTACTTGCGCTCCAGGGACTCGTCGCCCGGGAAGAACGGCTCCTCGTGCACGCCGATGGTGTTGACGTACGGCGTGGCGAAGGAGGCCGGGATGTGCACGTTGCGCTCACGGGCGCGGCGCAGCAGGTTGAGCATGACGTAGCGGGCGCGAGGACCGCCCTTGTCGTCGATCAGGCCGTCGAGGGACTCGACCCACTCGGCCGTCTCGGCCGGGTCGATGTCGGGGACCGAGCTGAGCAGACCGTTGGTCAGCGGTCCGGTCTCGTCGTACGAAGCCACCAGCAACCTCTCTCTTGTCAGGTCGGGCCGGTGGGTCAGCACCGGGCCCGCCCTGTCGTCGTCCCGTGCGCGCAGGTTCCCCGCTGGCCCGGTGCCGGTCGCCGTGACCGTGTCCGTGCGGGTGCGCCGCGTCGCGCGCACAGGTGGTGATCCCACCTATTGTGTCCCCTCATCTTCCCGGGTCGCACCAGGCCGGGGTCAAGAGAGAGTGATGTGCGTCATGCGTCCGCCGGGCGGGCCGGAGCAGCCGCCGGCACGCCCCGGCGGCGGCGCGCCGGGGCGTGAGGGAGCGAAGTGAGGCACGACGGGCCGCCGTGGACTACGTTTGCGCACACGGGCGGCGCTCCGGAAGCCCTCCCGGGAGACTCGGACGAGCGAAGACGACGGAAGGAACGACGAACCACGTGGGACAGCAGACGGATCCCCTGGCGGCTCGCCTCGGGTTCGGGCCCGGCCAGGTGGTGCAGGAGTTCGGCTGGGGCGAGGACGTCGACGAGGGCCTGCGGGCCGCGATCGAGGACGTCGTCGGGTCCGAGCTCGTCGACGAGGACTACGACGACGTCACCGACGGCGTGATCGTGTGGTGGCGCGAGGGCGACGGTGACCTCACCGACATGCTGGTCGACGCCCTGACCGTGCTGGACGACGGCGGCCTCGTGTGGCTGCTGACGCCCAAGCCCGGCCGCGACGGCCACGTCGGCCACAACGAGATCCAGGAGGCCGCCACGACGGCGGGCCTGCACGCGATGACGACGTTCGCCGTCGCGTCGGACTGGTCGGCCACCAAGCTGGCCAACCGGGGGCGCGGGCGCTGAGCCACGGCCGGTGGGGCACGATGGGCGCATGACGCACGCGCCGGCCGTGGGCCTCGCCGCCGTCCCGGGGGCGGGCGACGCAGCCCCCGACTTCACGCTGCCCGACACGCACGGCACGCCCGTCCACCTGGGCGACCTGCGCGGCGAGGCGGTGCTCCTCGTGTTCTACCCGTTCGCCTTCTCCCGGGTGTGCACCGGCGAGCTGAGCGAGCTGCGCGACAACGTCGAGGACTTCGAGGGCGCCGGGGTGCGGCTGCTGGCCGTCTCGACCGACCCGGTCTTCACGCTCAAGGCGTGGCAGCAGCAGGAGGGCTTCGGCTTCGACCTGCTCAGCGACTTCTGGCCGCACGGCGAGGCCGCCCGCGCGTACGGCGTCTTCGACGAGACCACCGGGCACGCCCTGCGCGGCACGTTCTTGCTCGACGCCGACGGCGTGGTCCGGTGGAGCATCCTCAGCCCGCGCGGGAAGGCCCGCGACCTGCAGGCATACCGGGAGGCCGTCGCGCGGCTGTGACCCCGCGGACGGCGCACGGGGGAGCGGCCTGGACGCCGCGGCCGGGGCGCCCCTCGTGGCCGGTATCCTTGCCGTCCGCACTCACGCAGTGCACTGGGGCCTGTAGCTCAGCTGGTCAGAGCGCCACGCTTACACCGTGGATGTCGTCGGTTCGAACCCGGCCGGGCCCACCACCAGCGGATTTCTCCCGCTGACCTGCACATTTGCTGACCGGTGTCGAGGACACGCGGGGACGCAGAGACCCCGGGCGGTCACCCGTACCCCCGCCACGCCCCCCGCTGAACCTCGCAGGGGGCGTGGTTCTCGCGTCCCTACGTCGACCCGTCGATCGGCAGCCGCTACCTGGACGAGAGTGCAGGAGCCGGGCCTCGACGAGGCCCTGGCCGCCGGGGTGATCGCGGTCCGTATCCTGCAGCCTCAGATCCATGTCGGCAGGGGGCCTGATGTCCGCGGCGAGTTGGCCGGTCCAAACTGAGGGCGCCGGCAAGAGGTCGGGAAGGCGGCTTCGCAGCCTTCTGATGCCCGCGCTGGTTGTCGCAGCTGTGATCGGCGCCGTCGTCCTGAGCGTCCTTGCGTGGCGGATGGTGGATGAGGGAGCGATGCCCGAGGTCGCCCAAGTCCCCCTGCCCGCGAGTGCCACGGTGATGGCCACCGGCAAGCAGTGCGGGTCCGGAGGCTGCTGGAGGACGATCTCGGTCGCGGCGCCCTCGTCGTCGACCGCTGAGGCGCTGGCCGAGGCGATGGGTCGGTCTGCAGACCAGGGGGAGCGATGCGTGTTCCGGGTCCCCGAGTTCAGAGAAGTGTGCTGGTCGGTGAAGGTGGAGTCGGAACGCAGCGTCGCTCTGGAAGCCTGGTACGGCGATATCTTCGGATAGCCAGGACAAGTACAAGGAGGGCGTCCGGTGCCCTCACCGGATCCCCCCCGGGCGTGTGGGGCTTGGCATCGACAGGACCGTCGAGCGCGACGTCCGGTGGCGCCGATATTCGCGCACGTAGGGTGACCGCATGGTCGTCGTGCTGATGGCGCTGATCGGTATCGGCCTCGGGGCAGGCTTCGTCGCCGCACACCCGCACCGGAAGAGCCCCACCGGCAGACTCCTGGCCGCTGGCAGCGTCATGGTCCTAGCCCTCGTCATCTACTGGCTGAGCGCTGGCGACGCCGACGCGACGTCCAGGGTCCCGGCTCTGTTCGCCGGCTTCTGCATCACGGCAGCAGTGGGCTCCCTGCTGCCGATGCGGTCCCGGCGGGGTGAGCCGGTTGAGCCAGTGGAGACGACGACCGAGCAGCCCTGAGCAACGGACAGCGCTCCCATCTGCGCCGGTGGAGGCAGGTCAGGGTCGCTTTCAGCGACGACACCGTGGATGTCGTCGGTTCGGACCCGGCCGGGCCCACCGCCAGCGGTTGTCTGCCGCTGACCTGCACGTTTGCTGACGGGTGTCGAGGACGCGCGGGGACGCGGACACCCAGAAATAGCCCCTCGTGGCCCCGCCCAGGCCCCGCCAGTGCCCCGCCAGCGCCCCGCGGGCATCCTGGGGGGCGCCGTCCCACGAGGGTCGCGACTTGCCCTCAGTTCAGGCACCTCGACCGGAGCCGGCGCGGACTGCCGCTCCGCCTCGGCAGGCTCAAAGCAGACGCGTAGCCGACCTTGCCCGTGCAAGGAGCTGGGTATGGATGCTGTAGGGTCGAGGTTCGCGCTCTGGTCGTGGAACAACGTATCCGCGACGTTTCGGTCCCAGCATCGGAGCTAGGCCACGCGCCGGGCAGCAGAAGCTGCCATCAGACGATCTCCGCGCCCCAGAGCGCGGAGCGAGAGCAGAGAACATCACTTCTTCCATCATCGAACGTCCCGAGGCCGCAGCCGCGGCCGAGGGAACACCTCAACCGAGCGTCGTGCTGCGCCGCGCCGACGACGACCTGTGGGTCGCGACGTCGAACGGCGAGTACGCCGGGCTGGTCACCCAGCATCCCGACGGTTTCCAGGTCCACGACCGCTACACGCGACCCCTCAGGATCGTTGCCGCGCTCGACCACGCGACCTGGCTCCTCGCCGCTTCGCGCGGCAAGGACGGCTCCGCGCGGGCAAAGCCCCACACACCACTGCGCCTCACCAGGCGCAGCCCCCGGACCCGCGCACGTGGGCCGATCGCACCGACGAAAGAAGACATCATGGCTACCGGTACTGTGAAGTGGTTCAACGCCGAGAAGGGCTTCGGGTTCATCGCGCCCTCCGACGGCACCGCCGACGTGTTCGCCCACTACAGCGAGATCGCGGCCACCGGCTTCCGCTCGCTGGAGGAGAACCAGAGCGTGGCCTACGACGTCGCCCAGGGTCCCAAGGGCCCGCAGGCGACGAACATCCGCGCACTGTGACCTGATGCCGTCGACGCACACCGCGCCGACGGCATGACAGGCGAAGGGCCACGCAACCCGTTGCGTGGCCCTTCGACGTCTGCAGGCACCGGGCCGGTGCCTGTGCCAGCCGGCCTGCGACGGCCTCGGTGCGCAGGGTGTCGGCGTGCCGCTCTGACTGGCATGGCATGCATCCGGGATCAGCGGTTCGGCCCGGGTCATCGGCCTGACGCTGGCAAGGGACCAGAACCTCTCGGTCAGCGGCCCAGTCGGTCCCGGCGCCCGGTGCCTGCTTGCCAGCCGCGGTGGCGTCGAAGCAGAGTGTTCGCTTCCCGCCGCGACGCAACCCATCGCCACGGCGCGGCACTGGATGACGGCGCAGGCGCGTGCGCGCGGCGAACCCGCACGCACTGTCGCGGCGGTGGAGCTGGTGACGAGTGAGCTGATGTCCAACGCCGGTCAGGAGGGCGGACCGTTCACCGGCCGCGACGCCGCTCCACCGGCGCTGCTCGGGGGCGCCGGGCGGGCTAGGGCGCGCAGCGCGAGCGTCGCCCCGACCACGACGAGCGGCAGGGCCACGTGCACCCAGGGGAAGAGCACGCCTGACGACGCGACGACGGTGACGCTCCCGAGAGCGCCGACGGTGGCGCGCAGGGGAGGCCACCGGCGGGCGCGCACGCCGGCGACGACCGTGACCACGACGGCCACCGTCAGCACGCCCATCGCGGACCACGCGGTCGTCGACTCCCCGATCCAGCCGGGCCGGTACGCCTCGAAGTCGGCGTGGTCGCCGCGGGCGTAGGCGAGGTCCTCGAGCCGGAAGGTGTCGCGCCAGGCGAGCGCGTTCTCGGTCGTCGCCCACGTCGCGGCCGCCACCGCCACGACGAGCGCGGTCGTCCCCGTCGCGACCCACCGCTCGTGCCTGGTGTCCATGGGGACGTCCCTTCGTCGCCGGTCGGCGCCATCGTCGCACCGCCAGCGGTCCCGGCTGCGCCGTGCCGCCCGTGTGGCGCTGCGCAGTGGCGGCGCGGCGTCTGCCACACTCCGGGCCCAGGCGGCGCGCACGCGCGTGCTCGGGACCGTCCTGGTCGCCGTAGGCCGCCGTCGTGCTGATCGGCGTGCTGCGGCAGGGACACCGGGCTGCGCGAGGAGATCGCCGGGACGACGACGTCGACACGCCGGGACGGCGTGGACCGCCTCGAGGGGACGGACGACCACGCGTTCGTCTTCGTCGGCCCGCTGGCCGCCGTGGTCCTCCCCGAGCGCGACGGGCGCGCCGCCCGGGCGCTCGAGGAGATCAGGGCGCGCGCGGGCGGGGCTCCCCCATCGGACCGCGCGACGCCGCCGTGACCGCTGCGTGCGGATCGGCGGGTCCGTAGGCTGCCGGGAACCGACGAAGGAGACCAGATGTCACGCGTGCTGATCATCGGTGGCCACGGCAAGGTCGCGTTGCGCCTCGCGCCCCTCCTGGTGGAGCGGGGCGACGAGGTGACCGGGGTGTTCCGCAACCCCGACCACGAGGCGGAGGTGGCCGCCACGGGCGCGACGCCCGTGGTCGCGGACGTCCAGGAGCTGGACGTCGACGGGCTCGCCGAGCTGCTCCGCGGCCACGACGCCGTCGTGTGGTCGGCGGGCGCGGGCGGGGGCAGCCCCGAGCGGACGTTCGCGATCGACCGGGACGCCGCGATCCGGTCCATGGACGCCGCGACGGCGGCGGGCGTGCGCCGTTACGTCATGGTGTCGTACCTCGGGGCCCGGCCGGACCACGGGGTCCCGGAGTCGCACTCGTTCTTCCCCTACGCGGAGTCGAAGGCGGCCGCGGACGAGCACCTGCGGGCCTCCGGCCTGGACTACACGATCCTCGGCCCCGGCCGCCTCACGCTGGACGAGCCGACCGGCAGCATCGAGGTCGACCCGGGCGGTGACGGCGAGGTGACCCGCGCGGACGTCGCCGCGGTGATCGCCGCGGTGCTGGCCGACCCGTCGACGGTCGGGCGCACGATCGAGTTCGGCAACGGCGGCACGCCGATCGCCGAGGCGGTCGCCGGCTAGGCGAGCGTCCCCGGCGAGCGGCGCGGACCGCGCCGGCTCGCCCCGCTGACCGTCACCGTGCGCGGGCGACGGTCAGCAGGGCGACGCACCCGAGCGCCGCGGCGACCGCGAGGATCAGGAAGATCGTCCCGGCGTCGACGGTGAAGTTCAGGACGAGGAACACGACGGCCAGGACGGCGAGGAGGATGGCGAGCGGTCGGTTCTTCACGGTGCCTCCTTCGCTGGAGACGAGACCTCCAGCGTTCCGCGTCGAGAGCCACGGGTCAATGCAGCGTGTCGACGGGGACCGCGGTGCCGTGTCCCTCGCGGCCGGCTACTTGGCCGACGCGGGGTCGCGGTCGCCGATGTGCCCGGGGGCGTTTGCCGCGAGGACGCGCTGGACGAACGCGCAGTACTCGTCCATGTAGTGCCGCAGGAAGTTCGCCGTCCCCTCGTTCCGCACCTCGCCGTCGTCGCCGAACGCCTCGGGGTCGAACTGGATGTACGCCTCCGGGGCGTTGAGCTGCGGGGCGTCGAGGAAGCTCAGGACGGCGCGCATCGACGACTGCATCACCGCGGTGCCGATGCCGCCCACCGAGGCGCCGATGATCCCGGTGGGCTTGCGGGCGAAGGAGTTGGATCCCCAGGGGCGCGAGCCCCAGTCGATGGCGTTCTTCAGGGCGCCCGGGATGGACCTGTTGTACTCGGGCGAGACGAACAGGATCCCGTCGGAGGCCTCGACGCCCTCCTTGAACGCCCGGGCCTCGGGCGGGAAGTCGTCGTCGTAGTCCCAGCTGTACAGCGGCAGGTTCCCGATGGGGATCTCGGTGAACTCGAGGTCCTCGGGGGCGAGCCGGACGAGCGCCTTGGACAGCGTGCGGTTGATCGAGCCCTTGGCGAGGCTGCCCACGAGGTAGCCGATCTGGTAGGTCATGGTGTCTCCCGTGCCTCGCGCCGCCGACCCCGCGTCGGCGGGCCTCTTCCACGGTGCGCGGGCGGCGAGCGACTGGCGAGCGGGGGCGAGGGGCCGCGGCGTCAGCGAGGCTCGCCCAGCGTCGTGACCTCCGTGGCCAGCGCGCGGCGCGACCGCCGCAGCGCCAGCACGATGGCGCCGGCCACGAAGTAGTCCTGGTTGCTGCTGCGGCCGCGCGTCTCGCGCACGGCGTCGTGGAACGCGTCGGTGGCCTCGGCCAGGGCGGTGAGCGCCTCCGGGTCGGTGCCGTCGGAGTCGAGCGAGCGCACGGCCGCGGCGAGCGCCGTGAGCGCTCGGGCCGCCGGGGGCCGCAGCGGCGGGCCGAGGGCGACCTCGTCGAGCTCGCGGTTCTCCCACTCCGCGACGAGGCGCGTGGTGTCGTCGACGACGGCGGCGAGCGTGTGCAGCAGCCCGCCGCGGCGCACCTGCGAGGTCGTCCAGTCCCGGTAGCGACGGGCCCTGCGGTTGGCCCGCACGGCCTCCTTGCTCCGGCTGACCGCCTCCTGTGCTTGCGCCAGGGTCGGCTCGACCTCGCGACGGCGCTGCGCCCACTCGTCCTGCGACGGCAGCTCGTCGGCGCCCAGCCCGTCCGCCAGCGCCTCCAGCTGCTCGGCGAGCACGTCCCGCAGCCGGTCG
Organism: Puerhibacterium sp. TATVAM-FAB25; assembly: GCF_046535855.1. Classification (NCBI taxonomy): domain Bacteria; kingdom Bacillati; phylum Actinomycetota; class Actinomycetes; order Micrococcales; family Promicromonosporaceae; genus Puerhibacterium; species Puerhibacterium sp. TATVAM-FAB25. The sequence continues at coordinate 197,417 of NZ_JAXUAK010000002.1, read as the reverse complement.
AGCACCAGCTCCGACGGCGTGAGCGGCAGCGGCGGGAAGGCGAAGTTCACGGCGACCCCCACGAGCGCGCCGGCCACCACGAGGCCCGCGTAGGCGCCCACGTAGGACGCAGGGTCGCCGGCGCCGAGGATGAGGACGAACAGCGCCGAGGTGACGGCCCAGCTGCCCATGCTGCCCAGCCGACGCCACCCGGAGGCGAGCAGCGCGATGCCGACGGCGATCGCGATCGCCGGCGCCCCGGGGTCGAGCACGAGGTCGACGCCCCGGGCGATCGCGGCGCCGATCAGGATCGCGCCGATCGCCTGCACCGACTCCCGTGCCGATCGGGACAGCGTGCCCGTCGTGGCCACCACGGCGCCCATCGGCGCGTAGTAGGGGTACTCCGAGAAGGGTGCCGGCGCGAGCAGCCCCAGGAACCAGGCGAGCGCCGCCGCCGTGGCTCCTTTCGCGGCCATCGCCCAGGAGGGGTGCAGCACCCACTGGCGGTACGCGCGCTCGGTCAGGCGGCCGGCGCGCGACCGGCGGGCCTCCTGGGTCACGCGTGCCAGTCGTCCCCCCACGCCCGCCACCGTACGAGCCTGCGCGCGGTCGCGCGTCCCGGCGCTGGTCACGGCGTCGGGCGGCGCTGCGACGGGACGTGGGTGGCAGGGGGAAGGATGGGCGCGTGCACCTCGTCCTCGCCCGCGCGCCCGGCGCGTCCTCCCGCGCCGCGCCCGTGCGCGTCCTGCGCGTGCCCGACGACGGAGGCGCGGCGCAGGAGCGGCGGGTGCCCGGGGACGGGTTGGCCGCCGTCGTCCGCGGCCTCGAGGAGGGCGCCGGCGCCGGTGCTGGGCCGGGTGCCGGGTCCGGCGTGGTGCCGGTCCCGCCGCCGCGGTGGACCTGGGACGACACGAACCGGTGGTACCCGGCGCTGCTCGCGGACGGCGTCCGCGTGGAGCGCGGGCACGACCTGCGGCTCGCCCACGCCGTCCTGCGGCGCTCGCCGCTGGCCGCGGCCTCGCGCCTGGCCGCGGCGCCCGCGGGCCCGTGGGACGCGCTCGAGCCGGCGTCGCCCACGGCCCCGGCGGCCGCCGGCGCGGACGCGCTGTTCGACCTCGGCACCCTCACGGCGGGCGCCGCGGCCGCGGCGGACCTCGACCCGGCGGCCGAGCTCGCCGCCCAGCAGGCCGCCGTGGCCGGGAGCGCGGACCCCGGCCGCCTGCGGCTGCTGCTCGCCGCGGAGTCCGCCGGCGCCCTGGTGGCCGCCGAGATGCACCACGCCGGGCTGCCGTGGCGTGCGGACCTGCACGACGCGATCCTCACCGAGCGGCTCGGCCCCCGGCCGCCCGAGGGCCACCGCCCCGTGCGGCTGGAGGCGCTGGCGGACCGTGTCCGCGCGGCCCTCGACGCCCCGGCGAGCCTCAACCCGGACTCGCACCCGGACCTGCTCAAGGCCATGCAGTACGCCGGCGTCGGTGCCCGCAGCCTGCGCAAGTGGGAGCTCGAGCGGCTCGACCACCCGGTGATCGCGCCGCTGCTGGAGTACAAGAGGCTGCAGCGGCTGCTCAGCGCCAACGGCTGGCACTGGCTGGACACCTGGGTGCGCGACGGCCGGTTCCGCACGGAGTACCTGGTCGGCGGCGTCGTGACCGGGCGCTGGTCCAGCGTCGGCGGCGGGGCGCTGCAGCTGCCCAAGGACGTGCGCCGCGCCGTCGTGGCCGACCCCGGGTGGACCCTGGTCGTGGCCGACGTCGCGCAGCTCGAGCCGCGCGTGCTCGCCGCGATGAGCCACGACGAGGCGATGGCGGCGGCCGGGACGGCGCCGGGTGGCGCGGGCATCGCGGACGGCGCCGCGACGGGCGGGGCCGACATGTACGCCGGCATCGTGGCGACCGGCGTCGTGCCCACCCGCGAGCTGGCCAAGGTGGGCATGCTCGGCGCGATGTACGGCGGGACGACGGGCGTCAGCGCCCAGGTGCTGCCGCGCCTGGCCGCGGCGTTCCCACGGGCCATCGCGCTGGTCGAGGACGCCGCCCGCGCCGGCGAGCGCGGCGAGGTGGTGTCCACCTGGCTCGGGCGCGGGTCGCCGCGGCCCGGCGAGGAGTGGGACCGGGCGCAGGCCGGCGCCTACGCCGCCGACGCGGGCGGGACCGACGCGCCGGCCGGCGGGGAGGCCGACGCCGCGGCGCGGGCGCGGTCCGTGACGCGGTCGTGGGGCCGGTTCACCCGGAACTTCGTGGTGCAGGGCACCGCCGCGGAGTGGGCGCTCGCGTGGCTGGCGTCCGCGCGGCGCCGGCTGTGGGCGCTGGGGGAGTCCGGCGGCCCCGCCGGCGCGGCGCCGGCGCCGTTCGACCGGCGGCCGCACCTGGTGTTCTTCCTGCACGACGAGGTGGTGGTGCACGCCCCCGAGGGCTGGGCCGACGCCGTCGCCGAGGCGCTGCGCGAGGCCGCCGCCGAGGCGGGGCGGCTGCTGTTCGGCGACTTCCCCGTCGCCTTCCCGCTCACGGTCGCGACCGTGCGCAGCTACGCCGACGCGAAGTAGCCCGTCCGCTCGGAGCGCGGGCCTTGTACGACATCACGTGATTGCGTAATGTCGGTCCGGTGAGCGACGAGTCGGGAGCCCCGGTCGAGGAGGGCGGTCTGGCGGCGCGCGTCGCCGCGCTGGAGGCGGCCGTCGAGCGGCTGCTGACGGCGCTGCCGGGTGCGGCGTCCCCGGACGCGGCATCACTGGGCGCGTCGCCGGACGCACCGCGACCGCGCCTGGGCCGGGTGGTCGTGCCGCAGGGACAGGGCCAGGGACAGGGCCAGGGCCAGGGACAGGGACAGGGCCAGGGCCAGGGCGACGCGGCGGCCGCGGTGCCGTCCGACCTGTTCTGGGCGCTCGAGGGCGTGCGGGAGCGGGTGGCCGCGCCCGGCGCCGTCATGATCGTCGGCGACGTGACGCTGCCGGACGGGCGCACGGCGGGCTGGCAGCTGGGGGCCGCCACCGCCGACCTCCTCGACGACGACTGGGACGTGGTCGCCGAGGCGCTCGCGGCGCTCGGCCACCCGGTGCGGCTGCGCCTCGTGCGCGAGGTCCTGCGCGGCGTCGGCACCGCGCGCGAGCTCAGCGAGCTCGAGGGCATGGGCACGACCGGGCAGGTCTACCACCACCTGCGGCTGCTCGTGGCGGGCGGGTGGCTCCGCGTGCGGGGCGGCGGCCGCTACGAGGTGCCGGCCGAGCGCGTCGTGCCGCTGATGACGACGGTCCTGGGAGGGCGACGATGAGCGAGCCGGCGACCACCCCCACGCGGGCGGAACCGAGGAGCGGGCTGCGGCGCCAGGTGGTGCGCGCCGGGACGTGGCTCCTGCGCGCCTTCGCCCTCTGGATCCTCCTGCAGCCGGTGCTCGACGTGCCGCGCGCGCTGTTCTGGCTCGTCGTCGTGCTCCTGCTGGTGCCGGCGACGGCGTGCACCGCGCTCGCCCCGCGCCCGCCGGAGCGCGCCCCGGTGGAGGTGGACGTGCCGGTGCGCGGCACCTGGGTGGCCCTCAACAGCCCCGGGTCCCGGGTCCCCGCCCACGGCACGCGCGCCTACGGTCAGGCCTACGCCATCGACGTCCTCGTGCCGGCGGCGCTGGAGCCCGCGGACGCCGAGCACGGCAGGCCGCGCTTCGGCTGGGGCGTCGGCGCCCGGCCGCAGGAGTTCCCGGCGTTCGGCGCGCCCGTGCACGCGGCCGCCGCCGGCACGGTGGTCGCCACCGGGGCCGGCCAGCGCGACCACCGGGCCCGCAACACCTGGGCCGGCCTTCCCTACCTGACAGTCGAGGGGTTCGTGCGGGAGGTCGGCGGCGTGCGGTTCGTCCTCGGCAACCACGTCGTCGTCGACCAGGGGGACGGGGTGTGGGCGGTCTACGCGCACCTGCGCCGCGGGTCGGTCGCGGTGCGTCCGGGCGACGCCGTCGGGGCCGGGCAGCGGCTCGGTGAGGTGGGCAGCAGCGGCAACACGTCCGAGCCCCACCTGCACTTCCAGCTCATGGACCGCCCTGCCCTGGTCGAGGCCGCGGGCGTGCCGTTCCGCTGGCGCGGCGCCGAGACCGACCACGGCGTCGTCGCGCCGCGGTACGGGCTGCCGCGCGACGGTGAGGGTGCCCCCGGGCTGCCCGGCAACGGGCAGGTGTTCCACGCTGGGCCGCGCTGAGGCGCCGGCGCCCGGTCGTGGGTCGGCGGGCCCGAGCCGACACTGGGGGAGCCGGACGGGCCGCGCCCGGACGTCGGCCCGTCCCCGGTCCGGAGGGAGAGCGACGTGCGTACCTACCAGGTCGGCTACTTCGTCGGCAGCCTCTCGTCGACGTCGATCAACCGGGTCCTCAGCCGGGCGCTGATCCGCCTGGCGCCCCAGGACATGGAGTTCACCGAGATCCCGATCGGCGGGCTGCCGCTGTACAGCCCCGACTTCGACGCGGCGTACCCGCCCGAGGCGACGGCGCTCAAGGCGGCGGTCGCGCGCTCCGACGCCCTGCTGTTCGTCACGCCCGAGTACAACCGCTCCATCCCCGGCGCCCTGAAGAACGCCATCGACTGGGCGTCCCGCCCGTGGGGCGAGAACTCGTTCGACCACGTGCCGGCCGCGGTGATCGGCGCGTCGATCGGACAGATCGGGACGGCGGTGGCGCAGCAGAGCCTGCGGGCCGTGCTCAGCTACTGCAACGCCCGGCAGATGACCGCGCCGGAGGCGTACGTCCACTACCGGCCCGAGGTGTTCGAGGACGACGGCGAGGTCACCGACGACTCGACCGCGGCCTTCCTCGCCGGCTTCATGCAGGAGTTCCGCACGCACGTCGAGCGGGTGCTCACCGTGCTGCCGCGAGGCTGAGCATCGGGTCCGAGCCCCGGGCCGAGCCCCGGGCCGAGCACCGGGCCGAGCACCGGGCCGAGCACCGGGCCGAGCACTAGGGTCGGGCGCATGGCAGCCCCCGCCCAGCCCACCGCCCCCGACGCCGCCGGACCCGCCGCCGGACCCGCCGCCGGACCCGGCGTCGCCCGCCTCGGCGACGTCGTCGCCGTGCTCGAGGACCTCTACCCGCCGTCGACCGCCGAGGGGTGGGACGCCGTCGGCCTGGTGGCCGGCGACCCCGCCGCGCCCGTGCGCAAGGTGCTCCTCGCCGTCGACCCCGTGGCCGCCGTCGTCGACGAGGCGATCGAGTGGGGCGCGGACCTCGTGGTGACGCACCACCCGCTGTTCCTGCGCGGCGTGCACTCGGTGGCCGCCACCACCTTCAAGGGCTCGGTGGTGCACCGGCTGCTCGCGGCCGGCTGCGGGCTGTACTGCGCGCACACCAACGCCGACGCCGCGCCGCGCGGCGTCGCGGACGCGCTCGCGGACCTGCTCGGCATCGTCGACCGGGCACCGCTCGTGGCGCCTGGCGGTCCGGGCGGAGCGGGGCCGGACGGCGGCGCGGACGCCGTGCGGGGCATCGGGCGCGTCGGGCGCCTGGCCGAGCCGGTCACGCTCGGCGCGTTCGCGGAGCGGGTCGCCGCCGCGCTGCCTGCCACGGCGCAGGGGGTGCGGGTCGCCGGCGACGTCGCGGCGCCCGTGACCACCGCGGCCGTGGTCGGTGGTTCGGGGGACTCGCTGTTCGACGCGGTGCGCGCGGCCGCCGTCGACGTCTACGTCACCGCCGACCTGCGCCACCACCCGGCCTCGGAGCTGCGCGAGCGGGCGGAGTTCGAGGCGTCCGCGCAGCACCGCGCCGCCGGCACCCCGTTCCTGGTCGACGTGGCGCACTTCGCGTCGGAGTGGCCGTGGCTGGCGTACGCCGCCGAGGACGTGGCCGCGGGCGTGTCCCGGCTGCTCGCCGCGCGCGGCGCGGACGGTACGGTGACCACCAGGATCAGCACGCTCGTCAGCGACCCGTGGACCGCGCGGGTCGCCAGCCCCGGCCGCTGACGCCGCGGCGCACCCGGCGCCCGCGGCGCAGGCCGGTCCGCACTCACGGAAGGACCCACGGTGACCACTGCACCGCCCGAGGACCAGCTCCGGCTCCTGGAGGTCCAGGCGCTGGACACCCGCGCCCAGCAGCTCGCCCACCAGCGCAGGACGCACCCGGCGCTCGCCCGGATCGCCGAGCTGGAGAAGCAGATGGCCGACCTGCACGGGTCCCTCGTCGACTCCCGCACCGCCGTCTCGGACCTCGAGCGCGAGGTCGCGAAGGCCGAGGCCGACGTGGAGCAGGTGCGCGCCCGCGCCGCGAGGGACCAGCAGCGGCTGGACAACGGCGCGCTCGGCGCCCGGGACGCCCAGGCCGTCTCCAGCGAGCTGGAGTCGCTCGCGCGCCGCAAGGCCGTCCTCGAGGACGCCGAGATCGAGGTGATGGAGCGGCTCGAGGCGCACCAGGACTCGCTGGCCAAGGTCGAGGCCGCGTACGCCGAGCTCGAGGCCGCGCGCCGCGCGGCCGAGGAGGAGCGGGACGCCGCCTGGGCGCAGATCGACGCGGCCGCGCAGGCCGTGGCGGGCGAGCGCGCCTCCGCCTCCGAGGGTCTCGACGCCGGCCTGCTGGCGCTGTACGACCGGCTGCGGGGCCAGCTCGGCGGCCTCGGCGCCGCCGCGCTGCGCGGCAGCCGCTGCGAGGGCTGCCGCCTCGAGCTCAACCCCGGCGACCTCGCCGCCGCGCGCGGCGCCGCGCCGGAGCAGGTGGTGCGCTGCGAGGAGTGCGGCCGCATCCTCGTGCGCGTGCCCGAGACCTCCGCCGCCTGATGGCGCGCGTCCTCGTCGTCGAGGCGGACGGCGGATCCCGCGGCAACCCCGGGCCGGCCGGCTACGGCGCGCTCGTGCGCGACGGCGTCGAGGGCCGCGTCCTGGCCGAGCGGGCCGGGTACCTCGGCGTGAGCACCAACAACGTCGCGGAGTACACGGGCCTGCTCGAGGGGCTGCGCGCCGCCGCGGCGATCGACCCGGCGGCCGACGTCCAGGTGCGGATGGACTCCAAGCTCGTCGTGGAGCAGATGAGCGGGCGCTGGCAGGTCAAGCACGAGGCGCTGCGTGCCATCGCCCGCCAGGCCGCCGCGCTGCTGCCCGCCGACCAGGTGACGTACACCTGGGTCCCGCGCGCCGAGAACGCCGCCGCCGACCGCCTGGCGAACGAGGCCATGGACACCGGGTCGACCATCGCGCGCGACTTCCCGGCCGGGGCGGCCCACGGGCACCCGGCCGTCGCGGGCGGGGCCGAGGACGACGAGGCCGGCGCCGCGCCGGGGCGCGACACCCATGTGCGCCCGTCGGGCTCGATCGCGCGCTACGACGGCGCCGAGGCGCTGACCGTCGTGCTGGTGCGGCACGGGCAGACGCCGCTGACGGTCGCCGGCGGCTACTCCGGCGGCGGCGTGCCGGGCCCGTCGCTCACCACGCACGGGCAGGTCCAGGCCGCGCGCGCCGCCGACGCCGTGCACCGCGTGGGCAAGGACCTGTGGCCGGACCTGCCGCGCGCCACCGAGGTGGTCGCCTCGCCGATGGTCCGCACCCAGGAGACCGCCGCGGCGATCGGCCGCCGCCTGGGCGTGCCGGTGCGCACCGACGCCCGGTTCCGCGAGTGCGAGTTCGGCGAGTGGGAGTCGCTGACGGCGGTCGAGATCGAGCAGCGCTGGCCGGGCGAGCTGGCGCGGTGGCACGCCGACGGCGGCACGCCCGCGCCGGGCGGCGAGTCGTACGCGGACGTCGGCGCGCGGGTCCGGGCCGGGCTCGAGGACCTGCTCGCCGGCGGCGGCGGGCGCACCGTCGTCGTCGTGGGGCACGCGATCGTCGTGCGCACCGCGGTGGGCCAGGCGGCCGGCGCACCGCCATCACGCTGGTACCGGCTGCGCGTGCCGCCGTGCTCGCTGTCGATCGTGCGGCTGTGGCCGGACGGCGCCGCCGAGGTGACGACGTCGGGCTTCCCGACGGGGGACTGACCTCGGCACCGGCACCGGCACGGCCGCCGGGCGCCGCGGGGCGGTCAGCCGACGACGAGCTCGAGCGTCCGCGGGCCGGTGCGGCCGGTGGCGGCGTGCAGCGTCGCCTCCAGCACGCGGTAGCTCAGCCCGCTGCCCACCTCCGTGCCGACCACCTCGCCGACGAGCTCCTCGGCGGCCTTGAGCAGCTCGGCCGCGCTGGTGGGCTCGCCCGCGCGGCGCAGCAGGTGGCCGGTGAGCACGCCGCGGGTGTGCTTGGCGTTGTGCGAGACCACGGACCGCCTGCCGTCCGCCTCGCGCACCACCCGCACGGTGACCCAGTCGGCGGCGCGGTCGCCCGAGGTGCGCGGCTTCCACGCCGCGAGGTAGGCGGCCGAGCGGCAGTCCACGACGACGTCGCCCGCGGCGCGCGCGTCCAGCGCCGCGGCCAGCGGCGCGCGCCAGGCGGTCGCCAGCTTCCCGACGCCCGGCAGGTCGACGCCCATCGAGAGCCGGTAGGCGGGCACGCGGTCGCCCGGCGCGACGACGCCCCACAGGCCCGAGACGACCCGCACCGTGCGAGCGGCGCGGGCGGCGGCGTCGTCGGGCAGAGCGGCGAGACCCGCGGCCGCGTACAGCACGCCGGTGTAGACGCGCGACGCCGGCGCGGCGGGCTCGGCGCGCAGGCGGGTGTTGCGGGCGATCTCCTCGCCGAGCGACGCGCCCACGGCGAGCACCTGCGCGGCGTCGGGCCGGGCGCTGACGGCCGCGAGCGCCTCGAGGACGGCCGTGCGCCGCGCGGTGAGCGCGTCGGCAGCGGTCAGGGCCGCAAGGTCCACCGGGGCGGCGTCGGCGGGCGCGGGCGTCTTGCCCTCGGAGGGCGGCAGGAGCAGGAGCACCGGACCAGGGTAGGCGCCGCGCGACGCCGCCCCGGACGCCCCCGGGGCCGCTCCCAGGGGCCGCGCGGCGGCGCCCCGGACGCGCCCTCAGCCGCGCCGGGGGCGGCGGGGGAGCGCGAACACCAGGGCGAAGGCCGCGACGGAGAACGCCGCGCTCACCGCCATCGCCATCGCGGCGGCGTGCCCGAAGCCCGCCGCCAGGTCGGCGGGGCTGCCCGAGGCGACCGTGAGCGAGCCGAACAGGACGGAGCCGATGACGGCGATGCCGGCCGCCGACCCGATCCGCTGCGCGGTCCCGATGACGCCGGCGGCGGCCCCGGCCTCCTCGGGGTCGACCGTGGCGACGATGAACTGCTGGTTCGGGGCGATGAACATCCCCGAGCCGAGCCCGGCCACCGCCAGGGAGGGCAGCAGCGTCCAGTGCGTCAGCGAGGGGGGGTCCAGCACGGCGAGCAGCAGCCACAGCGAGACCAGCCCGGCGGCGACCATGCCCGCGCCGAGCACCAGCACGCCGCGGCCGAGCCGCTCGGCCAGCCGCGCCGACTGCGCCGCGCTGACGATGCTGCCCAGGGCGAAGGGGATGGACACCAGGCCCGACTCGAGCGCGCTGTGCCCGAGGCCGGTCTGCCACAGGATCGAGATGGTGAAGAAGATCGACGTGAACGCGGCGAAGTAGACGAGGGCGAGCACGACGCCGCCGGTGAAGGCGCGGTGGCTGAACAGGCGGGGCGGCACGAGCGGGCTCACGCGGCCGCGGCGAGCCACGCCCACCTCGAAGGCGCCGAACGCGGCGAGCAGTGCCGCGCCGCCGGCGAGGGAGAGCCAGGTCCACGGCGGCCAGCCCGAGCCCTCGCCCTGGATGAGCGGCACGAGCAGCGCCACGAGCGCGGCCGTGAGCAGCACGAGCCCGCCGAGGTCCGTGCCGCCGGGCGCCTGCGCGCCGGCCTGTTCGCCGGCCCGCGCGCCGGCCTGTTCGCCGGCCTGCGGGCCGGCGGGGCGGCGGGCGGCGCCGCGGGGCAGGAGCAGCAGCGCGCCCAGCACGGCGAGCGCGCCGAACGGCAGGTTCACGTAGAAGATGGAGCGCCACGCGTCGTCGCTCGCGCCCTGCTCGATGAGCACGCCGCCCACGAGCGGCCCCGCCGCCGAGGCGACGCCGATGACGGCGCCCAGCGCGCCGAAGGCCCGGCCGCGGTCGCGGCCGGTGAAGAGCACCTGGATGGTGGCGCCGACGGCGGGGAAGAAGATGCCGCCGCACAGGCCCTGGGCCACGCGGGCCACGACGAGCTCCGTGGGGCCGCCCGCCTGGGCGCACCACCAGGAGGCGAGGGTGAAGCCGGCGATGCCCGCGAGGTACACCCAGCGGTGGCCGACGCGGTCGCCGACGCGCCCGGCCGGGATGAGCGCGAGGCCGTAGGCGAGGGCGTAGCCGGAGATGATCCACTGCAGCGTGGCCTCGGGGGCCTGCAGCGACGACCGGATCGTCGGCAGCGCGACGTTGACGATGGTGGTGTCGAGCAGGGCGATGGCCGCGCCGAGCATCAGGACGGCGACGGCGGCCCAGCGGCGGTGCGGCGAGAGGTCGGTGGCGGTCGGGTGCGGCGCGGTCACCGCGGGGCGGGCGTGGGGCACGCTCCTCAGCATGGCAGCGCCCGGCGGCACCGGCGCGCCCGCCCGGCCGGTAGACTCGGCGGCGCGGACGAGTCGGTCGGACGGTCGCGTCGCCAGGGTCTCCGGGCCCCGGTGCCGAGGAACGTCCGGGCTCCGAAGGGCGAGGTGGTGGCTAACGGCCACCCGGGGTGACCCGCGGGACAGTGCCACAGAGAGCAGACCGCCTCCCTGCCCGGCCCACGGGCCGAGCGGGGCGGTAAGGGTGAAACGGTGGTGCAAGAGACCACCAGCGCACCTGGTGACAGGTGCGGCTAGGTAAACCCCACCTGGAGCAAGGTCAGACAGGGAGCGTTCGAGGGCGGCCCGCCCGAGCTCCCGGGTAGACCGCTCGAGGCCTGCGGCGACGCAGGCCCTAGATGGATGACCGTCACCCGCGCCGGGGCAACCGGGCGCGGGCACAGAACCCGGCGTACAGACCGGCTCGTCCGCACCCTCGCTCGCCCCGAGGACCGACTTTCACGGGGCAACCGTTGAAGGGGAAACCAAGGGTCAAGGACCTTCCCGCGCGGCGCAATGTCGGTGTACCGTTCAGGACCAGGCGACGAAGCCGTCGCCAAGCTCCAGGGGTCCGGTACCAAGAATCGGTGCCGGTCGCACGCCGGAGCACAGGGAGAAGAGCGACATGACTCTCACGAGCGCGAGGACGGGCGGCATCGAGCTGGAGCCCAGGGCGGGCGTCAGCGTGGTGTCGATGTGGGGCGACATCGACGCGGCCCTGCGGGCCGAGGCGAGCACGGCACTGGCCGGCGCCTTCGAGCGGGACGTCCCGGTGGTGGTTGACGCGTCCCGGGTGACGTTCATCGACTCCGCCGGGGTGGCCTTCCTCGTCCAGCTGTGCGCCATCGGGCGCGACGAGGGGCTCCAGGTCTCGCTGCGCAACCCGCCCGCCGTGGTCGCCGACGTGCTGCGGATGGTGGGCGTCGACGACGTCATCGTCGACGGCGAGTCGTCGGCCGCGCCGCGCGCGCTCTGAGCGCCCCGGCCTGACCGGGGGTCGCGCGGGCCCTACTTCTTGGCGTGCTTCTTGTCCTTGTGGTGGCCCGCGACGGAGGCGGCCATCGCGGCCGCGCCCACGATGCCGGCCTTGTTGCGCAGCTTGGCGGGGATGATCGGCGCCCGCAGGTCCAGCAGCGGCAGGAACTGCTCGTGGTGCTTGCTCACGCCGCCGCCCACGACGATCAGCTCGGGGGACAGCAGCATCTCGACGGTCTCGAAGTAGCGCTGCAGGCGCTTGGCCCACTGCGTGAAGTCGAGGTTCTCGCGCTCGCGGGCGGAGTCCGCCGCCTTGCTCTCGGCGTCGTGCCCGTCGATCTCGAGGTGGCCGAGCTCGGTGTTGGGCACCAGGACGCCGTCGACGAGGAGCGCCGAGCCGATGCCCGTGCCCAGGGTGGCGAGCAGGACGACGCCGTCCTTGCCCTTCGCCGCGCCGTACCGCTGCTCGCCGACGCCCGCGGCGTCGGCGTCGTTGATCGCCGTCACCGACCGGCCCGTCGCGGCGTTGAGCGCGGCGGGCAGGTCCACGCCCTTCCACGACGGGTGCAGGTTCGCGATGAACCGCACGACGCCGTGGTCGAGCGGTGCCGGGAACGCCACGCCGACGGGGACGTCCTTGGGCAGGTCGAACGACTCCACGAGCTCGGCGACCACGCGGGTCACGGCGTCGGGGGTCGACTCCTCGGGGGTCGGGATGCGGACGCGGTCGGCGGCGAGCTCTCCGGTCTCGAGGTCCACGGGCGCACCCTTGATCCCCGAGCCGCCGATGTCGATGCCGAACGCCAGGTCATGCTTCGCCATGTGCTCATCCTGCGGCAGGATCGGTGCATGAGCGAGGAGAACGCCGCAGGCGGCACCCAGTACTGGTACAACACCCGCACCGGGCAGGTCGAGGAGGGACACTTCTCGAGCTGGTCCCACCTCATGGGCCCGTACGCCACGCGCGAGGAGGCGCAGGCGGCGCTCGACAAGGCGCGCGCCCGCACCGAGGCGTGGGACCGCGACGACGAGAAGTGGCGGCGCTGAGGCGCCGTCGCCGGCCCGCGCGGGTGCTCGCCGGCCCGCCGCCGTCCGGTGCGCGGCGCGTCACCCGCCGGTAACAAGCGTGGGGCAAGATGTGCCCATGGACAGGCAGCAGGAGTTCGTGCTCCGCACGGTCGAGGAGCGCGACATCCGCTTCATCCGGCTCTGGTTCACCGACGTGCTGGGCGTGCTGAAGTCCGTCGCGGTCGCGCCGGCGGAGCTGGAGCAGGCGTTCGCCGAGGGCATCGGGTTCGACGGCAGCTCGATCGAGGGCCTCACCCGCGTGTACGAGGCCGACATGATCGCCAAGCCCGACCCGACCACGTTCCAGGTGCTGCCCTGGCGCGGGGAGCGGCACGGCACCGCCCGCATGTTCTGCGACATCCTCACGCCCGACGGCGAGCCGTCGCTGGCCGACTCCCGCAACGTGCTCAAGCGGGCGCTGGCCAAGGCGAGCGACAAGGGGTTCACGTTCTACACGCACCCCGAGGTCGAGTTCTACCTGTTCGAGCAGCTCGCCGCTCCGGACGCCCCGCTGGTGCCGGTCGACCGCGGCGGCTACTTCGACCACCTGGCCCGCGGCTCCACGCACGACTTCCGCCGGGCCGCGATCACGATGCTCGAGTCGATGGGCATCTCGGTGGAGTTTTCCCACCACGAGGCCGGCCCCGGCCAGAACGAGATCGACCTGCGCTACGCCGACGCCCTGACCACCGCGGACAACCTCATGACCTTCCGCACCGTGGTCAAGGAGGTGGCGCTCGAGCAGGGCGTGTTCGCCACGTTCATGCCCAAGCCCCTCACGGAGGAGCCGGGCTCGGGCATGCACACGCACCTGTCGCTGTTCGAGGGCGACCGCAACGCCTTCCACGAGCCGGGCGCCCAGTTCGAGCTGTCCAAGACCGCGCGCCAGTTCATCGCCGGCCTGCTGGTGCACGCCGGCGAGATCACCGCGATCACCAACCAGTACGTCAACTCCTACAAGCGCCTGTGGGGCGGCTCCGAGGCGCCCAGCTACGTGTGCTGGGGCCACAACAACCGCTCCGCGCTGGTGCGCGTGCCGATGTACAAGCCGGGCAAGGGCAACTCCTCGCGCGTGGAGTACCGCGCGCTGGACTCGGCGGCCAACCCGTACCTCGCGTTCGCCGTCATGCTGGCGGCCGGGCTCAAGGGCATCGAGGAGGGCTACGACCTGCCGGAGGCCACCGACGACGACGTGTGGGAGCTCACCGACGCCGAGCGCCGCGCGCTCGGCATCGCGCCGCTGCCGCAGTCGCTCGACGAGGCGATCGCCCTGATGGAGCGCTCCGAGCTCGTGGCCGAGACCCTCGGCGAGCACGTGTTCCGCTACGTGCTGGCCAACAAGAAGCAGGAGTGGGCGAGCTACCGCCAGCAGGTCACGCCGTTCGAGCTGCAGCGGTTCCTGCAGTTCCTGTGACCGGCGCCGCCGGCCCGGGACCGGCCCGCCGCCGGTCCCGGGCGCGGGCGTAGGGTCGGGCCGTGGGTACCACGACGACGTCGGGAGCCGGGGACCTGCCGCCCCCGCCCCGCGCCGCGGGGCGGCGCGAGACCGTCACCCGAAGGCTCCTGCGAGCCGGCTTCGCCGACCTGACGCGCTCGGCGCAGCTGTGGGCCGACCCCGCCCTGGAGGCGGTCCTGCCCACGGGCCCGGGCCGCGACGAGGAGACGTCCGCCGCGGACGACCTGCTGGCCGCGCTCGGCGGCACGGCGGACCCCGACATGGCGCTCCTGCAGCTGGTGCGCCTAGCGAGCACCCGGGCCGCCGGCACGCTCGCGGGCGTGCTGGAGCGGGACGGCGCGCCGCGGGCCCGCCTCCTGGCGGTGCTCGGGGCGTCGTCCGCCCTCGGCGACGAGCTGGTGCGCCGCCCGGAGCTGCTCGACGTCCTCGGCGACGGCGACGCGGGCGTCGACGTCGACCCCCGCCAGGTGCGCGCCGAGCTGCTGACGGCCGTGGGGGCGGACCCCGACGACGCCGCGCCGGTCGCGGGCGCGGAGCCGGACGGGTGGCCGGACGCCGGGGCCCGCAGCGCGACGGACGCGCTGCGCCGGGCCTACCGCTCCCGCCTGCTGCGCATCGCGGCCACCGACCTCACCACCGCCGAGCCGCTCGGCCTGCTGCCCGCCGTCGCGGCCGCCCTCGCCGACCTGGCCGCCGCCGCGCTCGAGGCGGCCCTCGCCGTCGCGCGCGCCCAGCACCCGGACCACGCGCAGGTGCGCCTCGCCGTCATCGGCATGGGCAAGACCGGCGGGCGCGAGCTCAACTACGTCTCGGACGTCGACGTCGTCTACGTCGCCGAGCCGGGCGTGGGACCGGACGGGCAGCCGGTCGACGAGCCGCACGCCATGGCCGTGGGCGCGCGGCTGGCCTCGACGCTGCAGAAGGTCTGCGCCGGCGCGTCCGCCGAGCCGGCGCTGTGGCAGGTCGACGCCGCGCTGCGGCCCGAGGGCAAGCAGGGGCCGCTGGTGCGCTCCCTGTCCAGCCACCTCGCGTACTACGACCGCTGGGCCGAGACCTGGGAGTTCCAGGCCCTGCTCAAGGCCCGCCCGGTGGCGGGCGACGCGGACCTGGGCCGGGCCTACCGCGAGGCCGTCGACCCGCTGGTGTGGAAGGCGGTGTCGCGCGAGAACTTCGTCGAGGACGCCCAGGCGATGCGCCGGCGGGTCGAGGAGCACGTGCCGCCCGCCGAGGCGGACCGGCAGATCAAGCTCGGCCGCGGCGGCCTGCGCGACGTCGAGTTCACCGTGCAGCTCCTGCAGCTCGTGCACGGCCGGATGGACCCGGGGATCCGCTCGCCCAACACGCTGCGCGCCCTGGCGGCGCTCGCCGCCGCGGGCTTCGTGGGCCGCGACCACGCCGGCCGCATGGCCGTGTGCTACCGGTTCCTGCGGGCGCTGGAGCACCGCGTGCAGCTCTACCGGCTGCGGCGCACGCACCTGCTGCCCACCGGCGAGGAGGACCTGCGGCGGCTGGCCCGGTCGCTCGGCCTGCGGGCCGAGGGCGCCGAGGGGCTCACCGAGCGGTGGCGGGCCACCCGCCGCGAGGTGCGCTCGCTGCACGAGGAGGTCTTCTACCGACCGCTGCTGCCGGCCACGGCCCAGCTGTCCGAGGACGAGGTGGCGCTCGCGCCGGAGGCCGCGCGGCACCGGTTCGCCGCCATCGGCTACCGCGACCCGGACGGGGCGATGCGGCACGTCACGGCGCTGACCGAGGGCACCTCGCGCCGCGCGGCGCTGCAGCGGCAGCTGCTGCCGGTGCTGCTCGGGTGGTTCGCCGAGGGCGCCGACCCCGACGCCGGGCTGCTCGCGTTCCGGCGGCTGTCCGAGGAGCTCGGCAGCACCCACTGGTACCTCAAGCTGCTGCGCGACTCCGGGTCAGCGGCGCAGAACCTCGCCCACGTGCTGGCCTCGTCGCGCTACCTGGCGGACGCGCTGGCCCGCTCGCCGGAGTCGGTGCAGTGGCTCGCCGACCCGGCCGGCCTCGAGCCGCGCGGCGCCGAGCGGCTCGACGCCGAGGCCGACGCGATCCTCACCCGGGCCGACGACCCGGCGGCGGCGGCCGTGCTGCTGCGGGCGCTGCGGCGCCGGGAGCTGGCCCGCACCGGCGCCGCCGAGCTGCTGCGCCGGCTGGACCCCGTGGGTGCGGCCGCCGCGGTGAGCGACGCGGCCGACGTCGTGCTGCACGGCGGGCTGCGGGTGGCCGAGCACGTGGCCCGCGTCGAGCTCGGCCTGTCGCAGGACCCGGCGGCGAGCCCGACACGCATGCTGGTGGTGGCGATGGGCCGCCTCGGCGGGCGGGAGATGGGCTACGGGTCCGACGCCGACGTGATGTTCGCGCACGAGCCGGTCCCCGGCGCGGACGGCCAGCTCGCGCACCGGTTCGCCCTGACGGTGGCCACGCGGCTGCGCGAGCTGCTCGGCGCCGTCGGGCCGGAGCCGTCGCTGCCGGTCGACGCCGACCTGCGGCCCGAGGGCCGGCAGGGCCCGCTGGTGCGCACGCTGGCCTCCTACGCGGAGTACTACGAGCGCTGGTCGAGCGTCTGGGAGGCGCAGGCGCTGCTGCGGGCCCGACCCGTGGCGACGTCGCCGGGCGCGGACGGGCTGGGCGAGCGGTTCACCGACCTGGCCGGCCCGCGGCGCTACCCCGCCGGCGGGCTGCCCGCCGGCGACGTGCGCGAGGTGCGCCGGATCAAGGCGCGCGTGGAGGCCGAGCGGCTGCCGCGCGGCGTCGAGCCCGCCCGGCACCTCAAGCTGGGGCCCGGCGGGGTGTCCGACGTCGAGTGGACCGTGCAGCTGCTGCAGCTGCAGCACGCCCACGCGGTGCCCGGGCTGCGCACCACCGGGACGGTCGCGGCGCTCGACGCCGCCGAGGCGGCCGGGCTCGTGGCCCCGCTCGACGCGGTGCACCTGCGCGAGGCCTGGGTCCTCGCCTCGCGGCTGCGCTCGGCGGTGGTGCTGTGGTCCGGGCGCTCGACGGGCGCGCAGGCCGACGTGCTGCCGCACGACCGGCAGGCGCTGGCCGGCATCGCCCGGCTGCTGGGCGACGTGGGCGGCGGGGCGGACCTCGAGGAGACCTACCTGCGCACCGCCCGCCGCGCCCGGGCCGTGGTGGACCGCGTGTTCTACGACGCGGGTTGACCGAGCCCGGGCAGGCCCGCGAGCCAGTCGAACATCCGCTGCTCGGTGAGCGCGCGGGCCAGCGGCTGGCAGTGGTAGTTGGCGCCCTCGGCGGCCGAGAACCGCACGACCGTGGCGACGTCCGGCGCGAGCGACGCGAGCTGCTCGGGCTGGCCGGGCCAGAACTGCTCGTCCTCGGGGTCGGTGATCAGCAGCGGCGTGGTGATGCGCGGCGCGACGTCGCGCGCGTCGTACTCGCGCACGGCGCGCACCGTGGCGGCGTAGCCGTCGCTGCCGTACGGGCGGGCCCGGAAGCGCCAGGTGCGGGCGGCGGTCGGGGACAGGCGCATGCCGAGCGCCATGTCCCGGTCGAACGCGTGGTCGTCGCCCGCGTCGAGGTGCTTGAGCAGCTGGTGCGGGATCCGCGCGGTCCACGAGGCCGACACGTCCACCACCCCGGGGTCGACGACCGCCGCCGCGGGCCGGTGCTCGAACGCCAGCGCGCGCGTGACCCAGTACCCGGCCTGGCTGATGCCGTAGACGACGACGCGGTCGGGGTCGACGTCGTCGCGGGCGGTCACGGCGTCCAGGACCGGCGTCAGCACCGCCTCGAAGTCGGGCCGGAACGGCACGCCGTGCTCGAACAGCATCGACTGCTGGCCCGGCCCGTCGAAGACCAGCGCGTGGTACCCCCGCCGCAGCGCGCCGTGCACGGCCGCGGACCACAGCGACGTCAACGACCCGTCCGAGCCGTTCACGGCGACCAGCGTGGGGCGGGCCTCGCCGTCGGCGCCGGGCGCGCGGAAGAGATAGCCGGGCAGCGACGCGCCGGCGCACGGGATCGCGAGGCGTTCGACCGCCAGGCCACCGGTGTCGACCCAGCGGTCCCACGCGGCGCGATGCTTGCGGAACGTCGGCAGGAGCGGGTCGTCCGCCGGCAGGGCGGCCACGGCGTTGACCGCGACGCCGTAGTAGCCCGACGCGCGCAGCCAGGCGGAGGCGGCGCTCGCGTGCTGGCCGGCCGCGGCCGAGGCCTCGGCGAGCGCGGCGACACGGTCGCCGAGCCCGTCCCACGCGGCGAACCAGGCGTCGGGGTCACCGTCGCGGACGCCGGCGACCGCGGCCAGGACCTCGCCGACGTCCGCCGCGCCGCTGTAGGCGTGGCCCAGGACGGTGCGGATCTCGAAGTCGTGGTCGTCGTCCCCGGAGAATCCGGCGGTGAACGGGTCGTGGTGGGACATCAGGGCTCCTCACGTCGTCGTGCGGTCCTCCTGCACGGCCTGGCGGTCCCGGGCGCGGTCCCGGGCGCGGTCCCGGGCGCGGTCCCGGGCGCGGCGCCGGCGCGCCGCTGCCGCGATCGGGCGCTGGAGCAGCAGCACGAGCAGCCACGCCGCGCCGCCGCCCGGGAAGAGCAGCGCCAGCACCAGCGCGAGCCCGAACAGGCCTGACACCGACCATCTCTCCACGGCTGCCCCGCGTGCCACGGTCGGCAGGAAGCCGCCGCGACGCAGCGCCGTCTCCTCGGCGTCCAGGCACAACGACCCGAGGAGCATCGTGCCGATGTAGACGCCGAGGGCGAGCCGGTCGGCGTCGTCCGCCACCACGACGTCGAGCACGGTGGCGACGGGTAGCGCGACGATCGTGGCCAGCCACAGCAGCTCGAGCTGGAGGATGCGCGAGCTGTAGCCCGTGGCCGGCGCGAAGAGCCAGTGGTGCTCGTGCCAGAACGCGCCGATCACCGCGAAGCTGATGCCCGCCGAGATCAGGTCGCTCCAGCCGTCGGCGAAGAACGCCTGCGCGGAGTCCGCGCGCATCGCCTGGTCGACGAGCGGGAGCACGACCAGCGTGATGGCGATCGCCGCGACGGCGTCGGCGAACGCCAGGACACGGTCCAGCCCGTGCGTGCTCCCGCGCCGGCGGGTGGGCTCGGTCCCGGCCATGGGTCCACGGTAGGGGCGGGCGCGCCCGGGGGCGAGGCCCGCGGTGCGGGCGCCTATCGTGACGGCGTGCCCACCCGCCTGCTGCTGCTCAGCGACACGCACGTGCCCGCCCGCGCCCGCGCCCTGCCCGAGCAGGTGTGGCGCGCCGTCGACGCCGCGGACGTGGTGGTCCACGCGGGGGACTGGGTGACCGTCGAGCTGCTCGACGCGCTGGCCGCCCGGGCCGCGCGCCTCGTCGGCGTCGCCGGCAACAACGACGGCCCGCGGCTGCACGCCCGGCTCGGCGAGGTGGCGCGGGTCACCGTCGAGGACGTGCGGCTCGCCGTCGTGCACGAGACGGGGCCGAAGCAGGGGCGGGAGGCCCGCGCCGACCGTGCGTTCCCGGACACCGACGTGCTCGTCTTCGGCCACAGCCACATCCCGTGGGACACGGTGAGCCCCGCCGGGATGCGGCTGCTCAACCCTGGCTCGCCCACCGACCGGCGGCGCCAGCCCGTCGGGACGTACCTGACGGCGACGGTGACCGGGGACCGGCTCCACGACGTGGAGCTCGTCCCGGTGCCGCGCCGGGTGGAGCCCCAGGGGCGGGCGTCAGGACGGTAGGTCAGGTCGGTAGGTCAGGTCGGTAGGTCAGGGCCGGTCGGGCGGCCGGTCGCCTCGGCCGGTGCGCTGGGCGCCCCGCCGAGGAACGCCCGCACCCGCTGCTGGCGGGCGTGGTAGCGCGCGCCGAACCGCTCCTGGGCCCGGGCGCGCCGGCGCGGCCGGGCGGCGTACCGCCGTCGCGCCCACCACGACGACGGCTTGGCGAGCCGCACCGCGCCCACCGCCGCCACGACGGGCACGACGATGCCCACCATCCCCGTGGCCACCTTGCCCTTGAGGAAGCACACGACCGCGCACACCAGGTGGACGACGACGGAGGCCGCGTAGGCCCGCAGGCCGCCCTCGACCTCGTCGGGCGTCTCGCCGACGGGGGAGGTGGCGACCAGCAGCGCCGCGCCGACGGCGGCGCCGACGAGCACCGCCTCGACCGACTTCTCGCCCTGGGGGCTCCAGTAGACGTCGTCCACGTACAGCCACAGCGCGAACTCGTCGAGCGCCAGCGCCGCGCCGACGCCGAAGAAGAGACCGAGCAGCCAGGACGCCGGCGGCCCGGGGGCGTAGCGCAGCAGCAGCAGGCCGGTCGTCAGCACCAGGAGGATGCCCCACACCTGGTGGTGGACGTGGACGCCGCCGATGGTGACGTCGCCGACCAGCCGGCGTCGGCGCGGGGCCGCCCCGCCGGCGGGGTCCGGGCCGCGCTCCGCGTCCTCCTGCGACCGCGAGCGGATCCGCCGGGTGATGCCGCGCACGACGACGAACGTCACCACGAACGCCAGCAGCGCGACCAGGGTGGGCGCGCGGCCGGCGTCGACCACGTGCTGGGTGTACCAGGCCATGATCCTCGCCGTCCCAAGCCGTCCCAAGCCGTCCCTCGTGCCCCTCGTCGTGGCCTTTGTCGTGGCCCTCGCGGGCCCCTCGACGAGCCCGCGTCGGGAACCGTCCGCGCGTCGTCCCTGCGTCCATGGTGGGCCCGCCGCGGCGGCGGGTCGAGGCGGCGCCCGGCGGGGCGGGCGCCGGGGGGACGCCGCGGCCCGGGCCGCACACCCGGGCCCTCGGGATCCCGGCGCGCGGCCGCCGCGACCGGTACGCTGACGACCATGCGAGAGCAAGCGCTTTCCGAGGGGCTGGTCGACGGCGCCCGCCCGGCCTGGTCGGTGCTGCGCCTGCTCGGCCGGCGACCGTGGCGGATGACGATCGCGGTGGCCGCCTTCGCGCTCAAGGAGGTCCCGCTGTGGTTCCTGCCGGTGATCACCGCCGCGATCATCGACATCGTCGCCGACGACGGCGAGGTGTCCGCGGTGCTCGGCTGGCTCGGGCTCGCGACGGTGCTGCTCGCGCAGAACTACCCGAACCACCTGCTGTACACGCGCTGCTTCATGACGGTGGTGCGGGACACCGGCGCCGACCTGCGCAACGCGCTCGCCGCGCGGCTGCAGTCGCTGTCGATCGGCTACCACTCGCGCGTGAGCTCCTCGATCGTGCAGACCAAGGTGGTGCGCGACGTCGAGAACGTCGAGGTGATGCTGCAGCAGGTCACCCACCCGCTGCTGTCCGCCACCATGGTGCTGGTCGGGGCGGTGGCCATGACCGCGGCGGCGGTGCCGCAGTTCCTGCCCGTGTACGCGTTCGCCGTGCCGGTCGCCATCGGGCTGCGCGCGGGCATGCGCCGGCGCTCGCGCGCGCGCAACGAGGAGTTCCGCCGGGAGATGGAGGCCCTCGCCGCGCGGGTGGGGGAGATGGCGTCGCTGATCCCGGTCACGCGCGCCCACGGCCTGGAGCAGACCGCCGTGACCCGGGTGGCCAGCGGTGCCGACGGCGTGCGGCGCGCGGGGCTGCACCTCGACATGCTCAACGGGCACGTCGCGTCGATCTCCTGGGTCACGATGCAGCTGCTCGGGGTGGGCTGCCTGGTGCTCGCCGCGGTCTTCTCGCTCACCGGCCTGCTGCCGATCACGCCCGGCGAGGTGGTGCTGCTGTCCACCTACTTCACGCTGCTGACCCAGGGCCTGACCCAGCTGCTGATGCTCATCCCCGTGGGCGCCAAGGGCCTGGAGTCGGTCCGCTCGATCGCCGAGGTGCTGCAGGAGCCGGACCTCGAGCAGAACGCGGGCCGCCGCCCGGTCGGCGCCGTGACCGGGGCGATCCGCCTGGAGGCGGCCAGCTACCGGTACGACGGCGCCGACGCCGACGCGCTGCACCGCATCGACCTGGACGTCCGCGCCGGGACCACGACGGCGTTCGTCGGCTCGTCGGGGTCCGGCAAGTCGACGATGCTCAACCTCGTCCTGGGCTTCCTGCGGCCCACCGGCGGGCGCATCCTGCTCGACGGCACCGACATGCAGCAGCTCGACCTGCGCACGGTCCGACGGTTCGTCTCGGTCGTCCCGCAGGAGTCGGTGCTGTTCGAGGGCACCATCCGGGAGAACGTCGCCTACGGCCTGCGGCACGCCAGCGACGAGCGGGTGGCCCAGGCGCTGCGCGACGCCAACGCGTGGGACTTCGTCCAGGACCAGCCGCAGGGCTGGGACACGGTCGTCGGCGAGCGCGGGGCACGCCTGTCGGGCGGCCAGCGGCAGCGGCTGGCGATCGCGCGCGCCCTGGTGCGCGACCCGCGCATCCTGCTGCTCGACGAGGCCACCAGCGCGCTGGACCCGGAGTCGGAGGAGCTCGTGAAGGACGCCCTCGGGCGGCTGATGAGGGGGCGGACCACCCTGGTGGTCGCCCACCGGCTGTCCACGATCCGCGGCGCGGACCGGATCGTCGTGCTGGAGCACGGCCGCGTCGTCGAGCAGGGCCGGCACGACGAGCTGCTCGAGGCCGGCGGGCGCTACGCCCGCCTGCACCTGACGCAGTCGGGCCTGGGCTGACCGGTCTCGGCCCGGTGGGCTGGCAGGATGACCGCGTGCCCGCGACCCGACCCGATCCCGCCGCCCCGCTCGACGGCGTCCTGGTGCGCCTGCGCGCCCTGACGGAGGCCGACCTGCCGGCGCTGTTCGACGCCGTCGGCCACCCCGAGGTGTTCGCCGGCGGGTGGGGCGGCGGCCCGGCCGCGCACCGCGGCGACCACGCCGCGTGGGCCGAGTTCGCGCGGGGGTACCTGCCGTGGGGCACCGGCAACGTCTACGCCGTCTGCCTGCGCGCCGCCGGCGACGCCGTCGTCGGCACCACCACGCTCGGCGACTTCGACCTGCGCCACGAGGCGACGCACATCGGCTGGACCGCGTACGCGCCGCGGGTGTGGGGCAGCGGGGTCAACGCCGACGCCAAGCACCTGCTGCTGTCGGCGGCGTTCGCCCACGGGTTCGAGCGCGTGCGGCTGCAGGCCGACGTGCTCAACACGCGCTCCCGCGCCGCGATCGAGCGCCTCGGCGCCCACCCCGAGGGGGTGCTGCGGCACGTGCAGCGGCGGGCCGACGGGTCGTGGCGGGACACCGCGGTGTACTCGGTGCTGCGCGAGGAGTGGCCGCGGGTCGAAGCGGGCCTGCGGGCCCGGCTCGACGGCGCCGGGGCGACGCCGGCGCGCTGAGGGGCCCGCGCCCGCTGAGCGACCCGCGCCCGCTGAGCAACCCACGCCCACCCAGGCGCCGCCGCGCGCGTCAGTCCGCGAGGAAGTCGGGCAGCGCCGCACGAGCGCGGGCAGGCCTAGCTCCGCGATCCGCGCGAGGTCGTCGCGGAGGTCGGTGTGGCCGAACAGCGCCGTGCACGCCAGCGCGGCGTCCTTGTCGGACTGCAGGCACAGCGCGACCGACCGGAGCCGGTCGGTGCCGTGGTCGGTGACGTAGCGGGCGACCTCGCCGCCGCCCGTCGAGAACCCGACCAGCGTGACGTCGCGCAGGTCGAGCCCGGTCAGGAGAGCCTCGAGGTTCCCGGCGAGCCGCTCGTCGGTGTAGCCGCGGTGCGGCTTGTCGCTGCGCCCCGGGCACGCCGGCGTGCGGCCCCGCGAGGAGGCCCGCGGCCGTCACATCCCGGACGGGAGCGAGGACTCGAGCGCCGTCCGCACCAGCCGCGGCCCGAGGTCGTCGTCGCGGTAGGCGGCGCCCGAGGCCAGGACGACTCCGGGCGCCGCGAGGTGCCACCACACGCCGGCCACCGGCAGCAGCACGACGGCGCCGTGCAGCTCGCCGGGGTCGGCGTGGCGGCGGGCGACGATCTCGTCGGCGATCGCCCGCTGGCCGGCCCACGTGGTCCTGTCCACGGGCAGCGACGCGGCGATGCCACGGTCCGCGCGAGCCGGGCCGCGGAAGGCCGCCACGGCGGCGCGCCGCAGCAGCGGGGCGGTCGCCAGCCCGGCGAAGTCCGGCGCCGCCCCGACGGCGTCGTGGGCGGCGGACCGTGCCTGCGCCCAGCGCTGCCAGGCCCTGCCGACGCCCGGCGGCGGCGGGTCGTGGTGGTCGCGCACCGTCAGCCCCAGCAGCGCCCGGTACCAGGCCAGCCAGTCCGCGCCGGCCGCGGCCCGCTCGTCGGTGGAGAGGGCGTCGTCGCGCGGCGGCGGGTCGAGCAGCGGCGGCGGGACGTCGGCGGGCGCGCGGCCGCCGTCGTGCGGCACGACGATGCCGGCCGCGTCCCGGACGACGAGCGCCGCCGTGAGCGACGTGTCGTCGCCGACCGACAGCTGCCAGGACCGCCCGCCCGCGCACCGCACGGCGACACCGTAGCGGTCGTACGGTGGGAGGGACCCTCAGCGTCCCTCAGGAGGCGACCATGACCATCCGAGGCATCCGCCGCGCGCGCGTCACGACCACCGGGGTCGCGCTGGCCGCGTCCGCGTTCCTGCTCGCCGGCTGCCCCGGCGGCGACGACGACGGCGACAGCCCGTCGATGGAGCAGGAGGAGGACGGGGGCGAG
This sequence comes from Puerhibacterium sp. TATVAM-FAB25, assembly GCF_046535855.1. Lineage (NCBI taxonomy): Bacteria > Bacillati > Actinomycetota > Actinomycetes > Micrococcales > Promicromonosporaceae > Puerhibacterium > Puerhibacterium sp. TATVAM-FAB25. Next base: position 172,929 of record NZ_JAXUAK010000002.1, on the reverse strand, counting down.
GGCGAGGACGACGACTGACGGGCGGCCGGGCTCAGCCGCGCGGGGCGCTCGCGGCGTCCGGGGCTGCGGAGGAGCGGAAGCGCGACGGTCCGGACCACAGGGGCAGCGGGAGCCCGCGGACGCCGGGCGTGGCGGTGAACAGCCGGCCGGAGTCCGGGAGCTCGGCGAGCTGGTCCGGGGTGAGGTCCTGGGTCGCGGTCGTGATCACCAGCGTGTCCAGGCGGGGGCCGGCGAAGGCCACGCAGGAGACGTTCTGCGCCGGGACCTCGATGGTCGCCACGAGCTCTCCGGCGGGCGAGTAGCGGCGGACCTGCCCGAGGCCGTACATCGCGATCCACAGGTGCTCCTCGGCGTCGAGGCACATCCCGTCGGGGTGGCCGTCGTCGACGGTGAGAAAGGTGGTCCGCGGCCCGACCGCCCCGGTGCGCGCGCCGTAGTCGCGCACGTAGACCGTCCGTCGCAGGGTGTCGATGCTGTACATGCGCGTGCCGTCGGCCGTCCAGGCGAGGCCGTTGGACAGCGTGAGGTCGTCGTCGAGCACCCGCACCGTCCCGTCGGCGTCCAGCACGGCGAGCAGCTCCTCGGTGGGGTCGTCGTCCTCGAGGTGCAGCGACCCCACGAGGAACCGGCCGGCCGGGTCCGGCTTGCCGTCGTTCAGCCGCCGTCCGGACCCCGGCGGCAGGATCCGCGGTCCGGGGCGCACCACCCCGGCGGGGTCGCGCAGCAGCAGCTGCTCGCCGCCCGCGACGACCCAGTCGCCCTCTGCGGAGACGGCCACCGCCCCGACGGTGCCCCCGAAGGCCACCTCGTCGACGACGTCGACGGTGCCGTCGTCCCGGAGCTCGCCCGAGAACACGAGCCCGCGCCGGATGTCCACCCACAGCAGCCGCTCCCGCACCGGGTCCCACACGGGCCCCTCGGCCAGCTCGTGGACCTGCGGGTTCGCGACCTGCACCGCCGTCGTCACGTCGTCTGCTCCCTCGGGTAGGTGTCCCTGACGATGCCGATCCCACCAGGGGAGGGGCGATCTCGAAAGCCGGGCGAGGCCATGGCTCAACGGAGCCGGATGCGTGACTTGCCCTCGACGAGGCCGGCCAGCGGCCCGGCCGGGTGGAGCGTCCCGGCCCCCTTCGGGGCGCCCAGCAGGTCGCGGTCCAGGACCACCGGGCTGCCGTCCGGCTCCTCGAAGTCGGCGTCGGCGAAGCGCACGGGCGGCAGGTCCGCCGTCGTGACCACGCCGACGACCTGGAGCAGCGCCGCGGGCACCACCGCGTCGAGGTACAGCGCGTCGCCGTCCTCGACGACGTCGAGGCGGACCTCGTCGCCCACGGTGCGGGCACCGGCCTCGGCGGCGTACGGCCGCGTGCCGTTCGCGTAGGCGTTGTCGCGGATGTGGACGCCCTGCCGCTTGGTGCCGAACCGCTCGTGGTCGCCCTGGCCGGCGTTCACGGCCGCGAGGTAGCCCTCCCAGCCGGCGGGGTAGGCGTCGTAGCCGGACGTGCCCGACGTCGCCGGGGCCCGGTCCAGCCAGATCGTGCCGGGCAGCAGCGCCCCCTCGACGTCGGCGCCGGTGAACAGGTTGCCGATCCAGCGGTCGTCGCCGCCGAGGACGTTGGCGAAGCCTGCCACCGTCGTCGAGTGCGGACGGTGGTACGGCGTGGCGCGGTCGAGCACCTGCCCGACGCGCACGACGCCGCCGACCAGGTTGTTGACGTAGGCGCCGCCCTGCGAGAAGTTCTCGACGGCGACGGGCGAGGCCAGCACGTTGTGGTCGACCAGGTACGGGCCGTGCGACACCTCGACGAAGAGGTCGCGCGTGTTGGCGTGGTAGACGTTGCGGCTGACGCGGGTGCCCTGGGTCTGCCAGTCGAGCCACGTGCCGAGCGTGCAGTGGTCGATGCGGTTGCCGATGATCTGCACGTCGATCGCGGCGTGCAGCTTGATCCCGCCGATCTCGTAGCCGTAGAACTCGCGCTTCGTGCCGATGTGGTGGATGTGGTTGTCCTCGATCGTCGAGAACGCCGCGCCGAGGTGGCCCACCACGCCGTTCTGGCCGCAGTCGTGGACGTGGTTGCGGCGCACCACGTGCGAGCCCACGCGCTCGCGGGTCCAGCCCTGCTCCAGCGCGGTGAAGACGGACTCGAGCTGGTACTGGTAGCCCGGCTTGTCGCCGCGCACGGCAGCGTAGTTGTGGCCCGTCGAGATCTCCTTGCCGAGGGAGACGGCGGAGCACTTCGCGTCGTGGATGTCGTTGTCCTCGATGATCCAGCCCTTGGCCCAGTTCGGCCCCACGAGGCCCGGCTGGTCGGCCGTCGGCGGGGTCCACGGGGTCGCGGCCTGCGCCAGCTCGAAGCCGCGCACGGTGATCCAGTCGAGGTGGTGCTGCTCGGGGTAGAACACCGCCGGGCGGACGTTGATCTCCGTCAGCGCGGCGTCAGGGTCCGCGCCGAGGAAGCTCGCCCAGATGGTCGTGGCCTCGTCGCCGACCTCGGCGTACCAGACCGCCTGCGTCCACTCCGGGTCCTCGACGGCCTGGAGGGTCTTGGCCCAGCCGTCGCGCACCTCGGTGCGTCGCACGGGCGCGGTGACGGCGTCGACGCAGAAGACCTGGGTCAGGGAGCGGCCGTCGAGGTAGACGTCGCCGCGGGTGGGCCGGTTGCCGTCGGGGTCCGGGACGAGCCAGTCGCCCCACAGCTCCTCGGCGAACGGGTTGAAGTCGCCGAACACGGTGTTCGGCACCTCGGTGCGCCACGCGTCCGTCCCGTCGAGCCGGGTCCAGCCGGTGACCACCTCCGCCCCCGTGATCTTCACGTGCTCGCCCGGGGCCGCCTCGAAGGTGATGCGGCGCGTGTCGCTCAGGCCGCCGCGCACCGGGCGCACCCACTCGCGGTAGGTGCCCTCGTGGACGCGCACGGTGTCGCCGGGCGTCGCCCGCGCGGCCGCCGCGTTCACCGTCCGCAGCGGGGCGTCCTCGGTGCCGGGACTGGTGTCGGAGCCCGTGAGGGCCACGTGCAGGATCGTCATGCTCCGCTCCTTGGGCGTAGGGCCGTGCGGGGAACGCGGGTGCGGCTGGTCCGACAGGTCGGTCGTCGTGACGGCGGCGCCGACCGTGCCGCCGCGCGGTGATCGTACGTGGCCGGGACGCCGGCGCGCGGGATCTCCGGTGTCCGGACGTGCTCGGCCTTCCCTCGACGGGTCGCGCGACGCGCGGCACCCCCGCCGCCGCGGGCTTCGATGTGCGGAGGTCGGCCCGTCTGCCGAGACTGGGCCGCGAGCCGATCAGCATCGACAGGGGGGACGATGGCGACCACGCCGACCACGCCGACCACGAGCTCGGCAGCGATCCTCGACGCGCTGCGCCGGTCGACCGTGCGCACCCACACCTACCGCGCCCTGGCCGGGCACGACGAGAGCGGTGCGGGCCTGCGCCGCTTCCGCGCCGAGCTCAAGACCCCCGTCGACGTCCCGCCGGAGGTCGCCGCCCGGCACGCGTGGACGTCGCAGCACTCCTACCGGCACGTCACCCCCGACGAGGTCGAGTCGCTGCTGAGCGACATCAGCCCGCTGCTGGCCGAGTGCGCGCTCGGCATCAGCCCTGGGGAAGGACACCACGGCGTCGCCGTGACGCTGGCGTTCCTCGAGGGATCCGTGCTCAACCCGTTCCGGCTCGCGGGCGCCGACCTGCACGACGTCCTGGGCACGATCGACGAGGCGCACGCCCGGCTGTTCGCCGCGTTCGAGCAGCGGGGCGACCTGTGGCTGCCGGATGCGCACCTCGGTCTGGAGGCTGACGCCGGCACGGCCGTCCTGCTGACGACCGTCGCCTCGGCATCGTCCCTGGACGAGGTCGCGCCGGGTCTGGAGACGGCGCTGGTCTCGCAGGTGCTCGCGGACGTCTCGGACGGCGCCGCGTGCGTGCTCGCGTCCGTCGGGAAGTCGGGCGACGACAGCGACGACCGGGAGCTCGACGAGTTCTGGGCGGGGCTGGCGTTCCGCGCGTGGGACGGGGAGATCTGGGTGGCCGACCCGAACAGCGCCGCGTTCCACGAGCCGGCGAGCAGGCTCGCGGACCTCCTCGCCGGCCGGTGACCCGCGCGCCGACGGGTCGGCCGTGCGGCAGCCGCGCTCAGGCCGCAGGAGCGCCGTCGGGCCCTAGCGGCGCCACCAGCTGCACGTCGTCCATCTCGACGTTGAGCTGGCGTCCCGGGCCCGTGGCCGCCGTCTCGAACCGCACGGCGACGCGACCGTCGTCCCGCACCCGCACCAGCCAGCCGCGCCCGTGACGGGGATGCTCGAGGTCGACGCCCGGGGCACAGTCCTGCTCGCGCAGCGAGCCGTGCGTGCGCCGGGCGCGCGCAGGCGCGGCCGGCGCGTCGACGTCCGGTTCGTCGACGCCCGGCTCGACGACGCCCGGCTCCTCCGACATCAGCGACGCCTGCGGGGCGTCCGGCTCGTCGTGCAGCCGGATGTCCAGGGCGAGCTGGGCGTGCTCCGACAGCCCGTGGAAGGAGACTCCCAGCAGCCGCACCGGCGCGTCGGTCTCGACCAGGTCCAGGGCTCGGCGTGCGGCGTCGGTCAGGACCCGGCTCTCCGAAGAGGGGGAGGCCAGCGTCACCGACCTCGACACGGTCGTGAAGTCGGCGAAGCGTACCTTGACCGTGACGGTGCGGGCCGCAGCCGCACGCCGTGACAGGCGAGCCATCGCCTGCGCGGTGACGGCCGGGATGTACGCGGCCACCTGGGCCCGGCCGTACAGGTCGGAGTCGAAGGTGTGCTCGGCGCCGGCGGACTTGCGCTCGCGCTGCACCGTCACCGGCCGGTCGTCCCAGCCGCGTGCCACCCGGTACAGGTTCGTGCCGGCCGCGTCCCCGACCATGGCCACGAGCGTGTCCAGCGGCTGGGCGCGCAGGTCCTCGACGGTGCGCACCCCGATGCGCTCCAGCCGCTCGGCCGAGACCGGTCCGACGCCCCACAGCGAGCGCACCGGCAACGGCAGGAGGAAGCTGTCCTCGCCGTCGGGCGCGACAACCCGGACGCCGGCCGGCTTGGCGGCTGCCGAGGCGAGCTTGGCGACCAGCTTGGAGCGGCCCATCCCGACCGAGACCGGGACGCCGGACAGCTCGACGGCCCGCGCGCGCAGGTCCGCGGCAACCCGGGTCCACCCGTCTGGACCGGGGGACAGGTGTCCCAGGTCGGCGAAGGCCTCGTCGATGCTCAGGGGTTCGACGAGCTCGGTCTGCTCCCGCAGGGCCGCCATGACGGCTGCCGAGTACGCGCTGTACGCCGCGAACCTCGGCGTCAGCACGGTGGCCTGGGGGCACCTGCGCCGCGCGAGGGCCATCGACATGGCCGAGCGCACCCCGAACGCGCGAGCCTCGTAGGAGGCGGCTGCCACCACGCCGCGGGGTCCGCTGCCACCGACCAGCACGGGCCTGCCCTTCAGCGAGGGCTTCTGGTGCTGCTCGACCGAGGCGAAGAACGCGTCCGCGTCCAGGTGGGCGATGCTCGGCTGCGCGCGCAGCACCCCCGGTCGCAGCTCCTGACTCACGGGGTCCACTGTGCCGGATGCGGCGCGTCGAGCAGCCACGACCTCGGCCTCCAGCTCGATGGCGCCGTGGTCCGGAGCCGGTGCCCCGGGGGCCGTGAGCCGGGCTTCCTCGCGCACGAGGACGCGAAACGGCGACTGACGCTGCCCAACCCCGAAAGATGTTTGTGCAGGTCAGCCGCCGTTTCAGCGCTGTCGTCAGGGCCGAAAAACCCTAGGCGTCAGATGTCGTAGTAGACCGCGATCCATCGCTCCTCCTCGAGCATCGCCGCAGGCCAGGGCACCGGTGGATGAGGTCGGGTCACCCCGATCTGCGTCTGATGTGCGTGGCTTTCGCGTCGGCGGGGTGGGTGCTGTGGCAGCCGTTGTGGCAATCGTCGGCCTGGCGGAGCTGGGAGACAAGGGGCGTCGAGCGGCTCAAGGGGGACATGCGGCTGCGCGACGCGGCCCCGCGGCGGGAGTCGAGCTCCGCCGCGGGGCCGCGCCTGATTGGGGTCACACGGGGATCAGCCGCAGCTCACACCCTCGTAGTCGGCGGTGGCCTCGACGCCGTCGGCGGTCACGGTGACCGTCCCGGCATCGAGCGCCCCCGACTTCGTCGGAAAGGTCTGCCGCCACTCCTTGCCCGCGGCGAGCGGGCCCCGTTCCCGGGTGCCGTGGTCGGTGGCGATCGCGACCCCCACCGGACGGTCGGAGCTGTTGGTCACCTTCACCTCAAGGAACGCACGCGGGCCGCGGCACACGCCGGTCGCCGCGATGTCGACGGGGCTCGCCGGGGTCGCCAGCAGGGTCGCGCTGAGCGGCGACACGGTGATCCGGTTCACGATCGGCGCTTCGTCCGCCCGCAGGTTGTAGTCCGCAGGCCACAGCTCGGACGCGTAGGTCTCGCCGTCCCAGTTGGTGGCCTCCTGCGACCGCAGCGAGATCGTGTTCTCGCCCTCGTGAAGGTCGAGGACCACGGTCCGCTCCCAGAAGTTGTTCTCGTGGAACGTCGGGACGAACAGCACGCGCTGCGCGTCGCCGTCGTTGACTGAGATGTCCGCGTGGCGCGCGACGGGGTTGGGGTTGTAGTGGGTCCCGTCCACCTGCTCCGGGTTGGAGAAGCGGAACACGACCGCGTGCGGCCCCGCCTCGCTGGCGTCGACGCTGAACGTCAGGGAGCTGTCGTTCCCGGGCTCGCCGCCCACACCGGCGACGGCCTGGCCGCCCTCGGCCAGGGACAGGTCCACCACGGAGGCGGAGCCCGCGAGCTCGGTCTCCTCGGCCTGGTACTCAGTCGCGGTCAGCACGCCCTAACCTGGGGCGACGGTGATCCGGTCGAGCACGACGGGCGTCGCACCGGCCGTGACGGTCACCTTGTTGACCCCGCCCTGCAGGTGCGCCGCGACCGGTACTCGTTGCGCCATCTGTGCGCCGCCCGCAGCATCCGGCAGGTCTTCATCAAGCCGCGCTGCCCCTGGACCAACGGCAAGGTCGAACGCCTCAACCGCAGCCTGGCCAACGGGTGGGCCTACCGACGGGCATTCAGCAGTAACGCCGAGCGAGCCGCCGCCCTTGCCCCCTGGCTCGAGCACTACAACACTCGACGACACCACCAAGCCCTCGGCGGCCTGCCCCCGACCCGCCGACTCCAACCAACGTCATGACTGGTTACATCTAGCGGCGTCACCAGCTGCAGGTCGTCCATCTCGACGTTGAGCTGGCGTCCCGGGCCCGTGGCTGCCGTCTCGAACCGCACGGCGATGCGACCGTCGTCCCGCACCCGCACCAGCCAGCCGCGCCCGTGACGGGGATGCTCGAGGTCGACCAACACGCATAGGTCCATGGAGGCTCCCGCCGGTCGCCGGCGGGAGCGTCCGTGCTTGCCCCTGGCTCATCGTGAGCTAGGGCGTGTCGCCCCTATCGGAGACACGCCCTAGTAGTCGATGCCTGGAGTCAGCGGGCGCAGGAGGCACCCACCCTGCAGGGCCCGCGTGTAGCCGCGATCCTGGAACCAGCCCACCAGCGCCTGCTCCGACTCCCCTATCGCGGACCAAGGGGTGAGGACAAGGAACGCTCCGGTCGAGGACAAGTGCCCAAGCACGCGGAGCAGATCGCCCTCGCGGCCGGCGAACGAGGCGAGGTCGACGAATACGCCGTCCCCCAACGTGAACTGCTCACCGGTCGGGCGGTCGTACAGCGAGGTCTCGCCCCTGATGTCCCCGAGGCCGTCTGGTTCACCTTCCAGGTGCGAGTACGTCCACGATGTCGCGTAATCCCAGCCGGGCGCCGCGTGGAACACGTCGAGAAACCGCGTCGCTCGGCGAAGCTCGATGTAGTTGGCGGCGGGCGCGGCGCCGCCTGGGAAGTTCGTGGCGTGCCCGTCCATGATCGATACCGGCTGGATCTGCTGTGAGAGCCACGCGGTGACCTCGTCCGACGGCACGACGTAGGTCTGCGAGTCGCTCATCGCCATGCGCAGGGCCGTCGTGTACTTCTCGTCTGTCATGCGGAGGCTCCTTGGGCGGTAGTGGCTGCGCCGGACGTTACTCGACCGGCAAGGCCACAAAGCGTCGGATAGGGGTGAAGTCGTGTCATCGCCCACCGCCGACGGCGGCGATCCGAGAAGGTCCGAACGCCTCAACAGCACCCGAGGTGCGAGGGGCACGGGTCAGGCTCCTTGGTCGCTGACCTGGGTCTTCGACAGGCGGCAACGAGCGTTGTGCGTGCGCTTACTGCTGCCGCGAGGAGCGTGCTGAGCGAACGTGTGTGTCTATGGCGATCTTGAGCGTTGCAAGGGCCCGGCTGTCTCCAGCCGGGCCCTTGATCTACGCCTCGCTGCGGAGTGCTTCTCACGCGCCTTCATCGCGTAAGTGCCATGGGCTTGATCCGCCCTCCTACTAGCCGGTGACCTCGCGGGCGGCATCCGTGGATGCGGCCGAACCGGCTTCCATCGCCTTCATGTAGGCGTCTTTGACATGCTGGGACAGCACTCCGCGGTCGCCGATGGTGTAGCCGTTGGCCCGCGCCCACGCCCGGACTTCCGCCGCGTTTGGCGCGCCGCCCGGGGTGGCGGCACGCCGTGCCTCGGGCATGGGGCCGGCTGCCCGAGGAGCTGGCGCCGGGCGCACTTCGGAGTCGGGCTCCTCGAACATGGCGCGCAAGGCCGCTTCTGCGGGGTCCGACGCGTAGTCCGCGGGCTCGCTGGAGGTGGCCACGTGTGCGATGGCCTCCTGTCGGAGGTCGTGCAGCCGCATCTCCGCAACGGCGACCTGGCGGGCGCGACGAATGTCCTCGGCCGTGGCCGCGCGCCGGCACATCGTCTCCAGCCGCTCCCACAGCGGGCGCATCGCGGCCTCGGGGTCGTAGTAGTACTCCGAGGCCCGCACCCGCCAGAACGTCCATCCGATGCGCTCCAGGACCCGCTGGCGCAGCACGTCGTCGGCCCACTTGTCCGGGCCGTGGAAGGCGTCGCCATCGCACTCGATGGCCAACCGTTCTCCGGGGGCGACGTTTACGACGAAGTCGATCCGGTAGCTGCCGGCGCGGTGCTGCGGCTCCACGTCGTACCCGCGCTCGAGCATCTGCGCCAGCACGTCCCGCTCGAACTGGGACTCGGTCAGCTCGTACAGGTCACCGGCATCCTGGCGGCGGTCGTAGCTCTGGGCGTACTGGATCATCGCCCGGCGCTGGTCGTCGGGGTGAAGCGTGGTCGGGTCCATGCTGTGGAAGATCCACAGCTGGTCCTGCGCTCGGGAGGCGGCCACGTTTGCCCACTGGTGGTACATGGGCCGGGTCGCCTGGAAAGAGTTGTCGTGGGCGACCATGGAGACGAACATGACGTGGCGCTCGTCGCCTTGGAACGCCGGCGGGTTGCCCACCCGGATGCGCCGCCGCTCGAACTCGGCGGTATCGAGCCGGGTCTGGATGGCGTTCTGGATGTGCTGGGCCTGCGGGCCGCTCATCATCGTCACCACCCCGAACGTCAGCCCGTCATAGGCGGGGTCGGCGGCGCAGGCGGCGACCTGGTCGGCGATGGCGCGGGCCTCCTCTAGGTTGGTTCGCCCCTGACCTTTATCCACCGAGAGCGCCCCGGGCACGTGCACCAGGCGGATGGGGTCGCCGAGCTCAGGCCGGGTGACCTCCCGCAGCGGGCGGATGGCGCCGTTGTAGTACCGGTTGGAGAACTCGATGATCTCCGGCACGCACCGGAAGTGCTCTCGCAGCGCGATCGTCGAGGGGAACGCACGCGTCGAGATGGAGTACAGGGACTCGTCCAGCGTCAGCAGCCGGGCTCCACGCAGCCCGCGCAGATGCTGGTCCTGCAGCTCGGCGATGCGCTCGGTCAGAATGCCGACCCGCTGCGGGGTCGTCTGCTTGTCGTCGCCGACGACCACAGCCTTCTTGCCCAGGGCCAGCACACCCAGGGACAGCAGGTCGCACTGGGAGGACTCGTCCACCACCACGACGTCGAACAGCTCGGACACGCGCGGGTCGAAGTTCTCCATCACCCGGTAGATCGGCATGATCCAGATGGGCACCGCGCCCATCGCCTCGGGCAGTTCTTCGCGGGCCGCGGCCAGCAGCCGCGGCGCGTTCTTGCCCAGGCCCTTGCCGGCCTTCTTGATGGCGTGGAGCCACCGCTCGAGCGCGACGCGCTGCCCGTCGCGCATGTTGCGCTTGAGCTCTACGCGGGCCGAGCGGGCGGCCAGGTCCACGATCGTTGCCTGGAGCTCGATCGACTCGGCGTGCGAGCGGTTCATCAGGGCAGGCACGTCGGCCTGGGCGTGCAGCGCAAGGAGCCAGGTGCGGGCCTTGGCCCGCTCCCACGCGGTGGGGTAGTCCTCGACCTCACCGACGACCGCGTGGTCACCGCGGGACTCGACGATCGCCGACGCCCACCGCGGGGCGCCGCCCTGGGCGATCCGCTCGGCCAGCCCACGCGAGCGCAGCACCTGGGCGCGTACCGCCAGCAGGCGCCGGGCCTCGGTCAGCGCCGCGTCCCAGGCGTCGGACTGGGCAAGGTCGAGCGCCGAGCGCAGGGCGGGCCACAGCGACGAGGCGCCGGCCGGCCGGCCACGCTCGGCGACATGCTGGGTGAGGTCCTCGAGCTCGGCGGCCAGGCGCCGTTCCTCCAGCCGGGCCGCGGCGCCGTCGTACAGCCCGGCGATGTGCTCGAGGGACCGCGGGGTCAGGGCCGGGTCGGGCAGGGTGACCACGGCGGCGAGCTGGGTGGCTAGGCGCGGGTAGCTCTGGCTCCACCAAGCGTGCACCGCCGCGACCCGGCGGGCGAGCTGCTCGGCTGCGAACAGGAACCCGGGCTCGTCCTCTGGGACCGGGATCGCGCACGGGGCGTAGGCCTGGTCCATGAGGGTGCGCGCCTCGCGCAGGGTGGTGCGCAGCCGCACCTGCCCGGCGACCAGGTCCAGGTGGGCGGGTGTGGACACGGGGTAGCCGTCCACTCGCACGGCGGCGGCGAGCTCCTTGAGCTCCCGGCGGGCGAACATCGAGAGCTTCTTGCCAGCCTCCACGGGCTTGCGCCACTCCTGCAGCAGCCCCAGCTGGGTGTTCGGGTCGCCGTCGGGGACCGTGATGGTGTGCCCGGCCAGGCGGCTGGCCGTCTGGTTGGCGGTGGCGAGCTTGTTCAGGACGGCTGGGTTGTGCTGCACGACCCACCCGACCGCGCCCTCGCCGCCCGGGTGCGCGGACGCGCGGGTAGCGGCGGCAAACCGGTCCTCCCACTCACCGGCCAGGGACCTCGCCTCGCCGGCGGCGGCGCGCAGCTCGTCGGCCACCCGACGCAGACTCGCCAGGTCGGTCCCGTCCAGGGTCTCGACCCGCAGCCCGCTGTCCTCAAGCGCGGTGACCTGGGTCCGCAGCTGCTCAAGGCGCTCGAACCTCGCGTGCAGGTCCGCCGCCGTCGGTAGCCACGCCTCGACCGGCAGGTCCAGTACCGAGGCCTCGGCGTCCTGGGTCGTCACCGCCGCCAGCAGATGGGCCAGCTCATCGAGCTCGGCCAGGGTCAACGGCGGTGGGCTGTCGAGCGGGACGCGGTCCTCGACGACGTCCAGGTGGCGGTCGGTGGCCAGCCACTGGGCCACCTCGGGTGCCTTGGCCTGCCCGCCCGGCAGCGGGTACTCCCGCTGCTCGCTGCGCAGCGCCTCGACCAGGTCGGCATCGATCCGCAGGAGGCTCTCGCGCAGTGTGTCAACCCGTGCGCCGAGCTCGGCGATGCGCCGAGCCTCCTTGTCCACATCCAGACCGGCGAGGGAGTCCTGCATTGACTGGACGGCGCCGCGCATCTCCTCCATGGCGGCCGGGGTGGAAGTGAGCACCGCCAGGGACAGGTCGCGCAGCGGCTCGGGGATCTTGTCACGCAGGACTGACAGCGCCTGCTCCTTCTCCGCGGTGACCAGGACCCGCTTGCCCTGTGCGACCAGGTGGGAGATGAGGTTGACGATCGTGTGGGACTTGCCCGTGCCGGGCGGGCCCTGGACCGTGACGCCACGCGAGCCGGCGAGCTGCCGGGCGATGCGTTCCTGCTCCTGGTTGGCCGGCAGCGGCATCAGCAAACGGTCGGCGGTGTGGTCGTCGACGTCGGTGGGGCGCCCGAGCTCGGACAGGGCGGCATCGACGCGGTCCTTGTCCGCGACAACCGACGCCAGCGCCTCCGGAACAAACTCCTCATCGAGGATTTTCGCCGACAGCTCGTCGTAAAACCGCTCCTGGCGCAGCGGGCGCTTACGCAAGAACAGCACCCAGCCGTCGTTGACCGTGGGGGTGGGGGTGACCGGGAGCGGGTCGGGGGAGTCGACTAGGGCCGCGGCACCGCCGAGACCACTCAGCATCTGGCCGCGGGTCACCGCCCGTTCCTCCGTGGACCACGGGTCTGGCGGCGCTGACCGCAGCGTCGCGCGCAGATTGACCAGCTCGCCCATGCCGGGGATGCCGGAGCCTGCGACACCGTCGAGCTCGAGCTCGACGGTGCCCTCGGGGCCGATGCGGATCGTGGCGTCGTCCGGGTCGACCTCGAGGGTGACCGCGGTGGTCAGCAGCGGGGCCAGGATGGGGCCGTCGGCGCCGCGGTAGGACAGCACGGCGTGTCCCCAGATGACCTCGAGCGTCGCGGAGTCCGCCTCGGCGCGCAGTCGCAGGTCGTACAGGCGCGCGTACAGGGCCCGCGCGGCGAACGTCGGGCGCGCAGTGTCCACCCAGGCGCCCCAGGTGCCGGTGAGCCAGGCGGTGAACTGGTGGCGCACGTCGTCGCGCTCCGCCTCGGCGTACTCACTCCGTTCCGCCTCGTCGGCAGGGTCGGAGCCCGGGTACTCCTCGACGGCCCGGGCTCGGGCGTACCGGGCGACGGCCTCCTCGTCCAGTTGCGGCGCCGCATCCGGGGTGCGGCACGAGCTGGGGTCGATCAAGCCGTGCAGAGCGCCCGGGATGGTGACGGGTGCGGGCTCGGACACCCGCTCGACCTCGAGCCACGACGCGCGCGTGTCGGTGGGACCCACCCGGATCGCGCGATGGTGGGGGATGTCCGCGGGCCACAGCGTGAACGGGTGCGCGGTGACGTCCAGCACCGGCTTGGGCCCGACCTCCCGGGCCACCGCGGCCAGGTACTCCAGAAGGTCGGAGCTCTGCGTGAGGACCGGCCTACCCTCGCCGTCACGGCTGCTTTGCTGCACCGTCGTGATGCCCTTCTACGAGACCTGTCGTGGTGAGGCGAATCGTGTCACGAGACCACGACAGGGTGACCGGAGCAACGCTGGTGGCAGTGGCTCGGCTGTGGGTCACGCCTACCGTCGGTAGCCCGTAGCGCTCCTGGCCTCCGCGTACGCCCCTGAACAGGTGCACGCCTCCTGGCTCAAGCGCGGCTGGGGCTTTCGAGGCAACCGCTGGTTTGGTGCGGAAGGTCAGCGAGTCAGGAGCAGGTGTCGCAGATCCGGGTCGCTGGCAGCACCATCTGGCAGGTGGGGCACAGGACCTCTTGCGGCTCTGTGCGCCCGCCGCTGGCGCGGCCGCGGCTCTCGCCCGAGACGGGCAGCCAGTGGGTCCGCCCGTCGATCCACACGTAGCCCTTGCCGATGTACCGGGTCCGCACCTGCGGCCCGCCGGCGCCGATGTAGGAGCCGGAGTGCGGGATCCAGATGAGCTCGGCGTCGTGGTCGGCGAACAGCTGGCGCACCATGGGGCGGTTGTCCAGCGGCACCGGCAGTGCCTCCATCGCCCGCTCGAGGTCGGGGTAGGGGGTGCGGCCGCGACCCGCCAACTCCGACTCGCACGCCGTGCAAAGGCGCCAGCGCGCAACTTCGGCGGGGTCGGTGACGTCCGTGGTCTTCGTCGTCCAGGAAAGGTGAGGGCACGTGGGCACGTGCACTGTGTCGCCGGTCTTGACGCGCACGAGCGTATGCCCGATGCGGCGGGCTGCGTCCAGCGGGTCGGGCACGAGGTCGCTCAACGTCGTCTCCCTGCTCTCTAGCCCGGCGTGACCGGGGCCGTCCTGGAAAGCTGGTGGCCGCACCTGCGCGCCCACCAGCGAGAAGGCTAGGGGGCGCCTGCGACATTACGGCTGGGTGTGCCACGAGTTCCCGGCGCGGTCGGCGGCCGGGCTCGCGCTGCGGGCAGGGACAATCCCCGGGCGATCGCCCGGAGTAGGCACCTCGTGCTTGGTTCCCGCCAATGACCCGTGCGCGCCGGGAGGACGGCGTCAGCAGCCTCACCGGCGGAGCGATCAACGGATGAATCCAGCGTGTGCCGGGTGGCGCACCATCGGACTGCTGCGTGCGAGTCCAGACAATCGAGCGGGCACGCCGCATGCTCCCGTCACGTTGAGATCAGCGGGTCGCTGAACACGAGAAGCACCAGCGTGCGGCTACTTCTCGCCTTGCTCCAGGTGCGACGTCTCCTCCAGCCTCTGGTCCAGCACCGCAGGAGTCGTGCCAATCCGACCCTCCACGTACATCCTTGCGAACTCACTCATAAGGTCGGGGTTCGCCTCAAGCGTCGAGTTGAACTGCGCTTCGAGTTCCTGCGGCGTGAAGTTCTCTAGCAATACCTCCCGATCAGGAGAGCCGTCCGCATCACCGATTCGCGCATTGAGCACTGTGCGAATCTGCTCGTCGCTAAAGGCGCGAGCAAGGCAGGCGGCAACGAGGCGTCGCTGGGCTTCCTCACTGCTCATCGTGGTCGTGTTCGCTTCAGACAACGCATCCGCGACCGCGGCGGATTCCTCAGGTGTTTTGCCGACGACAGCGCTCACTTCGGTGACAACCGCCTGGCGATCCGCCCTTCGAGATTTAGCAATCCTTGCGAGGGCCAACTCTGCCTTCGCCCTGATTGCCGGGAATGCTCGTTCGATCAACCATCGCTCGACGTGAGGTCTAGCCTCCGCGACGAGTGCCTCAATCAATTCCTTGGCGATCTCTTCAAACAACGATGGCTTCGCACGTCGGTCGCCGTTGATGGGGATGGACACCGGCTCCCGGCTGGCCGGCGAGTGTTCGGCTTGCTCGTCGGCGGCACGGATCTTGACTTGCGTCTGGACCCCTCTGACGCCAGGAATGTAGAGATTGGGACTGGCGGCGTCGTCATCGTCTCGCGATCGCCCATACTCAGTGCCGGCCGGGCGGCCGACCAGCTTCAGCTCCCAGATCAACGCGTCTTTGGCTGCGTCCGGGTCCTCGTCAGGCATGCTCCGACTGTACCCGGGCACCCGTATCCCTACGCCCTACCACCTAGGGCGAAAGCCTCGGCACGTAGGTCGCTAAGGACTTGCTGAAGTAGAGCTTCTTCGAATGCTGCCAGGCCCCTGTGTGCCATGCGTTCAGCCAGCGCCGGATCCCACGGTGTCGGACCGATCGGTCCGTTCAGCGGCACCGACGGGTTGGAGTCCAAATAGTCCTGGGCGCTCATCCGCCAGGGCCTCGCGTCGGGGACCGCCTCGAGGATCATGTTGGTGTGCGCGATGCCGGCCGGGTCGAAATCGCAGCGAACAGCGACCCGCCATCCCGCCTTGACCAGTCCGGCGACTGCCTCGGCCTCCAGACGTGAAGGCGTGCCGAGAGTGCACACGACCCGCACCCCGGGGCGTTGCTCGGTGCCGGCCATGTCGGCGGCCGCGGCCAGAACCGAAGGGTTCTCCGTAACTAGCACCCACCCACCTGCCTTAGGGGGCGCAGGCCAGGCGGCGCAGGCGAGCTCGCGCGGCGGGACGGTGACCACCGCGCCGGTCGGGGCGAACCAGCCGGCCGGGACGATCCCGGTCATCGCCAGACCGCCCATGATGTCGTCGATGTCGACGCTGGCCTGCGCCCACCGGGCGCGGGTCGTGCCCTCCGCGCTGGTGCGCCCGGCGAACGCGAGCACCGCCAAGACCGCACCAGCCAGTGGCCGTCCCTCGTCCAGAGCGTGCGGGTCGTCCGGCACCAGCAGCCGGCGGTCGACCCGCTCACCGGGGGGCAGGCGCAGCACCTGCGCCGCCACCTGCACCGCCTGCGCGGCAGCCTGCGGCGTGCGGGTCAGGCGTGTGACCCACCCGGCCCGCTGCAGGTGCTCCACGAGTCTTGCAGGGTCTAGCCCGGCCGCGAGTGCCGCTTCGTGGAGGCTGTCACTGACCGCTGCGCGTTCGGCAGCGGCCTGCGCGCGGCGCAGGGCGGCCACGGCCAGCTGCCGGCCCGACAGCGAGGCCACCGCCTGCCCGAGGGTCCACCCCGGGGCGCGCAGCGCGACGGCCTGGCGGACGGGGTCCAGCAGCACCCGCCGGCGAACTCCACCGGTCTGCGTCTTGCCCTGGATCCAGCCGGCGGCTGCCGCGCGCTGGGCCGGCGCGGCTGGCAGCGTCACCAGCGGGTCGGCCGCGCCGGCGAGGTCGGGGTCACCGGCCTTGTCGGCGACGTCGGCCAGGGCGTGCCACAGCCACGCGAGGTCGGGGTCGGCCAGCGGGCCCCAGGACGGTGCGGTCACTGGATGAACTCAGGGTCCTCGGGGCAGCGCACGCCGTGGGCGCGCACCGGGGTGTGGAAGCCGAGCACCCACCCGGAGGTCCATGCCTCCAGGTCGTGCAGGTCGACCGCGTCCCATGCCCCGGGCGCACCGTCCCAGCCGTGCGAGGTGCACACCAGGTCCAGGTCGAGGGTGCCGATGTAGCGGGCCAGTCCGTCCAGGCCGTGCCCGTCGACGGTGGCAGGGATCTCGTCGAGCGCGGCCAGGCGCAGCGCGGTGTCGGGCAGCGAGTCGTACAGCGCCGCGACCGAGGCGAGCATTGGGGCGAGGGTGACCAGACGGGACTCACCGGTCGACAGGCCGGTGCGGGTGGTCCATGGCTGGTCGGTGTCCTTGCCCGGGCGGTGGATGCGGTACTCCAGGCGGATCCAATCCGCGACGTCCATCGCCTCGGCGACCCGGCCCTGCATGGTGTCCGCGACCGATCCGCTCAGCAGCGCCTTGAGCGCGTCGGCCAGCCGGTCGCTCTCGTCCTGCGTGCGGGTGGCGGCGGACTTCTTGCACGCCAGGGCGTGCACGGTGCGCTGGGCGGGCGATAGGTCGTCGCGCGTCAGCAGGCGCACCCGGACCCGCACGCCGGAGGATGCGGCGGTGGAGGACATCTTCTTGTTGACCGCGTCGATCCAGTCGTTCATCTCGTGCCAGGCGGTAGAGATCGCGGCCGGCATGCGGCGCACGATGAAGTCCTGCAACGCGTTCTGCTCGGCCTCGCTGAGCTGGTCGGCGGCGCGGTCGCGCAGCTCGGCGGCGTACCGGGCGGCGGCCGGCACGGTCAGCGTCTGCCCGTCATGGGTACACCGGTAGGTCTCCAGCGCCACCTTCCCGTCCTGGAACGGCCGGTCACGGTCCACCGCCCAGTGCGGGGCCAGCGCGGCGCGAACCTTCTCGAACGTCTCCTCGGTGGACTTCCGCTCACGCGTGGCGCGACCGGCGATCAGGGCCCGGACCTGCTCGATCAGGTCGGGACCGGCGTCCGGGGCGACCTCGAGCTGAAGGACGTCGCGCACGTCGGCCACCTGACACAGGGCGACCAGCACACCAAGCGCCTGGGCGGCCGCCGGCTCCTCCTGCTCGAGCACGGTCCGCTTGGCTTGCACGGCGATCTCGCGCTGGGAGGCGGCCTTTGACACCGCGGTGGTCTGCTTGCCGCGCGCGTCCCTGAGGTCACCGCGGACCTTCTCGAGCTTCCGCTTCGCGGCGTCGTGCTGGGCGTTGAGGGCCGCGACCTCCTGCCCGTGCTTGGCGTTCACCTGCTCGAACGTCGCCTCCGCCTTCGCCGCTTGGGCGTGTGTCTCGCAGGCCAGGGCGTGCACCGGGGCCAGCCGCTCCCGGTCGGTGCTCACCCGCGCCGCCCTGGCCAGCAGGCGCCCGATCTGCTCTTCGAGCCTCACCAGGGTGCTGGCGGCCTGCTCCAGCTGTGCGCCGGCGTCGTTCTCGCGCTGGGCGGTTGGCTCCATGGCGTCCGGGTCCGTCGGCAGGCCCATCGCTAGGGCCTGCTCCTTCCAGGTGCGCTCTGCGGTCGTCGCGGCCCGGGTCAGCTCGGTGGCGTCCTTGCGCGCCTGCTCTGCGCGGTCGCGCGCGTGCCCGGCGTCGCGGACCGCGGCGGCGTGCTCCCGTGACGTGTCGCGCAGATCGCGGCGGGCCGGGAACTGGGCGGCCCGCCGCTTGACGGCCGTGCCGCGCGTGTCGAGCTCGGCCGCCTGCGCGGTCAGCGCGCTCGCCTGGGTGTCGAGCTCGACGGCGTCGGCGTCGAGCTGCTCGGCGCGGGCCCGGGCGGCGGCCAGGCGTTGCGCGGCGCCGACGAAGCGGGACGCGGGCAGCGTGTGCGGCTGCTCGGTGCCGGGCGCACGGCCGGCCAGCACCCCGAGCCGGAAGGTGCCGTCGGCGCCGATGACGCTCGCCGCGGGGGACTGGGCGGCGCTGGGGGCGTACGCGATCCGGTCCAGCACCGCGGTCGCGGCGCCGGCCAGCTCGTGGTCCGGGTCCACGGTCACGACGGCCGACAGCGCGTGCTCGAGGGTGGGGCCAGCGGTGGTGACCGTCCACGCCGCGGCGCGCACCCCGGCGGGCGTGAGCTCGGCGCCCAGCAGCCCGGCGGCGGACAGCGCGGCCTCGACCAGCGCCTGCGTTCCCGCGTCGGTGTGCTCCGGCCAGGTGAGGGCATCGGTGAGCACGTGCCCGGCCGGTGCCGCCCACGCGGGGCGCGGCGGCGCCAGCAGCTTGCCGGCGCGCAGCTGGCGCGCCTCCTCGCGCAGGTCCTTGGCCTGGGTACGCAGCTGCTCGGCCTGGGTGAGCAGGCCCAGCGCCTCATGGTGGAGGCGGCCGGCCTCGTTGGCGGCGCCGACGGTCACGTGCTGCGCCCAGTCGTCCGCGGCCGCCACCAGCGCCTCGGGGTCGTCCCCGTGCTCACGCACGGTCTCGAGGTCGAGCTCCTGGCCGGGCCCGTCGGCGTCCTGCGCCAGGTCGGGGTTGGCCTCGATCCACTCGCAGATTTTGGTGACGGTCGCCGTAATGGCCTCGCGCAGCGCCGCGTGCCGTGCCGTCATCTGCGCGGCGGCGGCGTTGGCCGCCTCCGCTTCCCGGTCGGCGGTCTTGGTGGCCGTCTTCGCCTCGCGCTGGGCGCCGAGTACCTCCCGCTCGTAGCGGCGACGCAGCGTCTGGGCGCCGGCGGCGGTCTCACGGTGCGCGCGGCCCAGCGCCGACCAGTGCTCGCGGGCGGCGGCCAGCTGCTCGGCGGGGTCGGCGATCTCGACCGCCACGCCGGGGTCCAGGGCCACGTCGCCCACCTGTAGCAGCGCGTGCGGGCGGGTCGAGACCGTCAGCGCGACCGCTGCGGTGCCGGCCTGCGGGTCGGCGGTCGTCGCTTCCTGGCCCGCCGTGCGCACCTGCCCGGCGAGCCGCTGGGCGTCGGTGTGCACGGTGGCGGCGTCGTCGGACAGCCGCTCGACGCGCCCGGTCAGCGCGGACAGATGCGCGTCGGCCGAGGCCCGAGCGCTGCGGGCGGCCTGCTGCAGCAGCTGGAGGTTCGCGATCTCGCTGAAGGCGGGCAGCTTCTCGATCGCGGTGATCTCGGCGTCGGTGGCGTCCTCGTCCGCCTCGAGGGCGGTGACGCGCTGCTCGGCGGCCTCGGCCTCCTCATCCAGCTTCTGCGCGGCGGTGGCGGCGCTCTGCGCGGACTTGCGGGCCTTGTCGAGGCGGGTGTGGGCGGCCGCGGCCGCGTCGGTCGCCGTGCGCACCTGCGCGACGGTGTAGGCCTGGTACGCGGTGTCGAACTCGGCCAGCCGGTCGGCGGCGGCCAGGTCCCGCTCGAACGCCTCACGGGTCGTCTCGGTCTCGGCCAGCGCCTTGGCGACGGCCTCGATCTCCTGGACGTCCACCCCGGGCAGCGCTTCGCGCAGCACCTGCGCGGCGGCGTTGGGCGTGGTGGCCTCCATCAGGTCCGGGCGGCGCACCCGGCGCACCCGGTCGGCGATCGCGACGACCATCTCGCGGCGGGCGCCGAACACGTGCGCGGCCAGGTCGGACTGGTAGGCCTCGGCGTCCTCGAACACCCGCCCGCCGGCGGCCTCGACCGCCTCGGTGAACGCCTCAAGCGAGCTGATCGAGGACCTGCCGTCGGGGCCGGTCAGGGCCAGGTCGTGCAGCGGGCGCCCGGGGATGCGGAACGGGTTGATCTTGACCGTGTCGCCGGCCAGGGTCAGGCGCACCCCGTAGGACAGCTCGCCGGCGTCGCCGGGGCCGGCCACGGTCATCCACGCGTACCCGATGCGCTTGTCCCCGCCGCGGTTCTCCCGCAGCAGGTCCTTCAGGGTCGTGGCGCGGTTCTTGCCCGCCGCGAGCTTGTGCTTGGCGCCCTCCAGGTCCAGCAGGTAGGGCCACAGCAGCTCCAGCGCGGTGGTCTTGCCGGTGCCGTTGCTGCCGCGCAGCAGCAGCCGCCCGGACGGGGCGGGCAGCTCGAGCTGGGCGTAGCGCCAGACGTTGACCACGCCGAACCCGACCAGCCGCCACCGGCAGGCGAACCGCGAAAGGTCCCAGGTCGCGGGAGCCTTCAGCTCCTCGGGGTCGAACGCGGTCTGCTCGGCGTAGGTGTCGGTCACTGGTCCTCCGGAAGGTCGAGCAGCGTCGCCTGGGTGTGGGTGCTTCGGGTGGCCGGGACGGTGTCGGCGTCGTCGGCGGCGGCAGTGCCCGCGCCGCCGGCCGCCTCGGCTGCCGCGTCCCCGGTCGTGTCGTCGAGGGCGTCGGGGATGAACACGGGGTTGGCGGGCGCCTCCCACCGCCCGGCCGCGGGGGAGACCCACCACCAGTCGTCGATGCGGCGCAGCAGGCCCATCGCGGTCAGCAGCGCCTGAGCCTCGTCCAGCAGCCCGGCGACGTTCTCCACGGCCGCGCGGGGCCAGGCGCCCCGGCCGCGCCCCACGATGTCCTCCAGCTGGGCGGCGACCTCGGCGTGCGGCAGGCCGCACCAGCCGGTCCCCGGGCCGTGGTTGTCCGCGGTCGGCTGCTGGCCGCGGTCGAGCAGGTGGTCGCACAGCAGCAAGGCGGCGTGCCCGGCCGCACCGGCCTTGGGGAACCACACGTCGCCGAGCTCCTTGTCCCACCGGAACAGGTCGTCCGGCACGACGAACGCGGCGCCCTCGGCGCGCCGCTCGATGGTCACCCCGAACGCGGCCGCCAGCGGTCCGGCGTCGTCGCCGCGCAGGCGCCGGCTGAACCAGTCGGCCTCCTCGGCGTCCAGGTCGGCGGTGTGCACCACGGTGTCGTCGACCAGGAGCCGACGCATGCGCCGGGGCGCGGCGTCATCGCGACGCACCGCCTCCAGCCATTCCTCGGGCTCGGTGGCCGGGTCGAACGCCGTGGTCCAGTTCGCGATCAGGTGCTCCAGGCGGGTGTGGAACACGGTGAGCAGCACCTGGGCGCCCTCGTCCTCGACGTAGGCGTCCAGGTCGCCGTCGGACTCCTCGAGCAGGCCGCGGGCGATCAGCTCACGCAGCGCGGCGGCGTGCGCCTGGCGCAGGGTGCGGCCCTCGACCACGGGGATGCCCGCCTCGGCGGCCACGACCCGGCCGGCCTCGACCATCTGGGCCAGGGTCACCTTGTGGGCCAGGGACTCGGCGGCCGCGGCGAACAGGAACGTCCACGAGCATGCCTGCGGGGTGGGCGCGTGGGAGGTCCAGTCCTCCAGCCGCGCCGGCGGGGTCTTGCGCAGCCGCACCAGGTCACGCTCGACGAGCAGCGACCAGCCGAGACGGCCCTGGAGCACGGTCTGGAGGGCCTCCTGGTTGCGGCGCACCGCGGAGATCAGCTCGTCGTCGCGCCCGCCGACCAGCCACGGGGTGCGCATCAGGCGGCGCAGCACGTCGGCAACCTCGGACTGGGCGTCGGCGGAGATGTTCAGCCGGGCGCCATGGGTCTGGCGGGTCATGCGGCGACCTCCTGGGTCACGATGCGCACCGGGCGGCCGTCGTCGTGCTCGGCCGCCGGTAGGACCGGCAGCTGCCCCGGCGGATGGAAGGCAACTACCCAGCCGGGCACCCACGCCCGGAAGGTGGAGCAGGTCAGCTCGGCCACGGCGCCCTCGCGCATGACCAGGGTGCAGGCCAGGCCGTCTTTGGCGGCGGTGCGCCGGCCGGCGGTAGGTCGAGACTGGCGCGCCGCGAGCAGGCGGGTGAACGCCAGCCGCCCAGCGCCGGCGGACAGCACGTCGCCGGGGCCAGCGTCGAGGATCTCGGCCACCTTGGCGTCGTGGTCGGCCTTGCGGCGAGCGCGCTCCTGCTCGGCGGCGGCGCGGTCGGCGGAGTCGTCCGGGGGCGCCGGGGCGCGGCCGCGGGTGCCGGTGCGCCCGATGGTGCGCAGCCCCTTGGCGACCTCGACCTGCGGCCCGTCGCGCCAGCGCGGCGTGCGCCCGGCCGTCGGCTCGTCGGTCTCGCCGTGCAGCTTGCGCCAGGGGTGGTCGCCCAAGGCGGCGACGAACAGCGCCTGCCCCCACGTCTCGTCCAGGCACGCCTGGGCCAGCAGTAGGGCGCGGGAACGGTCCGGCAACGCGCCGGCCGCGTTGCGCCGGCGGCGCAGGTTGGCGTACAGGGTGGGCAGCGCGGTCAGGATGCGCGAGGAGAACCTCGCCGGCCTGCCGCGGGCCGGGTCGAACCACGCCACGAGCCGGTCCCAGTCGGCGGCCTGGCCGCCCTTGGACGGGGCGAGGACGTCGTTGTGGATGAGGGCCGCGGCCGCGGACGTGGACACGGTGATCGCGGCCAGGTCGTCGAACCGGCCGTCCAGCAGCCGCAGCGCGGCCATCACGCGCAGCTGGCCGGCCTCGATCTCCTCCACGGCGCGGGTGGTGTAGCCCAGCAGGAGGTCCTTGAACTCCGAGATCTTCGGGTCGTCCAGGTCGTAGCGGCCCGCCAGGGCCAGTAGGGCGTCCTCGGAGCCGACCAGGGAGGAGTCGAGGTTGTCGTGGTTGGTGAAGACCTCATCGACGCGCTGGCGCACCCAGGTGGCGTCGGTCCAGTCGGCGTCCGGGGCGGCGAGCGCCTCGAGGGCGGCGATCATCACGCCCAGGGAGTTGAACGCGATCTCGCGCACGGGGGCGCCGTCGGCGAGGAACTCGCGGTAGAAGCGGTGGGTGATGCGCCCGTGCCGGGTCAGGGTGTACCGGAAGTTCTTGGCCAGCAGGTCGGCCACAACCCGGGCGTTGTTGTTGTCCTGACGGGGGCTGACCACGCCCCAGCCGCGCAGGGCGCCCAGGCGGGCTTCGACCTTGGCCACGTCGGGCGAGTGGCCGGCGGTGCGCAGCTCGGCGGCGACCTGGGCGGGGGTGAGCTCGCCCCCGACGGCATCCAGCACGCTGAGGATGGCGATGTAGTCGTCGGACTCGGGCGCGGTCAGGTAGCTGGTGACGATTCGAGCATCGGTCGGAGCGTCCTCGGCGGCGGTATCGTCCGGCGCAGCGCCAGGCTCTTCGGTGGACTGCGGGCTGGCGTCGCTCATCGGGTCTCCGGTGTGGCCGCGGGGTTGTTCTGGTCGAGTTGTGCGCCGCTGAACATCAGGGGCGCTTTGACCTTCGCCGTGAACGTATCGGTACGCGCTGACACAAGGTAGCGTGGTCCGATTTGCGCATTCTCCCCGATGATGGCCTCACGATCGGCCAAAAGAAGCACGGGCTGCACGCCCACCTGTCGCAATTCGGACAAGCATCCCTTTTGTAGCCAGTCGACTTGTAGGCAGACGGCGTCGCGCACCAAATCGGCCCGTGTCCTTCAATACGTTCACCTCTGAGCAGGCGCGAACCGCCGTGGGAGTTCATCCTGAGCCCGCTGTCATCGGCTACCTTGCAGACTCATGGGGGACGTGGCGACGCTAAAGCTTTCAGAGGCGGCCCGGGCGTGCGGTATTGAGACGACCACGCTAGCAATGCTGTTTGAGGAGAACTTGCTTGGCGGGTCAGTCCGCTCGGAACGCGGTCATACCTACGTGCGTGAGGATGCCGTGCCGACCTATCACCAGGTCATTGCAGCTTTGGAGAAGGGGCTTGCCCAGCGGCTACAGCGTGCTGACCGCCTGCTTGCACGGGTGCGCACGGAGATCGAGGCGGTAGGCAACGACATCGCGCTCGCCTTGGAGAACCCGTACGAAGAGCTCGGCGAAGACGTCTCCGCATTCGACGTAACACGACGCGACAACGGCACGACTCTCGCTACGGCTATGCGCCGCTTGCAAGACGCGGTGTGGGCGGCCCGCAGGTACAACGAGGCCCTCCGACGCGCCAGAACCGTGAACGGCTAAACCGCGGCCGCGCTCGCTGCGCCGACGTCGCTATGCTCGCTCGCCGCTCGGAGGCCCCTGGCCGACACCTGGGTCGGATCGGGGGCCGGTGTCGGGGACCGCGCATGCAGCTGACGCCGATTGTCGCGCCGCTTCGCCGTCCCCTCCCGGGCGCGGTGCTGATGGCACACAGTGGAGCCGTTCTGGTTAGGCGAGGTGCTCGACGGTCGAACTTGGCTTGCGCGGGGTAGGTCGCTACGCCAGTGAGCGTGCCGGCTCGCCGCGCTCTGACACCCGACGGCGACGCCGGGCGAAGGGCGCGTGTCCAGCCGTCAGGCGATGGCGGCATGCGCGGTGGCGACAGCGAGGGTCAGGACGTCGACACCGCCGCCGGCGAGAGCGGGGCCGGCGGGTACCGAGGGGCGACGGCGCCAGTCCAGCGCCTCGGCGTCACCGCTGACCGCACGCACCCCCGTGAGCTCCTGTACTGCCTGGGCGAACGCCGACATCGGATCCCCGGTCAGGCCCTTGCCCGCCTTGTAGACGTACTCGTAGTTGACCGACAGCGCCGCCTGCCCGCTGATGAACGAGACGGTCCACGGCTGCAGCGTCACGCGCGTCCCGGTGAGCACCGCGGTGACCGAGGGCTGGCGCCCTTCGCCCCAGTACAGGGAGGCGGCATCGCCCAGGGCCAGGTGGGCGTGCAGCAGCTGGCGCACCGGCTCGATGAGCTCCGTCTGGCCGACCCGCTCGAGCTCGGCGAACAGGTCCTCCTCGCCGCGGCGGCGGGCCGGGCTGGTCGAGGCGCGCACGACCTTCTCCCAGTCGTTGGGCCGCACCACGAGCGTCAGCAGGGGCGCGGCGGGGGAGGACCCGATGCGCACGACTTGGAGCTGGACGGCGAAGAACCGTGTGCTGGCATTCGTGCGTTCGTTCAACCACTCCAGGGCGGCCCGGTGCTCGGGGCGAAAGCTCGTGGCGAGCCACACGACGTTCGTCGCGTTGGTCCCGGCGGCATAGGTGAGGATCTGCCCGAGGTGGCCGTGGTCGGAGCCCTCGAGCTGGTTCTCGACGATGACCCGCTCGCCGGTGACCCGGTCGCGGCCCAACAGGTCGCGGCTGAACCCACCGACCGGGTGCTCGGCCGCCTCGAGCTCGAGGTCCATCCCCAGCACCGAGGACAGCTCCTCGGGGTTGTCCAGCAGCCACGGGGTCAGGTCGGCCGCCTCATGCGGCCGCCCTCCCGCGGTGCCACCGCTTCCAGCCGGCCCAGCGTCGAGATCGTCACGCCCCGCACGCTAGTGGCCCGGCACGACGCGACCGGGGCATCGCCGCGCGGGTAGCGCGACCGCCGCAGAACTCATTGGACATCACGGGGGAGCCAGCAGTGTGTGCCTAACGCCAGCAACGACGGTGGTCCGGCCCGAGAAATCAGACGGCAGACCAGCTCCACGGCAATGAGCAGGTCGCCGGTTCGAGCCCGGACTCTGTGCTCAGAACGTGTCCGTGCTTGAGATCGCGCCCTCGGATGCACGGAGGAAGAGGAATCCCGACGGTTGGCCGGCGCGCTGAATCCCGGCGTTCGCCTGGGCGGTGAGGGCGTCGTTGCGTTCGAGGTGGTTGGCGAGGCGCCTTGCCGCGCGCAGGTAAAACTGCGAGCGGCTCATCCCGTGCTGGGCGGCCACGCGGTCGAACCGCTCGAGCTTCGTGGCCGCGACTGAGATCGTCGTCCTCACTCGTCGAGTATGGCCACCCGGTAGGCGTGCGGCCCAGTCGGAATCGCGGCCGAGCGGCTCACGCCGTGGATAGGTATAGCGTGCCAAGCGCGTTCGCAGCGCGTCGCGTCCTGCCGCGATGGACTCCAAGGCCATTCTGGACAGCGAAACCCCGCGCGTGACATGGAGGGTCCTCTGGCCAGCCGTGATCGCTGTCACACATTCTTATTCCGCCAGAAACCATTCGGAAAAAACGGGCGCTTCTACTTGAGCCATGTCGCCCACCGACCAGCTCTCGACCCGAGTGAGCCTTGCCCTCCTCGGCGTGCGCAGCGACGCTCCGGTCCGCCGCAACGGCGGCGCGGGGCCGAGCGACGACGGACACTTCGTCATCGGCGGTGCGGGGGCCGCGATCCCGCTCAACCCCGACAGCCCGTACCTCGTGCGCCAGGGTCGCCTGACGCTCGATGGTGCAGACCTCGGGATGGACGTGGAGCCGGTCACCCGTCCGCGATTCTACGACCTGACCACCGCGGACGGGACCTCGTACGACAAGATCGCGAAGCTGCACGGCCGCGACGTCCTCGCGACCACCGTGGTGCAGACCTGCGTGCGCTACGACGAGAGCGAGCGCTGCCGGTTCTGTGCGATCGAGTCCTCGCTGCGGTCCGGCACCACCGTCGCGGTCAAGACGCCGGCGATGCTCGCCGAGGTGGCGCGGGCCGCGCGGGACCTCGACGGGGTCTCGCAGATGGTGATGACCACCGGTACCTCGAACGGCTGGGATCGCGGGGCCAAGCACCTGGCCCGCTGCGTCCGCGCCGTGAAGAAGGCGGTGCCCGAGCTGCAGATTCAGGTGCAGTGCGAGCCGCCCGCGGACCTGCAGGCGATCACCGACCTGTACGAGGCCGGCGCCCGGTCGATCGGCATCCACGTCGAGTCCATGGATGACGAGGTGCGCCGCCGGTGGATGCCGGGCAAGTCGACCGTCTCGCTCGACGAGTACCGAGCGGCGTGGCGTGAGGCCGTGCGCGTCTTCGGCCGCAACCAGGTCTCCACCTACCTGCTGGTCGGCCTCGGTGAGGACCCCGACGAGCTCGTTGCGGCGGCCGGTGAGCTCATCGAGATGGGTGTGTACCCGTTCGTGGTCCCGTTCCGGCCTCTTGCCGGCACGCTCGCCACTGACGTCGATCACGTGCCGGCGCCGCACCGCGGCGTCGTCGCGGACATCACCCGCCGGGTGGGGGTGCTGCTGCGGACTGCGGGGATGCGCGGCGCCGATCAGGCCGCCGGCTGCGCCGCCTGCGGGGCGTGCAGCGCGCTGGCCGCGGTCGGGGGCTGACATGCTCGACGTTCCCACCCTCACCGGCGCCGCGGTCGAGCCGCGCGCGCCCCAGCCGTGGACCGTCCGCCCGGCCGAGCCTCGGCACGTGGCTGCCTACCGCGCGCTGCGGCGCGATGTCTTCGTCGGCGAGCAGGGCCTGTTCGCCGGTGACGACCTCGACCGCGTCGATGACGACCCCCGCGCCGAGGTGCTGGTCGCGGTCGACGGCGAGGACCGCGTGCTGGGAGGCGTCCGCCTCGCCCCGGCACCCGAGGCGCTGGACGCCGCAGGCCGCGACATCGGCTGGTGGACCGGGAGCCGTCTCGTCGTGGCGCGATCGGCGCGGCATGCCGGGGGGATCGGCGCGGCGCTGGTCCGCGCGGCATGTGCTCGGGCCGCAGAGCTTGGCGTCTTGCGGTTCGAGGCGACGGTTCAGGCCCCCAACCGCATCCTGTTCGAGCGGCTCGGCTGGCAGGCGTGGGAGACGTGCGACGTGCAGGGAGCGCCGCACGTGCGCATGCGCTGGCCGGTCACGCGGATCGCCGGGCTGGTGGCCTCGACCAAGGCGGCGCTGGCCGCGCTGGTCGGCCCGCTGCTCCAGGACGCCGGCACCCTGGTGCCCGGCGGGACGCTTGGTGGCGCCGGGTTCGTCGGCGACGACGGCGCGCCGGTGCCCGGCACGGACGTGGTCGCCGCGTGCGACGCAATCTTGCCGGCCCTGCTGAACCGGGACCCCGAGTGGGCCGGCTGGTGCGCCGTGCTGGTCAACGTCAACGACCTTGCCGCAATGGGGGCCCGGCCGGTCGGGCTCCTGGACGCCCTCGGTGGGCCGACCCTGTCGTTCGCCCGCCGGGTGATGAACGGCCTGCACAGCGCGGCCCAGGCCTGGGGCGTGCCGGTGCTGGGAGGCCACACCCAGCTCGGAGTGCCGGCCGCGCTGTCCGTCACGGCCCTCGGCCGCACCGACCGTCCGGTCCCGGGCGGCGGGGGGCGGCCGGGTGACGCGCTGTCCCTGACGGCCGACCTCACCGGGCGCTGGCGGCGCGGGTTCGAGGGCCGCCAGTGGGACTCGACGTCCGCGCGCACTTCCGCCGAGCTGCGCCACCTGGCCGGCGCCGTCGCGACCGCGGCCCCTCGCGCAGCCAAGGACGTGTCCATGGCCGGCGTCGTCGGGACGACCGCGATGCTCGCCGAGGCCTCGGGCACGGGAGCCGTCATCGAGGTGGCGCACGTGCCGACCCCGTCGGCGGCCGCGACGGGCGACTGGCTGACCTGTTTTCCCGGCTTCGCGATGCTCACCGCGGACGCCCCGGGCCAGTCCCGCATGCCGGCCGCCGTCGGCGGCCTCGCGGTCTCGGCCGAGTGCGGTCGGTTGACCGCCGAGCCGGGGGTGCGCCTGCGCTGGCCCGACGGCGTCGTCACCGATGCCGTCCCCGACCCGGCCACCGGCCTCGGCGCCGCAACGGGCCCGGTCGCCGCCTGACCACCTTCCACGTCCCTTCCCCAAACCCGCCGGGCCGTCCCCGGCGCGACCCAGTCCTGCACGACCCCTCACAGAAGGAGCACGAAGCATGGCTTTCGACGAGCAGATCCAGGCCAACATCGAGGCGTCGCTCGCGGAGATCCCGCACCCGTCGCTGCCCAAGGGCACGAACCTGTACGGCTCCACCAAGATCTTCCCCGACTACAAGGCGGAGAACGGGGAGTCGTACTTCACGCTCATCCACGGCATCCCGCACGAGTCGTCGGTGAGCTTCGTGGCGATCCTGCAGGCCACGCGCGCGCTGCGGAAGGGCTTCGAGTCGGCCATCTACTTCTACGGCCCGGGCGCGCTGGCCTGCGCGGCCAACCGCGGCTTCCCCACCACGGGCGACTCCGGCTTCCCGGGCGAGCTGAACATGAACGGCTCGCTGGAGACGTTCATCGCCGAGGGCGGCACCGTCTTCTGCTGCCGGTTCGGCATGGCGCTGCACGGCATGCGCGAGGAGGACCTCATCGCCGGGGTGATCCCCGCCCACCCGCTGGACGTCCAGGACGCCCTGATCCACTACGCCCGCAAGGGCGCCATCATCAACTCCACCTACAACCTGTAGGAGCGCCGTCGTGAGCATCACCGTCGCCGCCGTCTCGGCGAACTTCACACGCGACCTGGAGCAGAACTACGCGCTGATCGAGCAGCTGCTCGAGGACGCGCGGGCCCAGGGAGCCCAGCTGGTCGCCTTCCCCGAGGCGTCGATCGGCGGGTACCTCTCGTCGCTCGGCAACCACGGGGACACCGTGCGCACCACCACCCGCTCCCTGCCGCCGGCGATCCGCCTCGACGGCCCCGAGCTCCGCCACGTCCAGGAGCTGGCCGGCGAGACCGTCGTCGTCATCGGGTTCTGCGAGCTCGACGACGACGGCGAAACCCGCTACAACGCCGCCGTCTGCCTCGACGGGCAGCGGATCTACGGCTCCTACCGCAAGGTGCACCAGCCGCTGGGCGAGGCCATGTCCTACGCGGCCGGACCGGGCTACCACGCGTTCGACACCCCGCTGGGCCGGATCGGCCTGCAGATCTGCTACGACAAGGCGTTCCCGGAGGCCGCTCGGGTGCTAGCGCTCGACGGGGCGGAGATCGTGGTGTCGCTGTCGGCATGGCCGGCCGCGCGCACCGCGACCGCTGAGAACCTCCAGGACGACCGGTGGACCTACCGGTTCAACCTGTTCGACACCGCCCGGGCGCTCGACAACCAGGTCTTCTGGATCGCCTCGAACCAGTCGGGCACCTTCGGGTCGCTGCGGTACGTCGGCAACGCCAAGGTCGTGGACCCGGGCGGCAACGTGCTGGCCACCACGCTCCTGGGCGCCGGGCTGGCCGTGGCCGAGATCGACGTCGAGGGCACCTTCCGCACCATGCGGGGCGGCATGTTCCACCTGCGCGACCGCCGGCCGGACGCCTACGGCCCGGTGACCGCGTCGGACTCCCCGCAGGCCCAAGGGTGGCGGGAGCTGGCCCATGCCTGAGATGACGTTCGAGGTGCGCTGGCCCGACGGCACCGACACCGTCTGCTACTCGCCCAGCCTGGTCATGTGGGACCACCTCGAGGTCGGCGCCCGCTACCCCGTGAGCGAGTTCGTCGAGCGGTCCGCCCGCGCGCTGGGCCAGGCGAGCGAGCGAGTGCGTGCCCGGTACGGCGTAGCCTGCACCTCCGCCATGGCGCAGGAGGCCGAGATCCGCGACGTCGCCGCCCGGTACGCGGGCGACGGCGAGGTGCAGGTGCTGCGGATGGCCCCGCCGCTGCCCGCCGCGTCCCCGGCGCCGGGCACGGCCGGCGCGACCCCGGGAGGTGCCGCATGATCCGCGCCGGTGTCGTGGACGGGGCCCACCACGAGGTCGTCGTCGTCGGTGGCGGACAGGCCGGCCTGTCGCTGTCCCACCACCTGGTAGCGGCGGGCGTGGACCATCTCGTGCTGGAGCGGGACACCGTCGCGCACGAGTGGCGCGACGGGCGCTGGGACGCGTTCACCCTCGTCACCCCGAACTGGCACTGCCGTCTGCCGGGCTACCCGTACGACGGACCCGACCCCGACGGCTTCATGAAACGCGACGAGGTCTACGCGTGGGTACGCCGCTACGCGGACTCGTTCGACGCCCCGGTCGCCGAGGGCGTGGCGGTCACCCACCTCGCCCCGAGGGAGAGCGCCGGGTTCGTCGTGACGACCACGGCCGGGACGATCACCGCGGACGCGGTGGTCGCCGCGGTCGGCGGGTACCACCGACCGGTGGTGCCGGCGTGGGCGTCCGGCCTGCCCGACCGCATCGCGCAGATCCACTCCCACACCTACCGCAACGCCGACCAGCTGCCGGACGGGCCGGTCCTCGTGGTCGGCACCGGGCAGTCCGGCACGCAGATCGCCGAGGACCTGTTCCTCGCCGGCCGCGAGGTCCACCTCGCCGCCGGCCGCGCGCCGCGCGTGGCACGCCGCTACCGCGGCAAGGACTGTATGACGTGGCTGGCCGAGATGGGCGTGTACGACATCCCGGTGGCGACTCGCGGGCTGGCCAAGCGGGAGTCGACCAACCACTACGTGACCGGGCGCGACGGCGGGCGGGACATCGACCTGCGCGACTTCGCCCGCCGAGGCATGCACCTGTACGGGCGCGCCACCGGCGTCGAGGTCGGCGGCGCGATCACGTTCGCGCCGACGCTCGAGGCGGACCTGGACCACGCCGACTCGGTGGCCGAGTCCATCAAGAACGACATCGACCGGTACATCGACGCGCACGGCATCGACGCGCCGCACGAGGAGCGGTACGCCCCGGTGTGGCGCCCGCCGACCCAGCCGGAACGACTGCCCTTGGACGAGATCGGCGCGGTCGTGTGGTCCGTGGGCTTCCGGGCCGACTGGTCGTGGCTCGGCCCGCACGCGCCGGACGTCCTGGACGAGGAGGGCCACCCGCGCCACGTGCGCGGGCTCAGCCCCGTCCCGGGGCTGGCGTTCCTGGGGCTGCCCTGGCTGCACACGTGGGGCTCGGGCCGCTTCCACGGGGTGGCGGACGACGCCGCGCACCTCGCCGGAGCCCTCGCCACCCACCGCCTGGCCGGCGCGTGGGAGGGTCCGACCGTCGCGCTCGCGACCGCCGCGGCGGGCGGCGCGTGAGAGCGCTGCGCATACCCTGGGCGCCATGTCCACGATGACGATGGGTGCGGTCGCTGCTCACTTCGGACGTGACATCGACCGCACCCTCGCCAAGCTGCCCGGCATCGTCGAGCAGGCCCGCGGACGCGGCGTCGACCTCTTGGTGCTACCCGACGCCACCATCGGCGGGTACCTGCACGACCTGTACCACCCGACCGACGGACCGGGCGCGGAGGCGCTGCCGCCGGTTGTCGACCTCGACGGGCCGGAGGTGGCCGCCATCGCCCGCATGGCCGGCGACATGGTGGTCTGCTTCGGCATCGCCGAGCGGGCCATCGAGGAGGGCCTCGAGGTCCGGTACAACACGGCGGTCGCCGTGCACGGTGACGGGGTGCTCGGGGTGCACCGCAAGGTGCACCTGCCGCTGGCGGAGAACGAGGCCTACCGCGCCGGAGGCTCGTTCGCCGCCTTCGACACCCCGCTCGGGCGGCTGGGCATGCTCATCGACTTCGACAAGACGTTCCCGGAGGCGGCGCGGACGCTCGCGCTCGACGGCGCCGTGGTGCTCGCCTGCCTGAGCGCCTGGCCGGCCAGCGTGACCGACCGCTCCGACCGCATCCGCAACGACCGGCAGGCCCACCTGTTCGACCTGTACGACTGCGCGCGGGCCGCGGAGAACCAGCTGTACCTGGTCTCGTCCAACCAGACCGGTGTGCTGGGGGACCTGCGGTTCCTCGGGCAGGCGAAGGTCGTCGACCCCGCCGGCGAGATCCTCGCCAAGACCTGGGCCAAGGGTGGGCTCGCTGTCGCCACCGCCGACGTCGAGTCGGACGTCGCCCGTGCCCGTCGCACCATGAACCACCTACGAGACCGCGTCGTCGGCTCCTACGCCCTCGGCGCGCTCACCGACGCCTGACACACCGGAGGCCGCGCGTGCGCATCGCCCAGATCACCTACTCGACCAAGCCGCGCGGGGGAGTGGTGCACACCCTCGCCCTGGCGGAGGCCCTGGCGCGACGCGGTCACGAGGTGACCGTCTGGACGCTCGGGCGCGGCGGGGACCAGGCGTTCTTCCGCCCCGTCGATCCCGCCGTCCAGGTACGCGTGGTGCCGTTCGAGGCGCGCGAGGACGAGACGGTCGGCGAGCGGATCGAACGCTCCATCCAGACCATGAGCGCCGCCTTCCAGGAGGCCTTCCGCTCGGAGCGCGGACCCGCGTTCGACGTCGTCCACGCCCAGGACTGCATCTCCGCCAACGCCGTCGTGGCCGCCGGGGCCCGGTGCGTGCGCACGATCCACCACCTGGACGAGTTCACCACTCCAGGCCTGGTGGAGTGCCATCGCCTGGCGATCAGCGAGCCCGTCGCCCGGCTGTGCGTCTCCCAGGCGGTCGCCCATGAAGTCGGCGAGGCCTACCGGCTCGAGCCAACCGTCATCCCGAACGGGGTCGACGCGGCGCGGTTCGCGCGCGCCGCCTCGCCTGCCGGAACGCCGGCGCGCAACGCCTGGCGAGACCGGCTCGGCCCCTACGTCCTTGCTCTCGGCGGCATCGAACCGCGCAAGGGGTCCATCGACCTGCTCGAGGCCTTCGCGCGGCTGCGCCGCGGCCACCCGGACCTGTCGCTGGTGTTCGGCGGCGGCGAGACCCTCTTCGACTATCGCCCCTACCGCGCCCGGTTCGAGGAGCGCGCCGCCGAGCTCGGGATCGAGCCGGTCATCCTGGGCACCCTCGACGACGACGACGTCCCGCCTCTGGTCGCCGCGGCATCGGCGCTGGGCATGGTGTCCACGAAGGAAGGCTTCGGGCTGGCGGCGATGGAGGCCTTAGCTGCCGGGGTGCCCGTGGTGGCCCGGGACCTTCCCGTCACCCGGGAGGTCTTCGGCGACTGCGTGCGGTACGCGCACGACGTCCCCTCGATCGCGGCGGCCCTCGCCTCGGCGGTCGACGGCAGGTCGGGCGCCGACGCCGCCGCAGGACGGGCGCTGGCGGAGCGCCACTCCTGGGACGGCGCCGCCGCGGCGCACGAGCGGTTCTACGAGCACGTCCTGCGGGAGGGAGGCGACGGTGGCGCGGCAGTCGATCTCGCGGATCGTCACCCGGTTGGCGCACGCTGACCCGGACCGCGTCGTCGCGGTCATGGGGCCGCACATCCTGACGGCCGACGCACTCGAGCGCGCGAGCAACCGATACGCGCGCGAGCTGCTGGCCCGGGGTGTGCACAGGAACGACCTCGTGACGGTGTCGCTGCCCAACGGCTTCGAGATGTTGATCGTCTGCGTCGCCATCTGGAAGGCCGGCGCGACGCCGCAACCCGTGTCGCGGGGCCTGACGCCGGACGAGCAGCGAGCGGTCGTGGCAACCGCGCACCCCGCGCTCACCATCGGCCTGGCCGTCGACGGCGTGCCCGTGCTGACCCAAGGCCACGCACCCGGCGCGGATCTCGACGACAGCACTCTGCCCGATGCCTGGGCGCGCTCGTGGAAGGCGCCCACGTCCTCCGGCAGCACCGGTCGCCCGAAGGTCGTGGTCGCCACCGCGCCGGCACTGCTCGACCCGGACGCCCCCGTCGCCGCGTTCCTACCACTGCGCGGCACCCAGCTCGTCAGCGGGCCGCTGACCCACTCGGCCCCCTTCACCTACGCCTTCCGCGGACTGCTCACCGGGCACCGGCTCGTGCTCCTGCCGCGGTTCGACGAACACGCCTGGCTCGACGCGGTCGAGCGGCACCGGGTCACGTGGAGCCTGGTCGTGCCCACGATGATGCACCGGCTCCTGCGCCTCCCAGAGACCGAGCGCGGCGCCGACCGCCTCGAGTCGCTCGAGACGCTGCTGCACCTCGGTGCCCCGTGCCCGCCGGAGCTCAAGCGGCGCTTCCTCGCCTGGGTCGGCGCCGACCGCGTGGTCGAGGTGTACGCCGGGTCGGAGTCCAACGGGCTGACGATGATCCGCGGTGACGAGTGGCTGCGCAGGCCCGGCAGCGTCGGGCGGCCCATCGGCGGCACCCAGATCCGCGTGCAGCGTGCCGACGGCACCGAGGCCGAGCCGGGCGAGGCAGGGCTCGTCTGGATGCGACGCGGCGACTCCTCGACCTACCGGTACCTCGGGGCGCCGACCCGACGCACCCACGACGGGTGGGACACGCTCGGCGACGTCGGACACCTCGACGCCGACGGCTACCTCTGGATCACCGACCGCGACGACGACGTCATCATCCGAGGCGGGGAGAAGGTCTACCCGGTCGAGGTCGAGCGTGTGCTCGAGCAGCACCCGTCCGTGCGGTCGGCCGTGGCCTTCGGCGTCCCGGACGACGTGCACGGCCAACGCATCGAGGCCGTAGTCGACATCGGGGACGCCGACGTGGACGCAGAGACGCTGCGCGCCTTCGCCGCGACAGTGCTCGACCGCCCGCGACGCCCGGCTCGCGTCCGGATAGTCCGGGAGCCGGTACGCGACGACGCCGGAAAGGTGCGCCGCCGGTCCTTCGCCGGGCCGCGGTAACGCCGCGGCTGGGCGGCCGGGCACGCGGGGTCCCGACGGGTCAGGTCCCCAGCGATGCCGACGTGTCGGCGAGATCCTTGGCGAACGTCGCCGATCGTTCGTCGTCGAGCGCCGCGACGGTCACGCGGATCGCGGCCGCAGGAAGTCAGTGATCGCTCACGGCCGGCTCGTCGGTGCATCGAATGACCGGCGACCACTTGCTGATCGCGAGCCGGGCGTCTGACCGTGCGCTCGCGCGTCTCAGTGCGAGCTGGCCGGCTGTGCGCATCGCTTGCTGTCCTGTCGACGGCCCGGCGCGCAGGGACGCAGAGTTGTTGCCCGAGGCAGAAGATCCCACAAAAATCCCACACGAGAACGCGAAACGGCGACTGACGCTGCCAAACCCCGAAAGGTGTTTGTGCAGGTCAGCCGCCGTTTCGGCGGTGTCGTCAGGGTCGAAAAACCCTAGGGGTCAGATGTCGTAGTAGACCGCGATGCATCGCTCCTCCTCGCGCATCACCGCAGGTCAGGGCACCTCCTGGATGAGGTTGGGTAACCCCGATCTGCGTCTGATGTGCATGGCATTTGCGTCGGCAAGGTGCGTCGTGTGGCAGCCGTTGTGGCAATCGTCGGCCTGGTGAAGTCAGGAGACAAGAGGTCGTCCACTGCGACACCGGTCGCGCGACTCACCACCTAGGCACGATGCCAACCGTCGGCTATGCGGCGCGGTCGAACCAGTCGAGCGAGAGGTCGGCAATCTCGGCGGGGGTGTCGTCGGTGACGAAGTGCGCGGCGCCGTCCACGTAGGCGAACTCGACGCGGTCGGCGAACCGCTCGGGATCGCGGCAGATGCGTCCCATCAGCTCCTCCGTCGTGGGGTAGTCACGGCGGCCGAACACGACGAGCGTCGGTACCGTGAGCCGCCGGCGGCGGCGGTAGACGCCGCGCATGATGCGCGTGGCCTCGGGGAGGACCATGCCGCGGGTGAGGCGGCGCACCGCGGCGTCGATCTCAGGTCTGTGCATCGGGGTGAGGTGGGCGTCGACGGTTGCCTCCGAGATGGGGCGCGCAACGTACCGCTCGGAGAAGGTGCCGCGCAGCGAGGCGCCGGGGCGGTGCCAGATGTACGGGGGCAGGTTCTGGAAGGCCGGGAAGAGCTTCGGGCTGAACTTCACGAAGCCGGGCCACACCGCAAGCTGCACGGCCGTCCGCACTCGCTCGGGGTGGTCATAGGTCAGCTGCATCGCGGTGATGGCGCCCATGGCGTGGCTGACGAGATGGGTGCTCTCGATCCCTAGGACGTCAAACAGGGAGAGCAGGTCGCGCAACCGGGTCTCGCGCTCGATGCGGGGGTCGTCGGCCTCGGTCCAGCCTGCGCCGCGCAGGTCGGGGCACAGGACGCGGTAGCCGTGTGCGGCGATCGCCGGGGCGATGGCGTGCCATTGCCACCAGTGATGGGGAAAGCCGTGCAGCAGCACAGCTGGGTCGCCTTCGCCGATGGCTGCGACGTGTGTGCGCAGGCCGGGCGTCTCGACGACGAGGTGGTCAAAACCGGGGGCCTCGGGCAGCGGTGGTATCCACTGCACGGCTCGTCCGGAGTCGGTCGGGGAGGTTCTCGCGGCGTCCATGACGAACTCCTTCGTCGCGACGGGTGATGCGTGCCCGTGGATGTGTGCGGGGCAAGACGTCCATGTCTGGACGTCGACCAAGTAGTCCGATCTCGGGACTGTGCTGCGCTAGGCGGCGCGAGCGAACAGGCTGCGCGCCGCGTCGGCGACGCGCTCGGGGCGCTCCTCGGGCAAGAAGTGCCCGGCGTCCTCGAGAATCTCGATCGTGAGCTCGGCGGCGTGTCCCTCGTACCCGCCGAGCAGGCGAGCGTCGGAGAGGGAGTCGCCGGCCCCGAGCAGCGCGACGGTTGGCACCTCGAGCCGACGATCGGTGTAGGCACCGCGCAGGATGCTCCGCAGTTGCCGCATGACCAGGTCGCGGTGGACCGCCACCGAGGCTCGCGCCCGAGCAGGGTCCCGCAGCCGCTCGAGGTAGAGCTCCTCGTCGTGCGGGCCGATCGCATCGGGGACTTGCAGGTGGCTGGTCATCAGGTAGCGCGGCAGGCGCTGCCGTCCGCGCGAGAGCAGCAACGGCCCCAGCCCCGGTATCGCCAGCAGCGGGTCGAACCAGACCTTGCGCAGCGTCGCCAGCAGCCGGGGGCTCCACCGGATCCACAGATGTGGCACGGTCATGCTGACCACACTGGCGACGCGTTCCGGCTGGTCCAGCGCCAGACGTAGGGCGACGAGCGCGCCGCACTCGTGCCCCACCAAGTGCACCCGCTGCAGGTCGAACGCGTCGAGGAGCCCGACGACGTCGGCCACCTGCGTCGCGATGTCGTACCCGTCACGCGGCGCATCGGTCCAGCCGCAGCCCCGCAGGTCCGGACAGATCACGCGACGGTCGGTGGCCAGGAGCGGGATGACCGCCCGCCACTGCCACCAGTGCTCGGGGAACCCGTGCAGCAGCAGCACCGGCGTGGCGCCCGACGCCGCGGTCGGGTCCGTAGGTCCTGCGAGGGCGACGTGCATCCGCAGGTCGCCCACCTGGACGAACTCGTGCCGCACGCCGTCGAGCGTCGGCACGGCGAGGACTTCGGAGAGTGCCGCGGCCCCGCCCGCGCGGCTCGCGGAGTGGTCCATGTAGCGACGGTACTACGAACGTAGTGACAGGTCCACTGCGTTTGTAGTGGACCTGTGCGGCGGCGCTTGGGTACTGACATGCCAAGGCGAAGAAATTGGCTGGCTCATCGACACTCCCGTCGAGGCCTACCTCCGCCGGTAGCCGGAGCGTCGTTGCCGTTGGCGATCACTTCTAGCGACCGAACGTCCGCCGACGCTCGTACGATCGACAGGTACGGGCAGCCGCTCGGACACGAGATCACTACAGACCCGTCAGGGTCTCGCAACTCCCGCCATCGACATGGCCGAGCGCACCACGAACGCGCGGGCCTCGTAGGAGGCGGCCGCCACCACGTCGCGCGGACCGCTGCCACCCACCAGGACGGGCCCTTCAGCGAGGGCTTCTGGTGCTGCTCGACCGAGGCGAAGAACGCGTCCGTGTCCAGGTGGGCGATGCTCGGCGCCCCGCGCAGCACCGCCGGTCGCAGCTCCTGACTCACAGAGTCCACTGTGCCGGATGCGGCGCGTCGAGCAGCCACGACCTCGCCTCCAGCTCGATGCCGCCTTCGTCTGGGGCTGATGCCACAGGGGTCAGGTCTCCGACGGCCGTGACGGGCGTCACTGAAATCCGCCGGATCGTCGGCGTGCCTGCGCTCGGCAGCTCTGCTCGCCGGCTCAGCCCGGGGCGCGATCTCGCGCAAAGCCCGGCGGGGGGCCAGCCCTTGCCTCCTCGATAAACCTCTCTACGGCGTTGGTGATCGACTGCTCTTGCCGGCGACGGGAGGGAGTCCACCGGCCCGAGCTGATCTCGGAGAGGGGGCCATCTGGAGGAAGTCGGCGACCGACCGGCGTATTGCGTCGTCATGGTCGAGAAGCAGGTGCCCGCCGTCCGCGAAGGACACCAACCGGGCGCTCGAGATCCGGGGTACGGCACTCTCGGCGTTGTCGTAGGCCGACATCGCGTCGTCGTGGGCGCTCAGGACGAGCGTGGGGACGGTGATTTTCTCGAGCGGGTACGTCTGCACGTCAGGGTTCGAGACGTAGAGGTCGTGCAGCACCCCTCGTTTGCGCGGCGCCACGGGGAACAGGCTCGCCCACGTGTCCTCGATGACCTGGCGCTGGGATCCGACGGGTCGAAACTGCCTGTCCATGCCGAGGATCCGGGCCGTGACGGACGGCCCCATGCGCCCCAGGAGCCAGAACGTGACGTCTGACCCGAACAGCGCCCTGGCTACGAGCCGGGGAGGGTTTCCAGCCTTGCCGGGAAGCGCCGAGGCCACCAGCACCAAGGCCGAGACCCTTTCGGGGTGGCGCAGCGCGAGTTGGATGACCGACGGCCCGCCGGCGGAGTAGCCGAGGACGACGACGCGGTCCAGCTCAAGCTCGTCCAGCACGGCAGTGAACGCGTCGGCTTGGTCGGCGGGTGTGGCAGTGTGGGGCATGGTGGAGCCGAGGTAGCCGAAGCGCGACGGCGCGACGATGCGGTGGTCCGGACCGAGGAACTGGCGGCCTACGCCCAGGCCGGTGTCGAAACCGCCGAAGAGCGGGTGGCTCACCAGCGCCGGGGGGCCAGCCCCGTCGTCGACGAACTCTACGGTCCCGACGCCTGCGACCTGGCAGGTCTCGCGCGCGGCGGACGCTAGCCGGCCCCGCGCTGCGGTGATGAA
Organism: Puerhibacterium sp. TATVAM-FAB25; assembly: GCF_046535855.1. Taxonomy (NCBI): domain Bacteria; kingdom Bacillati; phylum Actinomycetota; class Actinomycetes; order Micrococcales; family Promicromonosporaceae; genus Puerhibacterium; species Puerhibacterium sp. TATVAM-FAB25. The sequence continues at coordinate 133,167 of NZ_JAXUAK010000002.1, read as the reverse complement.
CTGCTGGTACGACATGACTGGCTCCCAGGGTTGAGGCCGACGTTTAGGCGGGGACCCGGTCCGGGAACGCGGCCTGGCACCAGCGTCAGGCGTCCCCCCGGCCAGCGTCAGGGGCGATCGGCCCTGAGCCGGGGGCCCTTTGTGCCCGCCCGTGGGCGAAGCGAGGACGAGCGAGTGACCGGCGAGTGGCCGGGAGCTGGCCCGACTCCGTAAGCCACCGGATTCGGGTGTGGGAGCCGAACTGCCAAGCTGCCCACCGGCTTGCGCCAGGGCAATCATCCGCACGGTCAGCACCGGTAGGCGTTTCAAACGATCTCGGCCGGCCGACCCTGAACCGGAGGTGCGGCTCCGCTGCGGCTGGTGCCGCCGGCGACGGGGACCCGATCGCCGCCGGCTCGGGCTTAGCATCGGGAGCAAGAGCGGTTCACGACGGTGAGGGCCGACTCCTCCATCGACGTCCGTCGGGCCGCCCGTGGCAAAGGGGCTGCGATGAAGGCTGTTGTGTACCACGGACCTGGGCAGAAGGCCTGGGAGGACGTCCCGGACCCGACGCTGCAGGACCCGACCGACGCGGTCGTCAAGATCGAGACGACCACGATCTGCGGCACCGACCTGCACATCCTCAAGGGCGACGTGCCCGCGGTGACCGACGGCCGGATCCTCGGCCACGAGGGCGTCGGGGTCGTGACTGAGGTGGGCGAGGCCTGTACCAAGGTCAAGGTCGGCGACCGCGTGATCGTCTCCTGCATCAGCAAGTGCATGGAGTGCGACTACTGCCGGCGAGGCCTGACCTCGCACTGCGAGACGCTGGGCGGCATCGGCTGGATCTTCGGGCACCTCATCGACGGCACCCAGGCCGAGTACGTCCGCGTGCCGTTCGCCGACAACGGGCTCATCCCGTTGCCCGACGGCGTCACCGCCGAGCAGGGCGCGATGCTCTCGGACATCCTGCCGACCGGGTTTGAGATCGGCGTGCAGTACGGCGAGGTCAAGGACGGTGACGTCGTCGCCGTCGTCGGGGTCGGGCCCGTGGGGCTCGCGGCCGTCATGACGGCCAGGTCGGCCGGCGCCGCGAAGGTCGTCGCCGTCGACGGCAACCCGTTCCGCCTCAAGGCCGCCCGCGACTTCGGCGCGACCGACACGGTCGAGGCCGCCCCCGACGCGCTCGAGCAGCTCAAGGCCCTCGGCACGGGCGGCAAGGGCGTCGACGTGGCGATCGAGGCCGTCGGCATCCCCGCGACCTTCGGCCTGTGCCTGGACGCGATCCGGCCCGGCGGCCGGGTGGCCAACGTCGGCGTCCACGGCAAGCCGGTGACCTTCCCCATCGACCGGGACTGGATCAACAACATCACCATCACGACCGGGCTCGTGAACGCCACGACCGCGCCGCAGCTGCTCGAGGACATCCAGGCCGGACGGATCGCGCCGGAGAAGTTCGTCACCCACCGGTTCACGTTCGACCAGTGGGACGAGGCCTACGACACGTTCTCCCGCGCCGCGGACGAGCAGGCGCTGAAGGTGGTCGTCACGAGCGAGGGCTGAGCGCGGTCGCCCGGCTGCGGGCCGGCCTGCGCGAGCCGCCGGCCTGCAGCGCGCGCAGGGCGTTGAGGATGGCCAGGAGGTCTACGACCTCCTGGCTCAGTGCGCCGAGGATCGCGGGGACGGTCCCGGTGGCGGCGACGAGCATGAGCCCGACGGACAGGGCGATGCCCAGCCAGATGCTCTGCAGGGCCACGGTCATCGTGCGCCGGCCGTTGCGGACGGCGGTGGCGGTCTTGGCGAGGTCCTCGGTGAGGACGACGACGTCGGCCGACTCGCTGGCGGCGGTGGAGCCGCGTGCCCCCATGGCGACCCCGACGTCGGCGGCGGCCAGGACGGGCGCGTCGTTGACGCCGTCGCCGACCATGAGCACGGGCCGGGCGGGCAGCTCGCGCACGAGGCGCACCTTGTCCTCGGGCAGGCACTCGGCGTGCACCTGGGTCACTCCCACGGCGGCGGCGACGTGGGCGACGGTGGAGCGGGCGTCGCCGCTGAGGATCAGCCGGTGGCTGATGCCGAGCGCCGCCAGCTGGTCCATGGTGTCGCGGGCGTCGTCGCGCGGGTGGTCGCTCAGCACGAGCGTGCCGGCGAAGCGGCCGTCGACGCCGACGTAGACGGCCAGCTCCCCGGGCGCGAGGGGCTGCTCCTCGACGCCGGTCGCGCCCGCCGCGACGTGGGCGCGCTTGCCGACGACGACCTCGTGGCCGTCGACCAGGGCGGTGACGCCGTGCGTGGCCTCCTCGTGCGCGGTGGTGGCGGGGGACAGGGCCAGGCCGCGGGCGGCGACCGCGTCGCGGATCGAGGTGGCCAGCACGTGGGAGGAGTACTGCTCGGCCGACGCCGCGAGACCAAGCAGCCGGTTGGTGGTCCACGGCGGTCGGGGGTGCACGGCGAGCAGCTCGGGGCGGCCGTACGTGATCGTGCCGGTCTTGTCGAAGGCGACGGTGCGCACGGCGGCCAGCCGCTCGAGGGTCCCGGCGTTCTTGACGATGATGCCGGCTCTGGCTGCGCGGCTCATCCCACCGAGGAAGGCCACGGGGGCGGCGATCAGCAGCGGACACGGGGTGGCGACCACCAGCACCTCCGCGACGACCGTCGGGTCGCCGTGGTACCACCACGCCGCCTCCGCCACCGCGAAGGCGAAGGCGGTGAACGGCACGGCGTAGCGGTCGGCCAGCCGCACCACCGGCGCCCGGGACTCGGCGGCCTCGCGCACCATGGCCACGATGCGGGCGTACTGGCTGTCCGCGGCGGCGGTGGTGGCCCGGACGGTGACGGCCTGCTGGGTGTTGAGCACGCCGGACAGCACCGGGTCTCCGGCGTGGTGGGTGACCGGCAGGCTCTCGCCGGTCAGGGAGGACTCGTCGAAGTCCGCCTCGGCGCTGACCAGGACGCCGTCGACCGGTACGACCTCGGCCGGGCGGACGAGCACCTGGTCGCCGGGCAGGACCTCCTCGACCGGCACGTCGGCGACGGTGTCGGCCGGACCCAGCCGGTGCGCGAGCGTCGGGGCGCGCTCCAGCAGCGCGCGCAGCTCCTTGCGGGCACGGTGGGAGGCGTAGTCCTCCAGGGCCTGCCCGCCGGTGAGCATCAGCACGACGACGAGAGCGGCCAGATACTCGCCGACCAGGACGGTCGAGACGATCGCCGTGACGGCCAGCACGTCCACGCCCCAGTGCCCGGCGAGCACGTCGCGGGCCATGCGCCCGGCCACGCGGGCGCCCACGAGCAGGGCCCATCCGAAGCCCAGCCACTGTGCCCACCGCGGCTGGCCACCGATCACCAGCCCGACCACCACCGCACCGACAGCCAGAGTGCCCACGAGCAGCGGGTACTGCCGAGGCATCCGGCGCACCCAGCCCGTGCGCGCCGGGATCGTCCCCGTCTCCGGAGGTGCCCGCAGGGTCGACGTCACGAGACCAGCGTGGTCGCGAGCCGGGGGTCCGCACAGGGCCGGTCGGGCAGGCCATGTGGCCCTGCCGCGGTGTCCGTAGGACGCCTAGCGTGAGGCCGCACGTCCAGCACCCCCACGGCGCGACCGCCCGGAGGAGGCGACCAGGCATGGCCAGGGTCAGCAGCGAGCGCGGGGCGGCGGGCGGGCGGCCCGTGCGGTCGGTCCGCCTGTTCGGGAACTTCGCGACGATGAGCATCCCGCCCGCGGTGTTCTTCGTCGCCTACGTGGTCCCGCGGCTGCGGTCCTGGGGCACGACGCCGTCCGAGCGGTCCCGGCGGTGGCCGGGGGACGACCTCGTCCCGCGGCCGGGCTTCGTGTGGACCAACGCGATCACGGTGCATCGCCCCGCGGACCAGGTGTGGCCGTGGGTCACCCAGCTCGGGCAGGGCAGGGCGGGGCTGTACAGCTACGACTGGCTGGAGAACATGGTCGGGGCCGACGTCCATTCGAGCGCCGAGGTGCGCGCCGACCTGCAGGAGCCGCTCGGCGTCGGCCGACGGGTGGTCCGGATGGCCCGCTACGCGCCGGCCAACCCCGTGGCGGGGTACGACCCCGGCCGTGCGCTCGTGCTCGGGGGAGTCGGGGACTCGGACGAGCAGCTGCACGACGGTAGGCCGAGCAGCACCTGGGCCTTCGTCGTCGAGCCCGCCGGGCCCATGAGGAGCCGACTGGTGGTGCGGTGCCGCGGAGGCGGGGTGGTGCCGCGGCTGCAGGGACCGGTTCAGATCGTCATGCAGCGCAGGACGATGGAGGGCATCAGGCAGCGCGCGGAAGGCACGTGGGCGCCCTCGGTCGGTGACGTGCTGGTGCCGGCGTCCTGGTTCCTCGGCGCCGCAGCGGCGGCGGCGCTCGCGGCCCGGGCGCTCACGGACCGGCGCCGCGCCGTCTCACCGTTCGCCCCGCTCGCGGCGCTCGCCGCGGACGCCGTCCAGGTGCTCGTGTTCGGAGACCTCTCGGCCCGGGGCAGGACGGCGCTGGTGCTGGCTCTCGGGTGTGCGGCGGCGCCGCGGAGGACGGTCCGGTGAGCATGGTGCTCCCGGCGCGGAAACACCGGGTCACCCATGCTGGTGGCGCCCGTGCCCGTGGGCCGGTCCGTGCAGGGCCTGCAGCAGGTGGTGGCTGTAGACCTGGAAGCCGAGCATCGCCTCGACGTGGGCCCGCGCGTCGGCGGTCGACCGGTCCTTCACGGCGGCCAGGGCGTTCACCCGCTCCATCCGCTGGTCGAGCTCGTCGTCGAGCACGCGGGTGAGGTACTGCGCGACCGCGCGGGACGACCCTGACGCGACGGCCTGCTCCGCGAGCGGGATCACCGGGCCGAACCCCAGGCCGGCCGGCCTCAGGCCGGTGTACGGCGCGCCTTCCCCGGCGCGGTGGAGGCGGACGACGTTCTCGAAGAACAACCGATCGGCGACCTCGCGTGCGGCCTCGCTCAGGTGCCGGACCGGCCGCACGGCGGTGAACACTGCCCGAACCTCGGCCTCGGCGTCCTCAGGGACGAACGGCAGCACCAGGTCGACGTCGTCGGCGTCCAAGGCCGTGCGCGCGGCGGTGACCACGGGGCCGTCGAGCGAGTCGCAGTGCGGGGGCATCTCGTCCCTCCTCGCGCGTGAGGTCACGGCCCTGGACGCGGAGCCGACGCCTCCAGGCTAGGCATGTCGCGGTGGGCCCGGTGAGGGCCGAAGGTCCTCCTTCTCCGTGCGCCGTGCTACTCCCACCGCAAGGACCGGAGCGCGAGGAACCCGAGCATCACCGCCCAGTCGGCGAGGACTCCGAGCAGCTGGGCGGAGGGCAGAATCAAGTCCCCTCGGCGTCGGCGGCGAAGATCGCCAGGAGCTCGCCGATCTCGTGGTCGGCGTCGGCGGGATGGCGGAAGTGCCGGTGCGGGTCGACGGTGTAGTGGCTGCGCCGCCCGACGCGCCGGCGGCGGACGTAGCCCGCCGTCTCCAGGTCCTTGAGGATCGTCAGGGTGGCGCGCGGCGAGATGCCCACCCGCGCGGCGACGTCGGCGACGCGGGCGTCGGGCGAGCGGGCGACCGCCAGCAGGACGTGTCCGTGGTGGGTGAGGAACGTCCATGACGTGCCGGCCCGGCTCGGTGGCCGGGCCTCGGCGGCTGCGGGGTGCGACATGGCGCAGGGGTCTCCGTTCATGAGGGGGTGTCGGGCCCGCGGTCGCCGGGGCGCACGGCGTCGCGGGCCTCGCGGCGGCGGCGCCAGAGCGGCTCGAGGGCGGTGATCTCCGCGTCGGTGGCCACGCGGAAGGGGGGCTCGGAAGGAACGGCGAGGGCCTGCCGGCCCTGGCCTCGGGTCGCCCGCAGGCTCAGGCCGACCGAGACGGCGAGGATGGTGGCGATCACGGCCAGGGAGACACCGGTCGGGACGTAGTACACGTCGATCTTGAGCAGCATCTTGATCCCGACCCAGACCAGCACCAGCGCCAGGCCGACCTTGAGGTACACGAAGCGGTGCACGAGGTCGGCCAGCAGGAAGTACATGGCCCGCAGGCCCAGGACGGCGAACGCGTTGGCGGTGAAGACGAGGAACACCTCGTCGGTCACGGCGAAGATCGCCGGGATCGAGTCCACGGCGAAGACGACGTCGGTGACCTCGATCAGCACCAGGACGGCCAGCAGCGGGGTGGCCAGGAGCGCTCCGCCGCGCCGGACCAGCAGCCGGGGGCCGTGGTAGGCGTCCGTCATGGGGACCACCCTGCGGAAGCTGCGCAGCACGGCCGACCTGCCGGGGTCCACGTGCTCGTCGCGCTGACGGATCATCCGGTAGCCGGTCCACAGCAGGAAGGCGGCGAAGAGGTAGAGGATCCAGGAGAAGTTCTCGATCAGCACCGCGCCGGCCGCGATGAACGCGCCGCGCAGGACGAGGGCACCCAGCACGCCGAGGAACAGCACCCGGTGCTGTAGCTCTCGCGGCACGGCGAACCAGCTGAAGACGATGGCCCAGACGAAGACGTTGTCCACGGCCAGCGACTTCTCGATGAGGTACCCGGCGAAGTACTGCTGGCCCCACTCGGGGCCCCACACGACCCACACCAGCACGCCGAACCCGACGCCGAGGGCCACCCACACCACCGACCACGCCGCGGCCTCGCGCACCGCGATCACGTGCGCGCGGCGGTGCGCGACCAGGTCGACCGCGAGCATCAGCACGATCGTGGCCAGCACCGCGACCCAGACCCAGAACGGGACGTTCATGACGCATCCTCCGATCACTGCGATCGGAGGTCTCTCCCGGCCCGCCCGGGCCCGCCCCGCCGGGCCCCGGGCGGGGCCGTCATGACGACGAGGCGTCGGGGGATACTCCCCTCCACGTGGCAACAAGCGAAGCAAACTTCACCTGTCGTGCCAAGGGCTCGGGAGGCTCCTAGCGTGGGCCCATGCAGGGCGACAGTGGGCGCACGGCCGAAGCCCTCTTCGAAGGGTGCCCGGCTGGGCTTGCGGCGTGCCGCGAGGTGGCCGCGGCCGTCGCCGCGCTCGGTGACCACGCGGTGCGGGTGAGCAAGACGCAGGTCGCCTTCCACGCGGCGCGGCGCGGCTTCGCGTACGTCTGGCGGCCTGACCGCGTCGGCCACCCGGTGGCGCCGGCCGTCCTGTCGGTCGCGCTGCCTCGCCAGGTGCCCTCGGCGCGATTCCGGGAGGTCGTCCAGCTGCGGGCGGGCCTGTGGATGCACCACTTGCTGCTCACCGGCGCCGCGGACGTGGACGCCGAGGTGCGCGGCTGGCTCGCCGAGGCCTACGACGCCGCGGGCTGAGCCGGACGGAGCGCCACGAACGGGTGCGTGTGGACGAAGTCGTGCCGCGCCGCCTCGTCCCGCAGGTCGGGCCAGCCGAGGATCCGGCAGGCCAGCCGCGCGCGTTGCGGGTGCCGCTGCAGGAAGTCGATCACCACCGCGTCGCTCTCGTCGTCCGCGAGGAACCGGTGCTGTGGCCTGTAGGCATCGCGGCCGACCTCCACGCGCAGCGCCGGGCGGGCTCTGAGGTTGCGCACCCAGTCGGAGCGCGGGCCCCAGCCGGAGAAGATGACGACCTCGCGGCTGGTGGGGTCGTAGCGCATCACCATCGCCGTCATCGGGTGGGGTCGCCCTGTCGTGCGCCCGGCGTGGACGAGCAGCATGAACGTGCGACCGAGCATCCAGCCCCACCCGCGGCGGTACAGCACCAGGGGGAGGCGGAAGACGGCCAGGGCCAGGCGGCCCGGGCGCCGCCGCAGCCCGAAGAGCGGACGGGCACGCCGGCTCGGTGTCGCGTCGCTGGTCTGCATGGGGAATGTCCTCCGTCCGAGTCCGTTACGTCTCGGGGATCGATCGGTGCACCGTCCCGGCGAAGGCGGTTCCTGCCCACGCCGCCCTCCTACGGGCGTGGCTCGGGCTGAAGCTGGTCGTCCAGGAACCGGACGACGCGCTGCTCCCACTGCTGCGGTGCGGTGCCGAGCGCGTTCATGTGGCCGGCGTCGGGCACTGTCCAGACCTGCACCCGGTCTGGGGCCGCGCTGCGCATGTCGCTCGCCGCCAGCACCTCCTGCTCGACCGTGCCCGCGGCGACCAGGAAGAACGCGGTGTCGTCCGCCGCGGCGACCGAGTCGTGCAACGAGGCGGGCGGTGACGCTCCGGTGAGCAGGTCCGTGAGCGCGTAGGTGTACCGGTCCAGGCCACGCTGCAGCACGGCGGCGAAGGAGTCCGGAAGGACGGGCTCGTGGTCGGCGGCGGTGCGCCCGGTGGCGCCCTCGGCGACCACGGCGCCGATGCGGTGGTCCGCGCCCGCGGCGCCGATGGCCTCTTCGCCGCCCATCGACAGGCCGACGATCCCGACCTTGGCGGGGTCGACGTCGTCCTGCCTGGTCAGGAAGTCCACCGCTGCTGTGGTGTCCGCGTCGCCGTACCAGCCGATGTCCATTCCCTCGCCGCCGCTGCGGCCGTGGCCGCGGGCGTCGACCATGAGCACGCCGTAGCCGTGGCCGGCGAGCACGGCGGCGTGCCGTAGCGTCGCGGTGCGGGTGGAGCCCGACCCGTGCTTGAGCACCACCGCGGCACCATTGCGCGAGGGGACGAGCCAGGCGGACAGCTCGACTCCGTCGCTGGTGTTGAAGGTGACGTCGCGGTGGTCCAACCCGACGCCCGCGGGCGTGCCGGGTCCGAGTGCGGCCGGGGGCGCGACGGCGTACATCACCGCCACGGCGGACCAGAACACCAGGACGAGCACCGCGAGGGCGGCGGGCAGGAGGAGCAGGCGCCACCACGACCGCACGGCCGTCCACCCCAGGGTAGCTGCGTACCCCAGGAGCAGGAGCCCGGTGGCGAGCAGGGTCAGGCCGACGACCGTGTCGAGCGTCAGGCCCGTCTTCTGCAGGTACCGGATCCCGATCCCGACCCCCGCGGCGGTCGCCGGTATGCCGACCACCAAGGCCAGCACCGCGAGCAGCCGGGGGTGCCGCGGCCGGGCCGGGCCATCGGCGACGTGTAGCTGTCCCACTGTGGTGGCGGGGCCGTCCGGGGGCTCATACATCGGGTCGTTCGCCCGAGGGCTGGTCTCGGTGCTCGAGCTCTTGCCCATGAGGTCAGCATCTCCACCTGTGCGCGGCGGCTGGAAGGGCCGGAATACCTGGCCCTACGGCCCTGTGGCCGAGGTCGTCGGAGACACAGGATGGGCTGTGATTGCAGGGCGCGACGGCCATCGCGAGCGCGGCACAGACGGAGGAGCCATGAGAACCGTCAGCGTCGGCACGAGTCACGACGCGTGGCGCGGCCACGCACCCGTCGTCGTACCGTCCCGGCCTCGATGGATCGTGCTGTGCGCGGCCGCCGAGACGGTCGGCATGACAGCAGCGGCCGCGGCCGCCCGCGGCGGTGCAGCGATGACGCAGGGTGACGCGACCGGTGCCGACCTCCTCGGCGCCTGGGCAGTTGTGGTCGGCGGCGGGCTGGTCGAGGGGCTCGCGCTCGGCCTGGCTCAGGCGTGGGGACTGCGGGTCTGGCTGCCTCGCCGCCGTCGGCTGCGCTGGATGATGGTGACTCTGGTCGTTGCCGGGGTCGGCTGGGCGGCGGGCTCGGCGCCGGCCATCCTCGCCGGCGCCGGTGGCACGCCCCCGCCGGCCTGGACTGTGGCTGGCGGGGCTGTCGGCGTCGGCGTGGCGATGGGCGCCCTCCTCGGCGTGGCGCAGGCGTGGGTGCTGCGGGGCGTGGTCCCACGCCCGGGGCTGTGGGTCGGCGCCTGCACCGCTGGCTGGGCGGTGGCGATGCCGGTCATCTTCCTGGGTGCGAGCACCACGGGCGTGGCCTGGTCGATACCGGCCGTCGTGGGGTGGGGCGCCGCCACGGGGGCCGCCGCCGGGGCCGTTCTAGGTGCCGTCACCGGGCTGCTCCTGCCCGCAGTGGCGTCCGCCCCCGGTCGGACCACGGATCCACCCGAGCGGACCGCGGAGCCGTCACCGTCCACGGCGCCGCACCCGGGTCGGCCCGGCACCTGAGGCGGCTACCTCGCCGGGATCGCGTGGCGACCGGGACAGGCTGGTGGGCGCTCATGCAGCCACTTAGCGGTGCGACACGGCGAGAGCGTACGACGCAGCAAGTGCGCGGGCACGGCCGCGGCGGCCGGGACGCGGCGGGCCGGCCGGCGGGACCAAGGTCCCGTCGTGGCGTGCCCTTGCGCCCTGCTCCGTGCGCCCACCGTGCCGGGATCGTGGCAGCAGGAGGCCGGGACGCCACGCCGGCCACGACAAGGAGGATCACCATGAGCGCGACCGTGCACCGGACCCCGGACGCCTCCCCGCAGGCGCCGGTCCGTGAGTCGTCGCTGGTGGCCCGGTACACCTGGGCCGTCGTGCGGCTGCTGCTGGCGTTCGAGTTCCTGTGGGCGTTCGTCGACAAGACGTTCGGCCTCGGGCTGGCCACCCCCGCCGAGGGGGCGTGGATCCGCGGCGGGTCCCCGACGACCGGCTACCTCAGCGGCGTGGAGGGGACGTTCGCCGGCGTCTTCACCCCGCTGGCGGGCAACGTGTTCATCGACTGGCTGTTCATGCTCGGCCTGCTGGGCATCGGCCTGGCCCTGGCGCTGGGCATCGGCATGCGGATCGCCGCCGGCGCCGGCGCGGTCCTGCTGATGATGATGTGGCTGACCGCCCTGCCCATCCCGGTCAACCCGTTCGTCGACTCGCACGTGATCGAGGCGGCCGTGCTGATCGGCCTCGCCGCGTCGCTGGCCGGCGACTCCCTCGGCCTGGGCCGCCGGTGGGCGAGCACCGACCTGGTGCGCCGCTTCCCCGTCCTGCGCTGACCGCTTCCCCGTCCTGCGCAGACTCCGCCGACCACCCCCGACACCGCCGGCCGCCTCGCCCCCGAGGCGGCCACGGTGTCCCGTCTTGAAGGAACCGAAGGAGCAGTCATGCTGGTCGCCGACATCATGACCACGCCGGCTCGCACCGTGACGCCGGAGATGACGGTCAAGGAGGCGCTACGACTGCTGCACGAGCTGCGGGTCACCGCGCTCCCTGTGCTCGACGAGCGTGAGCGCCTCGTGGGCATCGTCAGCGAGGCCGACCTGCTGCGCGACGGCGTGCCGCACGACTCCCGGGCGGTGCTGCGCCGCGTCCGAGACCCGGAGCCGGAACCACCGGGCACGGTCGGTGCGGTGATGACCCGGGCCGTGCGCACTGCCGCGCCCGGGGACGACGTGGCCGACATCGCGCAGACGATGGTGACCACGGACATCAAGAGCATGCCCGTGCTCTGGGGCGCTCGGGTCGTCGGGGTCGTCTCGCGCAGCGACGTGGTGGCCCGGCTCGCCCGGCCCGACGCCGACCTGCGCAAGGACGTCGCCACGGCCCTGCGGGCGCAAGAGCTCAACGCCTGGCACTTCGTGATCGACGACGGGCGTGCCCGCGTGTGGGGCGGTCCGCACGGGGAGTGCCGGCTCGTCGAGGCGACCGTCCGAGCCGTCCCCGGCGTGCGGCACGTGGAAGTCCGCCACGAGACTCGACCGTGGGACGACGGGACCTGGTGATCAGCATGTCGAGCACTGCCAACGGCCGCATGCCGGTGCGGGTGTTCTTGGTCGACGACCACGAGGTCGTGCGCCGCGGCGTGGCCGAGCTGCTCGCGGCGCACGAGGACCTGGAGGTCGTGGGGGAGGCCTCCGACGTGCGCGAGACCCTCGCGCGCGTGCCGGCGGCGGCGCCCGACGTCGTCGTGCTCGACGTGCGCCTGCCGGACGGCGACGGCGTGACCCTGTGCCGCGAGCTGCGCTCGCGGGACGACCCGCCCGCCTGCCTGATGCTGACGTCGGTCGCGGACGACGAGGCGCTGTTCGACGCGATCATGGCCGGCGCGGCCGGCTTCGTGCTCAAGCAGGTCCGGGGCTCGGACCTGGTGGAGGCGGTGCGCACCGTGGCGGCGGGCGGGTCCATGCTCGACGCGCAGGCCGCCGCGCGAGTCATGGCGCGGATGCGCCGCCCGCAGACGCCGCGAGAGGACCCGCGGACGATGCTCACGGACCAGGAGCGCCGCATCCTCGAGCTCGTCGGCGAGGGGCTCACGAACCGGCAGATCGCCACGCGGATGGGGCTGGCGGAGAAGACGGTGAAGAACTACGTCTCGAGCCTGCTCGCCAAGCTCGGCCTGCACGGCCGCGTCGAGGCCGCCGTGCTGGCGGTGCGCCTCGAGCGCGACGGCGACGACGGCGTCGACCGCCCCGCGTACGAGAAGTACACCTAGGACGTGCCACGACCTGGGACCGGCGGGAGCGGCACCGCCCACTCCAGCACCGTGCCGGCCCGCGGTCCGGGCGCGAGCTCGAGCGTCCCGTCGAGCTCCGCGGCGCGGTGGGCGAGGTTGGCCAGGCCGCTGCGCCGCCCGCCGGGCGGCAGGCCGACGCCGTCGTCGCGCACCCGCACCAGCAGCCGGTCGTCCACGCGCACGTCGACGTCGACGGCGGTCGCCCCGGCGTGCCGCGCCACGTTCGACAGCGCCTCGCGCAGCACGGCGACGAGGTGGTCGACGAGGCCGGGCGGGACCGCGGCGTCCACGGGCCCGGAGAAGCGCAGGGACGGCGGGAAGCCCAGCACCTGCCCGGCGTGGTCGACCTCGGCGATGGCGCGGGCGCGCGCCCCCGTGGCCGGGGCGGAGCGGCGCGGTGCCTGCAGCCCGAGGATCTGGGTGCGGATCAGTGCGATCGTCTCGTCGATGCTCACGACGGCGGCGTCGACGCGCTCCCGGCACTCCTCGTCGTCCATCCGGTGCAGCAGGCCCTGCAGCGACAGCCCGGTGGCGAACAGCCGCTGGATCGCCAGGTCGTGCAGGTCGCGGGCGATGCGGTCGCGGTCGCGCAGGACGGCGAGCCGCTCGGCGTCGCGCCGCCGCTCGGCCAGCTCCAGCGCCACCGCCGCCTGGTTCGCGTACGCCGCGAGGGCGTCGACCACCGTGCTGGGGATCACGGCGCGGCCGGCGCTGCGGCCCACCGCCAGCACGCCCCGGGTGCGGCCGGGCTCGCCCAGCGGCAGCAGCGCGGCGGGACCAATCTCCCCGGCGGGGTCGACGATCAGCGTCGCGCGCTCGTCGGTGCGGGCGTCGGCGGTCACGAGGGGGAAGCCCGAGGCGTAGACCTCGGCGGAGAAGGTCCCGGTCAGCGGCACGGTCGTGCCCACGACGTCCTGGCCGACCGCGGCCTCGACGACCAGCCGCTCGCCGTCGGCCGCGGGCAGCGCGATCGCCACGAGGTCGGCGTCGGCGACGTCCGCCACCTCCCGCACGAACAGCTCGAGCACCTTGCCCGGCTCGGCCCCGGACAGCAGCTCGCGGGAGATCTGCGCGCTGCCGGCCAGCCAGCGGGCGCTGCGCCGGGCGTCCTCGAACAGCCGGGCGTTCTCGATCGCGACGCCCACCGCCGAGGCGAGCGCCTCCAGCAGCCGCTCGTCGGCGGCGGAGAAGTCCTCCCCGCCGCGCTTGTCGGTCAGGTACAGGTTGCCGAAGACCGTGCCGCGCACCCGCACCGGGACGCCGAGGAAGGTGCGCATCGGCGGGTGGTGCGCGGGGAAGCCGTAGGAGGCCGGGTGGGTGGTCAGGTCGTGCAGCCGCAGCGGGGTGGGGTGCTCGATCAGCTCCCCGAGGATGCCGCGCCCGTGCGGGAACGGGCCGATGGCGTGGATCTGCTCCTCGTCGAGACCGACGGTGATGAACTCGGCGATGTCTCCGTCCTCGCCGATGACCCCGAGCGCCGCGTAGCGGGCGTCGACGAGGTGCGCCGCGGCGGCGACGATCCGCTCGAGCACCGGGCGCAGCTCCAGGCCCCGGCCGACGTCGACGATCGCCGCCAGCAGCACGTCGACGTTCCGGCGGGCCGCCCGGATCGTGCGCATGTGCGCCTCGAGGTCGTCCAGCAGGCCGTCCAGCGGCAGCTGGGGGAGCAGGTGACTCTCGTCGCGCACGCCCTCGTCGCGCTCACCTTCGCCGTGAGCCATGTCCGACCGCCTCGTCCCCAGACCGGTTCCCGACATGACCACGCTAACCCTCCGTCGCGCGTGGTGGGAGCCCTGTTCCGGGCGATGTCACGCTCGGCCGGACGTCACCCTCAGCGCGGCGGCTCCAGCGGGGCGAGGTCGTCGGACGCCGCCTCCAGCAGCCGGTCGGCGAGGTGACGCAGCGCCCGGGCCGCGGCCAGCTCCTCGCCGATCTCCCGGACGGGTGGGTCGTGGGGGTTGCGCCGTGACGTGCCGCGCCCCTCCAGCGACGTGCCGCTGGAGGTGCGCAGCAGCGCATGGGCCGACGTCGTGGTGCCCTCGGGGTCGATGTCGTCGGCGTCGAACAGCTGGATCGTCACGGTCCAGGTGTGGGCCATGGTCGCCTCCGTGCGGGTCGTGCCGTGCAGGTCGTTCCGTGCGGGTGGAGCAGAACGGGACGTCACTCGGCCGCGGCGCCGTGGGTGACGAGCACCGTCCCGTGGGCCTCGCGCACCAGCTCGGCGCTCACCGAGCCCATCAGCATCCCCCGGAACGCGCCGATGCCGCGTGCTCCGACGACGACGAGCCCGGCGTCCTTCGAAGCCTCGGCGAGGGCGTGCACCGGTCCGTCGTCGAGGAGCTCCAGGCGGACCTCCAGGTTGGGGTGGTGCTCCATCAGCTCCGTCACGACCCGTCGGGCGGCCTGGTGCGTGGGGTCGCTCTTGCTCGCGGTGGCCAGCGGCGGCAGCACGCCGAGCGGGGCGTAGGGCGGCAGCACCGTCGGACGGGCGTGCAGCACGACGAGCGGGACCGACCGGGCCGCCGCCTCGTCCGCAGCCAGCGTGGCCGCGGCGAGCGAGGCCTCGGACCCGTCGACGCCGACGACCACGGGCCGGCCGTCGACGGGACCGCGGACGACCGCGACCGGACACCGGGCGTGCGCCGCGAGGTGCGCGGCCGTGCGCCCGACGCCACGTTCCGAGTAGTGGCCACGCGCCCCGATGACCAGCAGCCGGGCTCGTTCGGTCACGCCCCGCACCATGGGGACGACCGGACCGTGCAGCACCTGGGTGGTGATCCGCAGGTCCGGGTGCTCGGCGGTCGCCCGCTCGAGCTGGTCCGCGAGGTACTCCTTGGCCTCGGTGTCGAAGTGGATCTCCTCGGTGGTGGGGTACCAGCTCCACTGTGGGGCGTACTCCCGCGGCTCCTGGTAGGCGCGGACGAGAAGCACCTCCGCCTCTCGACGCTCGGCCTCCTCGAGGCCCCAGTCGAGGGTCCCGCCGCTGTGCGGGGACCCGTCCAGCGCGACGACCACTGGTCCGTCCTGGTGCATGGCAACCTCCTCGTTCCTGGTCGGACCCGCCGCGGCCACGTTGCCTGTGCGGACCCGCCCCATCAGCGTGTCGCGCCCCGCCGGTCCGCGACAGGGACTTCGGTCCCGGTCGCGGCGGCACCAGGCCCGGCGGGACGCGGGACCTACGGCTCGGGTGCCCGGCGGTCCGGGCTCGTAGCGTGAGAGCACCACCCGGCGCCGCGAGAGCCCTGCCCCGCACGCACCGAGGCGGCCGCACGAGACAGGAGTCCTGCCATGCGCACCGTCGTCGTCACCGGTTCGGCCTCCGGGATCGGCCGGGCGACCGCCGGGGTGCTGCGGCAGCAGGGGCACCGTGTGGTCGGGGTCGACCGCCACGACGCCGACGTCGTCGTGGACCTGGCCACCCCGCAGGGCCGCGCCGAGCTCGTCGATGAGGTGCAGGCGCAGGCCGGCGGCCGTATCGACGCGGTGGTCGCCAACGCCGGGCTGGCGCACCCGGCGCCGCCCACCATCGCGGTCAACTTCTTCGGCGCCGTCGCCACCCTCGAGGGTCTGCGACCGCTGCTCAAGGCGTCGCGAGCCCCTCGGGCGGTGGCCACGGCGTCGATGGCCGCGATCCTGCCGCACGACGGTGACCTGGTAGAGCTGTGCCTGGCGTACGACGAGGCGGGGGCGCTCGAGCGCGCCGACAAGCTCGTCGCGGCGGAGCAGAGCGACCTGATCTACGCCAGCAGCAAGGTGGCGCTGTGCCGCTGGGTGCGTCGGGTGGCCGTCGACACGGGGTGGGCCGTCGCGGGGATCCCGCTGAACGCGGTCGCGCCCGGCGTGGTGGAGACGCCGATGGTGGCGGGCATGCTCGGCACGGAGGTGCAGCGGGCGGCGATGTCCGCGCTGATCCCCATGCCGCTGAACGGGTTCATGCAGCCTGAGGTGCCCGCGCGCCTGCTGGCCTGGATGGTCAGCGAGGAGAACTCGCACCTGTGCGGGCAGGTCGTGTTCGTCGATGGTGGCTCGGACGTGCTCATCCGCGGCGAGCACGGCTGGTGACCAGGCGAGCACGGCTGGTGACCAGTCGGCCGTAGTGAGCACGGCTGGTCACCCACCGGCGTCTCAGCGTCGTCGCAGCGCGTCCATCTCGGCCTGGATCCGCGCCTCCGAGGGTCCGGGCGCCAGCACGTCCCAGGCGTGGAAGACGAGGCCGATGCCCCAGCCCAGGATCGGGAAGACGGGCCAGAAGAAGTTGGCGCCGGTCATGAACCAGATCACGACCAGCATCGAGTTGACCAGGACATATGCCACCGCATGCGTGGCCAGCTCGCGCTTGGCACGCAGCCGCTGCACCGCGAGGACGCGCAGCTCGTCCGCGCCCGGCTGCGTCGACGGGTCCGGTGCCCGGTCCCTCGGGAAGTTCATGGTCGGGTCCATGGTCGGTCCTCCTTCGCCCGCGTTCGAGGTGTTCCTTCAAGATCCACGCTAGTGACGGACCCGGGGGAGCCGGCAGGGACCTTCGACCCGACGCCACGGTGCCGAGAGACCGTCAGAGGCCGCGCTGGGATGCCGTCGTCGACGGTGCGGTGACGAGCGGAAAGGCCAGGCGCGCGCCGGGTGCGAGCTCGGCGAGCTCGCCGCGGCACGAGACGCGGACCGGTCGCCACATCCCCGGGCCCGCGGCCACCTCGGCGCGGTCACCGCGGACCCGCACGAGGATCGGCTGCTCGCGGTACCGGATGGCGAACTCCATCACGCCGAGCGACTCGGGCCAGTAGGGGTCGAGGACGAGCTGGTCCTGGCGCGTCTCCAGACCGCAGAAGCACCGCTGCAGCAGGTCGACGCTCCCGGCCATGGCCGCGAGGTGGATGCCCTCCGGCGTGGTCCCGCCCTGGATGTCGGCCACGTCCGCCCGCAGCGTCTGGTCGAGGAACTCCAGCGCCCTGGTGCGGTCCGACCGGGCGAGCACCCAGGCGTGCACCAAGGCCGAGAGGGTGGACCCGTGCGAGCTGCGCTCGAGGTAGTAGCGGACCGTCCGCGGGATCAGCTCCGGCTCAAGGCAGTAGCCGAGGTGCTCGAGCACCTCGCGCAGCTCGTCCGCCGACAGCAGGTAGAAGAGCATCACGGTGTCGGCCTGCTTGGAGGCCTTGTAGCGGTTCACGGAGTCGCCCTCGGCCTCGAGGATTCGGTCCAGGCGCTGGATGTTGCCGTAGCGCGCCCGGTAGGCGGCCCAGTCGAGCTCTTCCAGCTTCTCGTAGCCCTCGAACTGGCTGATGACACCGTCGTGGAAGGGGACGAACAGTCCTTGGGCCACGTCGCGCCACCGGGCGAGCTCGGCCCGCTGCAGTCCCATCCGTTCCTCGAGCTCGTGGCGTTTGAGGGTCGGCAGCAGGTGGAGGGTGTCGAGGGCCCGCTGGAGCACCCAGGCGGCCATGACGTTGGTGTAGGCGTTGTTGTCGACGCCGACCTGCTCGACCCCGGGGTAACCGGAGTGAAACTCGTCCGGCCCCATCACCCCGCGCACGACGTAGCGGCCGCGGCTCTCGTCGTAGGCAGCGAGGCTGCCCCAGAACCGAGCGACTTCCAGGAGCGTCTCCGCCCCCTCATGAACGAGGAACTCCCGGTCACCGGTCGCCTGGTAGTGCTGCCAGACGTTGTAGGCGACGGCGAGGCCCACGTGACGCTGCCGGCGGGTCGGGTCGGGGACCCAGCGGCCGGAGGCTGGGTTGAGGTGCAGCAGCTGGCTCTCCTCCTCGCCGTTGCTGCCGGACTGCCAGGGGAACATCGCTCCCGAGAAGCCGGCCTCCTGGGCCGCGGCCCGCGCCTCAGGGAGGCGCCGACGGCGGTACCGCAGCAAGGAGCGGGTGAGCGCAGGCAGGCGCAGGTTGAGGACCGGCAGGACGAACAGCTCGTCCCAGAAGATGTGTCCGCGGTAGGCCTCGCCGTGCAGGCCCCGGGCCGGGACGCCGACGTCGAGGCCGACCGAAGCTGGGGAGACCGACTGCAGCAGGTGCAGCAGGTGCAGGCGCAGGATCGGCAGGAGGCCCCCGTCGCGTTCCATGTCGAGATAGAACAGCTGCCACAGGTGGGCCCAGGCCAGGGCGTGGCGGCCCAGCAGGTCGTCGAACCCGCCGACGCGCGGCAGCCACCGGACGGCCTCGTGCGCAGGCTCGGCGATGGCGCGGTCCCTGCCGGTGAACACGGTGACCGTCTTCTCCAGGACCACCGGCTCGGACGCCTGCGCGTCGAAGACCAGGAGATGGCCGACGACCGGACCGTCGTCGACGAGCCGGCGCTCGACCTCCACCGGCCGGCCGTCGCGCCGGACGACGGTGCGGGCGGCCATCGCAACGCGGATCGCCGACCGCGTCGTCACCATCTCGAGCAGCACGGTGTCGGGCGCCGGGGCAGCGGTCCGCACCAGGTCGAGGTGGCGGCCGTCGAGGGCCCGGTAGCGCGCCACGAGGGAGTTCCTCACGGCCCCGTCGAGCACAGAGCGGACCTCGAGGCGGCCGGACCAGTCCTCGGGCACGTAGGTCAGCTGCTGGGCGCACACGTGCGGCTGGTCCATGCTCACCAGCCGGCGCTCAGTAACCGTGGTGGTGCGGCCCTCGCCGTCCCGCAGGCGCGTGCGGCGGGTGAGCACCGCACGCCGCAGGTCGAGCTCCTGGGCCTGCTCGACGACCTCGGCGTGGCCCGCGTCGAGCCACGGCCCGCCGTCGATGCGAAACCGTGTCGCCAGCCAGTTCGGCAGGTTGACCAGGCTCTCGTTCTCGACGACCCGGCCGTCGACCCGGTCCTGAAGACGGTTGTAGAGCCCCGCCACATAGGTCCCGGGGTAGTGCACGCCGTCGGCCCGGGACTCGGCAGCGGCGCCGCGGGTGGCGAGATACCCGTTGCCCACCGTGCACAGCGCCTCCCGACGGCCCTCGTCCGCCGGGTCGTAGCCGACGTAGCGCAGCACCCAGCCGTCATCCGACGCCGATGCACCGGGCCCGGCGGCCTGGTCCTGCGCGGCGCGCGCCTCCGCCGCGCTCACGGCCGCGACGCCCCGGTGCGCGACGGCGCGTCGGCCCCGTCCACCCTCACCTGATCGAGCCGGGCGACCACGACGTCGGCACCGTGCGCGCGCAGGTCGCTGCCGTCGCCGCCGCGGGCGACGCCGATCACGAGCGCGAACCCGCCGCGCCGCCCGGCCTCCACCCCCGCCTCGGCATCCTCCACCACGACGGCGGCGTCCGCGCCGACCCCGAGGCGCCGCGCGGCCTCCAGCAGCACGGCGGGGTCGGGCTTGCCGGGCAGCCCCAGCGCGGCCGCGACCTCGCCGTCGACCCGGACGGGGAACAGCGCGCCGAGGCCGGCGGCGGCCAGCACCCGCCGACAGTTGCGGCTGGCCGAGATGACGGCCGTGCCGAGCCCGCGCTGCTGGGTCCGGCGGACCAGGTCCACACCGTCGTCGAACACCCGGACCCCGTCCCGCGCGAGCCGCTCGCGGAAGTACCGGTCCTTGCGGTTGCCCAGGCCGCACACGGTCTCGCGGCCGGGCGGGTCCGTGGGGTCGCCCCACGGCAGCGCGACGCCGCGCGAGCGGAGGAACGCGTCGACGCCGTCGTACCGGGGGCGACCGTCCACGTGCCGCAGGTACTCCTCGTGCCCGAAGGGGCGGTGGTCCTCGCCTGGCCGGCCCCCGCGCCCGGCCAGGAACTCGTCGAAGAGCTGCCGCCACGCGTCGGCGTGCACCGAGGCGGTGTCGGTGACGACGCCGTCGAGGTCGAAGATCACCGCCCGGTGGCGCCTTGGTGCCAGGAGGACCGTCATCGTGGACCCCTCCCGGTGGACGCCGTCGTCGTGCTCAGCCTTCTGCGCCGTCGGGGCGGCGTCAACCCGTCCGCGACGGGCGGGCGTCCGGCTCGCGCGGCGCGGCGGGCAGGCGCCGCAGCAGCGGCACGAGCAGGGTCGCGGCCACGACCGTCATCACCGCGAACGACACCATGGCCCCGACGACCTCGGCGGGGCGCACGGGGACGCCCGCGGCGAGCTGCGCGGCGCCCTGGGCGGCGAGCGCGGTGCCCAGGGCGACGTTGACGGCCAGCATCGCGGTGGCTGCGAGGCGTCCGGACGGTGCGTCGCGGTGCAGCAGCCAGCCGGTGGCCGCGACCGCCGGGGCGACGACCGCCAGGTCCAGCGCCCAGGTCACCTCGGTGCTGTACACGTCGAGGCGTGCGGGCACCGCGCCGGTGACCGCGGCGGCGACCAGGGGAGGCGCCCAGGCCGCCGTGAGCACCGCGGCGAGGCCGCCGAGATAGCCGACCAGGGCGCGCCGCGAGGGCCGGTCGGGGAAGGCGGCGGCGAAGCGGGCCGGGTCGACGCTGCGCAGGGCGAGCGGCGCGGCGAACAGGGCCAGGCCGAAGGCGAGCACGGAGAGACCGAACAGCCGGTGGTAGGCCGTGTACAGCGACATCGAGGCGTAGTAGTAGAGCAGCCAGCCCAGCACGCCGACCAGGACCACCGTCCCGCGCACCGACCGGCGGCGGTAGGCGGACAGGGCCACGAGCAGCGCGGGGACCTCGAGGAAGAGCGTGACCGCGTCGGTGCCCCGGTTGCCGACCCCGAGCAGCCACGAGTCGTGCCGGTACAGCCCTGTCCCGTACACGTCAACGCTCTCTCCGCGGGCCGTGACCACCTCGTGCGGGCCCGGCCCGCCGGAGGCGAACAGCCCGACGGCGGCGGCGGCCGCGGCCACCACCGCCAGCGCGAGCGTCAGCAGCACCACCGCCCGCGACGGGACGACGATCCCCGCGGGGCCCGAGGAGACGCGGGCGCGCGAGGCGGTGGGGGCGGTGGAGGTCGTGGTGTCGCGGCGCATCGGCGTCACCCGCCCATCACGTGGTGGTCGACCCACTGCTCGAGCTGCGGCACGAGCAGCAGCACGAGCACGCCGGCCACCATCAGCAGGTGGACGAAGACGTTCCAGGTCACGGCGCCGGCAGCCTCGCCACCCGCGCGCGCGGCGAACAAGAACGGCACCAGGGCAGCCAGCCCGAGGCCCGCCGCGCCGAGCGCGACCGGCTCCCACCAGGCATGGCGCGCGAACAGCCCCCAGGTCGCCACGCAGAACGCCGCGACGGTGAGCAGGCTGAGCACCCGGGTGACCGCCCACAGCGCCCCCGACGTGCTCACGCCGCGGCCGGCGAACGCGGGTGTGGTCCACAGCCAGGTGCTGCCCGCGAGCAGCAGGGCGACGCCGCCGAGGTTGCGGATGGTGAACATGGTCATCGCCTCCCACCACCCACCCTGGCGGCCGGGCGCGCCGCGGGAGAGAGCCGAAGGGCCCGCCGGGGCGGGGCCGTCCGGCCCGTGGCCGCGGGCACCGGACCCGGCAGGCTGGTCGCGTCACACCCTGCCGCCCGCACCGCTGGAGCAGTCATGGCCACGTCCGTCGCCGAACCTGCCACGACCGCCGACCGCCCGCCGCGGGTCTTCCGCCGGCGGGTGGCCGCCGCCGGGCTACCGGCCCGGCCGACCACGAGCGACCCGGTCACCGAGGCGGACCTCGACCCGCTGCCGCCGGTGGCGGCGCGGTACCTGCGGGCGATGGGGGTCCTCGGCCGGCCGCGCCCCTGGTCGCTGCGGGCCCACTTCACCGGTCGCTTCCGCCGTGGGCCCGGCCGGCCGTGGCTGCCCCTGGACGCCTGGCAGTACAGCTGCGGGCTCCAGCCGGTGCGGTTGTTCCGGATGCGGCTGACGGTCGCCCGCGTCGTGCCGATGTGGGGCTGGGACACCTACCGCGCCGGGACGGGGCGGATGGTCGGCAAGGCCCTCGGCCTGGTCACCGTCGCCGACGGCGCCGGGCCCGCGTTCGACATCAGCGAGCTCACCACCTGGCTCAACGACGCCGTGCTGCTCGCGCCCGGCATGCTGCTGCACCCCCGCACCGCCTGGGCCGCGGCGGGCGACGACGGCTTCCGCGTCGCGGTCACCGACGCGGGGCTGACGGTGAGCGCCGAGGTGCTCGTCGACGACGACGGCCGCCCACGTGACTTCCGATCCACCGACCGCTGGGTTGACCTGCCCGGCGGGCCGGTGCGCGCCGCGTGGAGCACGCCGGTGGCGGGCTGGACGGCGGTCGACGGCTGGCCGCGCCCGACCGGCGCAGCGGCGGTGTGGCACCTGCCCGACGGCGAGCTGCGCTACGGCGAGATGGCCCTGCGCAGCCTGGAGCTGGACCTGCCGCCGGCGACCTGGCCCTAGCCGCCGACCGCGCCATCGCCCGTCGGCCCTGGTTCTTGCGCGGCGCGGCGCGCGAGCCCCGCGAGCATCGCGCGCTGCATGACCGTGTCTCCCGCCCGGACCACCGACAGCAGCGGCAGCACCCAGCCCGGGTGGTAGCGCACACGCGTGCGAACCAGGAGCCGCGTGCCGCCCTCGGGCGCGGGGTGCAGCACGAACGCCCAGCTGCAGTCGAACCAGGAACGGGGCCGCCGGCGCAGGAACGCCAGCTCACGGCCCGACAGGGTGCGGGAGCTGTACAGCACCAGGTGGCGGCCGGGCCGGACGTCCCGGACGTACCAGGCGCCGACCTCGGCCGAGCAGCCGGGGCCGTCGAGGAGCACGTCGCCCACCGCAACGCGCTGGAATCCGGGTACGACGCGGTCCGCCGCCGAGCGCGGCCCGCGGTGGCCGGCAGGATCACGCCACCACGGGAAGTCGCCGTACCAGCCACCGCGCCCGTAGCCCATCTGGGCCACCCACGGCCAGGTCTGCGCCGGCGGCGCCGGGACGGTCTGCGCGCGGGTGGCGGCCCAGTTCGGCTCGGGCACGAGCCCGTCGCCGGGGAGAGGCTCGGCCTCCTCCCGCCGCGTCGCTCCCGACCGGCGCCACTCTGGGTGCGTCACCGCCCAGAGCGTCTCGGCGGCGTACTCGCCGATCACGACGGCGGCGTCGCGGGCACGCGCGAGGGCGGGGGAGCGGACCGCTGCGGCGAGGTCCATGGTGCACGCTTCCTCGGGTCACGGATCGGGCGACTGCCAGCGGAAGAACCGCAGCGCGAGCGCCCCGGCGCCCAGCGCCCACGCAGCCAGGACGGCGACGTGCCACCACGTGTCCGCGCCGCCCACCCCGGCGAGGAGCTCCGTCAGGGCGTTCTGCAGGTGCTTGAGCGGGAAGAACGACCCGACCGTACTCATCCACGCCGGGGCGCCCGTGACGAACACGTCGGAGACGAAGGCCACCGGCAGCAGCGCCACCAGGCCGACCGCACCGAAGGTGCGGGCGTTGCGCACGACCGCAGCCAGGAGGAACCCGCAGGCGGTCAGGGTCACGCTGCCGAGCATCAGCACGGCCGCGGACGCCCCGAGGCCCGCCGGGGACGGCCGGGCCCCGAAGGCGGCGGCGCCCAGCGCCAGCACGACCGCGGCGATGGCGAGCGCGAGCAGCGTGCCGGCCACCACACGCCCGGCCAGGTAGTGCGCCGGCAGCAGCGGCGTGCCGCGCAGGCGCTTGAGCACGCCGCGGTCGCGGGCAGTGACGACCGCCTCGGGGATGTTGAGGAAGGACGTCACCGCGACGCCCCAGGTGATCATGCCGGCGGCCAGGTGCAACCGGAACGGTGCACCGCTGGGCACCGGTCCGGCGTCGGCCGTGCTGGCGATGAGCGCGTACAGGCCGACCGGCAGCACCACGGCGAAGAAGACGGCACCCGGGTCGCGCCACGTGGCGCGCACGGCTGCCCCGACCTGACCCCGCACCAGGACGTCGGGGCGCGGGCGCGGCCCGGCCTGCACGGCCGGTGCGGTCACGACGCGGTCGGCTCTCTCGGGGTCGCGGGACGCGACCTCCGCTGCTGCAGACCGCGACGGTCCGCCCGACGCGGTCGCTTCCCGGTCGCGCAGTCCCGCCGCGGCGATCACGGCCCCGACCGCCGTCCAGGCGAGCAGGATGCCGAGCGCCCGCAGATCCCATCCCGCGCCGGACAGGTGCGGGTTGAACTGGTCCTGCAGCGCCTCCGTGAGCGGCTTGACCGGCAACACGTCGGCCACGCGGGTGACGGGCTCCGGCAACGGGGTGCCGAAGGTGAACAGGCCGGAGACGAACGACAGCACCACGACGCCGCCGATCGAGACGCCCTGCGCCACGGTCGTCGACCGGCACACCGTCGCCAGGCCGAGGCCAAGGGTCACGAAGCACAGCACGCCGGCCAGAAGGGTGACCACCGTGGCGGGGACCGTGCGCCACACCACCTGCACGTCGTAGGCGACCAGCGCGAGGCCGACCGCGGCGCCGACCGCCAGCAGGGCGAAGGCGCTCGCCGCGACTACGCGTCCGAGCAGGTAGGCCCAGGTGGGCAGCGGAGTGCCGCGCAGGTGCCTGAGCACCCCGGTCTCCCGCGCCTGCACCAGGGTGATCGCCACGGTGGGGAGGGTCCCGTACAGCGTGCCCATCGTGACCGCGATCGGTGTGGCGAACTGCATGACCCGCAGGCCGGTGACCGGGTCGACGACCTCGTTGCCTGCCAGCGCGCCGATCATCACCAGCCAGACGAGCGGCACGAGCAGGCTGAAGACCAGCACCACGCGGGCCCGCCAGTACTCCGTCGCGGCGTGCCGCACCTGTCCGCCGGCGAGCGCGGCCGGGGTCGGGCGGACCGCGGTGGCCGGGCCGGTCATCGCCGGCCCCGCGGCGCGGAGGATGCGGGGGAGGACGCGACGGGCACGCCCACCGCCTCCTCGGCGGCCGCCTCGTCGCCGATGAGGGCGAGGTAGACGTCCTCGAGCGTGGGGCGGCGCACGGTGAGCGCCGGCAGCTCGAGGTCTCGGGCCAGCGCCCACCCGGTCAGGGCGTGCAGCACCGTCGTCGGTTGCGCCGTCTGGAGCTGCCAGCCGGCGCCCTCGGGCGTCAGCGTCCCGTCGAGCGTGGGCAGGTCGGCGGCTTCGGCGCCGTCGGGCAGTCGGAAGGACACCACCGCGCTGCGGTGCCGTGCGGCGAGCTCGGCCGGCGTGCCGAGGGCCACGAGCCGTCCGTGCACGAGCACCGCCACCCGGTCGGCCAGGTGCTCGGCCTCGTCGAGGTAGTGCGTGGTGAGCAGCGCGGTCTTGCCCATGGCCCGCAGGCCTTCGACGAGCACCCAGGCGCGGCGGCGGGCCGACGGGTCGAACCCGGTCGTCGGTTCGTCGAGGAACAGCAGGTCCGGGTCGCCGACGAGGCCGAGGGCCAGGTCGAGCCGCCGGCGCTGCCCGCCGGAGAGGGTCTTGACCCGCGCGTCCGCCTTCTCGGCGAGCCCGACCTGCTCGATGACCGCCGCCGCGCCCAACCGACGCGGGTACAGGCTCCGGTGGAGCCGCACCAGCTCTGCGACCGTGAAGTCCTCGTCGAAGCCGGCGTCCTGCAGCACGATCCCGATCCGTTCGCGCAGGTCGCGACTCCGGGCCTGCGGGTCGTGGCCGAGCACCGCCACCCGGCCGGCCGTGCGTCGGCGGTGGCCCTCGAGAATCTCCACCGTCGTGGTCTTCCCGGCCCCGTTGGGCCCGAGCAGCGCGAACACCTCGCCGTGCTCGATCGCGAACGACAGGTCGTCGACGGCGACCACGTCGCCGTACGTCTTGCGCAGCCCCTCCACCGTCACGGCTACCACGGGTGCACCTCCGATCGGTCGCGGCAGGAGTGCCGCGCGGTCCACAAGTCCACGGTGGTCGAGACGCACGAGCCGCGTCAGGGTCGTTGGTCCCCGCCCACCCCTGCTCATCGACCCGGCACCTTGTGGTGACGGCCCACGGCGCAGGACACTGCTCGGGAGAGGCGGTGGTCCGATGACGGCGTCGGCACACTCATGGGGCGCGGACGGCGCGCCGTCCGGCCGACTCACGGCGCGGCTTGGATCCATGGCGACGGCGGGCTCGGCGGCGGTGCGCCGCGTGGTGCGGGCCGCTGTCGACCACGTGCGCGCGGCGGTCCGGCGGGAACGCCGGGACGCCGACCTGGGCGCCGGCAGGGCCGAGGCGGCCTCGGCAGCACCCGTGGTCGCCGGACCCGGTGGGCCCGCCGCGGGGCACCGGCTCGCGGGGCGCCTGTCCCTCGGTGTGACCGCACTGATGGCGGCTGCCTCGGCGACGGGGCTGGCCTGGCGGGGGTTGTACCGCGACGCGCCGGCCAACGCGGCGACCTTCCGCGCCTACGACCTCGGCTCCCTCACGGTCGCCACGCCGCTGTTGGCTGGCGCGATGGTCCGTGCCCGGCGCGGCTCCGCACGGGCCCACGTGCTGTGGGCGGGGATGCTGGTCTACGTCGTGTACACCTACGCGTACTACGTCTTCGGCGCCGCCTTCAACGCGCTGTTCCTCGCGCACGTGGTGCTGCTCGTGCTGGCGGCGGTGGCGCTGGTGCTCCTGCTGCGCTCGCTCGACGTCGGCGCGCTCGTCTCCGCTGCCCGGGCTCGGACGCCGGTCCGTACCGTCGGTGTGGTGCTCGGGGCGCTGGCGGCGTCCCTCGGGGGAATGTGGGCCTGGTTCTCGCTGCGGTTCGCCACCACGGGCGCCCCGCCGCCCGAAGGGCTGCTGCTGCAACCGGCGCCGATCGGGCACCTGGGCTACGCGATGGACCTGAGTACCCTGGTGCCCGCCTACGCCACCGCCTCGGTGCTGCTGTGGCGGCGACGGCCGTGGGGCCACGTGCTCGGCGGCGTGCTGCTCGTGGCGAGCGCGGTGATTCAGGTCAACTACATGCTCGCCCTCGCCTTCCAGGCGAGGGAAGGGCTTCCGGGCGCCACCGCGTTCGACCCGCAGGAGCCCTACATCGCCGCGACGATCACGGTCGCCGCCGCCTTGCTCCTGGCCGGCCTGCGGTCGCAGCCGCGTCCCACCCACGCCGGGGGACCCGTCACACGGGCGCGGGAACCGCGCGTCGCCTAGCACGGTCCGAGCGACCCAGGGAGGGGTCATGGGACGCGTCCTGCACTTCGAGATCCAGGTCGACGACACCGAGCGTGCCAAGGCCTTCTACGCCGCCGCATTCGGCTGGAAGTTCGAGGACTACGGCCACATCGCCGGGTCGACGTACTGGGGCGTGGTGACGGGAGCCGAGGGCGAGCCCGGCATCGACGGCGGGCTGCTGCCCCGCCAGGGGCCGGCGCCGACCGCCGCCGAGGGCGCGAACGCCTACGTGTGCACCGTCGGGGTCGAGGACTACGACGGGGCCCACGCGCGCATCCTCCAGGCCGGCGGGCGGGTGGTCGCCCCGAAGACGGCGCTGACGGGCATGGCCTGGCAGGGCTACTACCTCGACACCGAGGGCAACACGTTCGGCATCCACCAGCCGGACCCCGACGCCGCCTGAGCGGTGCCGTCGGCCCGGAGCCGAGGGAGGACGCATGGTCCAGCACACGCCGGCACCGAGGCCGGACGCCTGGCGCGCCGTCGCCCGCTGCGTCGGAGCGAGCGCGCGGATGCTCGCGCGGCGGCAGGTGCACCAGCCGCGCCGCAACGTCGGTCGGGTCGTACGGTTCGGCGACGGCACCGAGGCACGCGTCTACCGCGAGACGGTCGCCGCCACCCCGGCGAGCGACCCGTGCTTCCTGGCCGTCGCCTTCCGGCTGCGGTGGGTCCGCGGGCGTCGCGGCCACGCCCTGTTCCGCGCGGAGAGCCTGCTGAACACGCCGCTGTTCGTGGGCTTCCCCGGGTTCGTGTCCAAGCTCTGGCTGGCCCACGACGACCACGGCGTCTACCGCGGCCTGTATGAGTGGGACGGCGCCGAGCGCGCCGAGCACTACGCCCGGTCGCTGTGGCGGGTGCTGGAGCTGGTCTGCGAACCCGGCTCCATCGACTACCGCGTTGTCCCCGGCGTGCGGCGCGACGAGGCGCTGGCCCGGCTCCCGCAGGAGACCACCGGGACGGCCGCCTCCGACGACCGCTGGTGGTGGGTGGTCGCGGCATGAGCGCCGGCCAGGACGTGGACGTCCTGGTGGTCGGAGCGGGACCGACCGGGCTCACCGCCGCGCTGCAGGCACACGCCCACGGGGCGTCCGTGCGGGTCGTCGAGCGGCGACCGGTGGGACCGCGCCCCTCGCGCGCCATGATCCTGCACCCGCGGACGTTGGAGTCCCTGCGCCCGCTCGGGGTGACCGAGCCGCTGCTGGCGCGCTCCGGCGGCACCCCCAGGGCCGAGGTGCACCTGGGGCGCCGCCGGGTCGACGTCGCGCTGGGCGAGGTCGCCTGGGCGGCGACCCCGTACCCCCACCTGACCATGCTGCGTCAGGCGGACGTCGAGGCGGCGCTCGCCCACGCGCTGCGCGAGCGGGGCGTCGAGGTGGAGTACGGGGTCGAGCTTCTGACGGCCGCGACGGGGCCCGGTGCGGCGAGGGCGACGCTGCACACGCACGCCGGGGTCGAGCAGGTGGCGTGCCGGTTCCTCGCTGGGTGCGACGGCCCGGCGAGCACCGTCCGCCGGGCCGCCGGGATCGGCTGGCGCGGCAGGGCGTACCGGCAGGAGGTGGTGCTCGCCGACCTCGAGCTGACGGGCGACCTGACACCCGGGGTCCTGCACGTGGTCGTCGCCCGGTCGGGCCTGGTCTTCCTGTTCGCCCTGGGGGAGGGAGCCACCTGGCGGCTTCTCGCCACCCGGCCGGCGAGACGGGACGGTGCACCGTTCGGCCAGCCCGGCGACCGCGTCCCCGCCGCCGAGGTGCGCGAGATCCTGGGCGCGTCGGGCCTCGGCGCCGACCTGGCCGAGCTCCGCTGGTCCGCCCAGGTGCCGCTGCAGCACCGGATGGCCGCGTCGTTCCGGCACGGCCGGCTCTTCCTGGCGGGCGACGCCGCCCACGCCCACTCACCCGGCGCGGCGCAGGGCATGAACACCGGCATCCTCGACGCGGTGAACCTCGGGTGGAAGCTCGCCCTGGCCGACGACGAGGACCACGACGAGAAGCAGGGGGACCTGCTGGCCTCGTACGCGGCCGAGCGCCGGCCGGTCGCCCGGCAGGTGCTGGCCCTGACCCACGCCGTCTTCTTCGGCGAGGCGTCCACCCGTGCGCTGCCGGCCCTGCTGCGCGGGCGGCTCGTGCCGCTGGCGGCGCCGATCGTCCCCCTGGTGGCGCACGAGCGGCACCTCATGGGCCTGGTGGTGCGGCTGCTGTCCCAGGACTGGGTGCACTACCGGCACAGCCCGTTGTCGGTCGCGGGCAGTGCCGCGCCCGGCCGGCCCCGGCCCGGGGACCACCTCCCGGACCGGGAGGTCTCGGTGGACGGCCGCCGCACGCGGCTGCACACGCTCGTCGCGTCGCCAGGGATCCACCTGCTGCTCGACCGCGACGCGCAGCGACCCCACGACGGGTCCCTCGCCGCGCACGTCGCGGTGCACCGCATCGAGAGCTGGGCGGGGCGCGGCGTGGTGGCGGTGCGCCCGGACGGCTACGTCGGGCTGGTCTCCGGCACGGCCGACCGCAGCACCGTCGACGACTGGCTGTCCCGGGCCGGGGCGCGCCCGCGGACGTCGTCACCGCACGGGCCGGGCGCCACCCTGCCGGACGACGGGCGGGCCGCCACCCTGGCGTGACCGGTCCCCGAGCGGGGCCGACGGTGGTGCGCCACGGCGACGCACCACCGTCGGCAGGGTCACGGCAGGGATCACATCGCGGCCAGCAGCTCTTCCATCTGCCGGACCTCGGCGCGCTGGCCGTCGACGATGGCCTGGGCCAGCGCGACCGCCTCGTCGTCCCGGCCGTGCCGGACCTCGGCCTGGGCCATCATGATCGCGCCGCGGTGGTGGACGATCATCTGCTCGAGGAACAGGCGCTGCGCCTCGGCGCCCTGCGCGTCCTCCAGCGTCTGCAGGTCCTCCTCGGCCATCATCCCGTGGGGCATCGCGCCGTCGGACATCATGCCCTCGTCGCTCATCGGGCCGTGTCCGGCGCCCATGTCGGAGTCGTCGGCCCCCCACTCCACGATCCATTGCTCCATGGTGTCGATCTCGGGGCCCTGGGCCTCCTTGATCCGGGTGGCCAGGTCGGTGACCTGCGGGTCGATCCCGTCCTTGGTCAGCAGGACGTCCGACATCTCGATCGCCTGCTGGTGGTGGGGGATCATCGTCTGCGCGAACATCACGTCCGCGCCGTCGGACCGCGCGCCGGTCGCGGCCGACTCCTCGGCCGAGGGCGAGGCGGTGGTGGACATCATGCTCGACATGTCGTGCGCGGGCTGGTCGGTGTCGGAGCACGCGGCCAGGGCGGCGACGCCCGCCAGCACGACGGCGGGCACAAGGGTGCGCTTCATGGGGATGGGGCCTTTCTCGGAGCAGCTTCCACGGCCGAGCCCGTCGGGGGCTCGGTATCGGTCGACGCGTCGAGGCGTCGCGACGGGTGGACCTACGTCCGGGAGATGCCGAGGGCGTCCAGGCTCGGAGCGGGCCGATGGCGGCCGACGACCGGCCCGAGGCGGTGCAGGCAGCGGCCCGCGACCCCGGCGGGGAACCGCGTGCGCTGACCGGGCGCGGCCAGCGTGAGCAGTGCGGCGACCACCATCAGGCACATCGCCGTCGTTGCGTGGTGGCCGCAGTCGCCGTCGCACGCGCCGGCGTCGTGCTCGCCGCCGGCCTGAACGTGGGCCGGGGCGGTCGCGGCCGCGGGTGCGTGGTGGTCCGCCGCGGCGGTCACCGCGGCAGGCGACACGTGGGCGGTGGACGAGCCGCTCATCGCGTGCATCGTCACCACGCTCAGGACCAGTGCCGCGATCACGAGCGCACCGGCGAGCCGCGACCGAGGACCGGCCGGCAGCGAGCGGGTGGCACCGAGCGTGCGCATGGCACCACGAGACTAGCCCCACGCCGGGCGTCACGGCCTCCGGGCCGTGCCCGCCGTGGCCCAGGCGACCAACCGCACCAGGGCGACCACGGCGGCGATGGCGGTCCCGACCATGGCGAGCACGAGCAGCACACGGGCAGCGAGTGCCCAGTCGAACGTCTGCCCGGCGAAGTCGAACGGGAACACGCGCCAGGTAGCGACGAGTGCCACCATGCCGACCGCCGCGAGGAGCAGGTCGCCGAGCGCGTGGAGCCAGGGCGGGTCGGTCACCAGGTACACGACGTTGGCCCCGATCGCGACGACGAGGGCCGTGTTGACGACGTCGAGCACGTCGGTGGTCTCTGGTGTCAGGAACGGGACGACCTGCCACCCCGGCCGCACGTTGACGAGGTACAGCAGCAGTGCGTTGATCAGCCCGGCTACCACGTAGCCGCTGCGGCGTGATGCCGCCGACGCGCGGTCCACCCGGCGCTGCGCCGGAGATCCGGTGCTGCGATCCGTGGTCATGGCTCCGCCCTCCGGTGCGTCCTGCCCGGTCCGTCCTGTCCAGCCTCGCGCGGAGCCGGCCCGTGCGGCAGGGGCCTTCGACCTGTGCCGTCCCGGATCGTGCACCGTCCTGTCGGGACCATCGGCCCTGGAGGTCGACCCTGCGCCGTGGTCAGGGTGAGGGAGCGACCGGTGGTGGCCGCGCGCGACGACGCGAGGAGGACCGAGATGAGCAGGAGAAGCGGCCGGACGCAGGGTTCGCCGACGCCGCCGGAGCCCATGGAGGACGACGGTGGGCGTCCGCCGACGGCCGAGATGACTCCGCCGGCCGGCGCGCTCTGGCCGCCGCGCTGGGACCTGTGGCCGTTCCGGTGGGACCCGTGGCCGATCGGCACCGAGGCGTCGCTGCGGGACGCCGTGCTGCCGGTCGGCGCGCTGATCCCGGTCGAGGAGGAGCACGGGGAGGGGGCGCTGGTGGTCCGGGCCGAGCTGCCCGGCGTGGACCCGCACAAGGACGTCGACATCACCGTCGAGGACGGGATCCTGACCATCGTCGCGCAGCGGCAGGAGAGGTCACAGGAGCAGCGCGGCGAAGGGTACCGCAGCGAGTTTCGGTACGGCCGGCTCGAGCGGCGCCTTCGTCTTCCTCAGGGCGCGAGCGTCGAGGACGTCTCGGCGACGTACCGCGACGGGGTGCTCGAGGTCCGGCTGCCCATCCCGGCGGAGCGCACGGGGGTCCACCGGGTCGAGGTGCACCGCGACTGAACCCGATGGCCGGTGCGGCGCGCCCGGACGATTGCTCCGGCGCGCCGCAACGGTCGTGGCACGAGCACGCGCCGTCATGGGCGCACGCGCCGCGGCGCCAGCCGGCGGGTCGAGCGCCGCAGCCGCAGGTGCTTGTCGACGCCCACCAGCGCCCACGCGACCAGGGCGACGCCGAGGATGCGGACCCAGGCGGCGCCACCGATCGGTGCGGTGGCGAACAGCGCGTTCATCACGGGCAGGTACGTCAGCGCGGCCTGCAGCAGCACCTGCACCGCCACCCCGAGGACGAGCCAGCGGTTCGTGAACGGACCCACGCGCCATGCCGGCAGCGTCAGCGACCGGCAGCTCACCAGGTAGAACGCCTGGACCGTCACGAACAGGTTCACGGCGGCGGTGCGGGCCTGCGCTGGGGTCGCGCCCGCCGACAGCTCCCAGCGGAAAAGCCACCACGCACCGGCCACCAGCAGCGCCGAGACCAGCAGCGTGCGCGCGACGAGGTCTCGCGTGAACAGCGGCTGTCGCGGGTCGCGCGGCGGGCGGGCCATGATCCCCGGCTCCCGTGGCTCGACGGCGAGCACGAGACCCAGGGCCACCGCGGTGGTCATGTTGATCCACAGGATCTGCGTGGGCAGGATCGGCAGGAGCCCGCCGGCCAGGATGGCGGCCAGGAGCACCAGACCCTCGCCCATGTTCGTCGGCAGGGTCCACACGATGAACTTGGTGATGTTGTCGAAGACCCCCCGCCCTTCCTCGACCGCCGCCTCGATGGTCGCGAAGTCGTCGTCGGTCAGCACCATCGCGGCGGCGTCCTTCGCCACCTCGGTACCGGCGGCGCCCATCGCGATGCCGATGTCGGCCTGCTGAAGGGCCGGCGCGTCGTTGACGCCGTCGCCCGTCATCGCGACGACCTCCCGGCGTGCCTGCAGCCCGCGCACGAGCCGGAGCTTCTGCTCGGGGCTCACCCGTGCCAGCACGTGCGCGCGAGCCACCGCGTCGGGGTAGGCCTCGTCGGTCAGGGCGTCAAGGTCGATCCCGGTCAGGACCTCGCCGGGCCCGGTGCGCGCGGGCACGATGCCGACCTGGCGCGCGATCGCCAGTGCGGTCGTGACGTGGTCGCCGGTCACCATCTTGACGTCGATCCCGGCGTCCTGGCAGGCGCGTACCGCCCGCGCGGCCGTGGGGCGCGGCGGGTCCGCCATGGCCTGGAAACCGGTCAGCACCAGGGCGCCGGCGGGGACCTCGCCGGAGGTCGCCGCCGGTGGCGCGTCGTCGACGGCGGTGGCCAGCACGCGCAGCCCGCGCTCGGCGAGGTCGGCGGCGGCCCGGTGTGCGGTGGCGGCGTCGAGGGGTGTGCGGGAGCCGTCGGCGGCCATCTGCCACCCGCACAGCGCGAGGACCGCCTCGACGGCCCCCTTGACCACCACGAGGCGACGCCCGGTGGTGACGTCGTGGTGCGCCGTCGTCATCGTGCGGCGCACGGAGTCGAAAGGCACGGTTGAGGTGCGCGGGTAGCGGCGCGAGACGTCGCCGTGGTGGATCCCCGCCGTGGCGGCGGAGGCGATGAGCGCCCCCTCGGTCGGGTCGCCGAGCAGGGTCACGCCGTCGTCGCCCGCGACCAGGACGGCGTCGTTGCACGCCACCCCGGCCAGGAGGCACCAGTGCAGCGCACGGTCGGCGCCGAGCGTCGCCCGCTCGCCGTCCACGCCCAGCACATTCCCGTCGTTCCGGTAGGCGGAGCTGGTGACCCGGTAGGTGCGCTCGGGGGTCCACACCGCCTGCACGGTCATCCGGTTCTCCGTCAGGGTGCCCGTCTTGTCGGTGCACACGACCGTGGTGCTGCCCAGGGTCTCCACGGCGGGCAGGCGCCGCACTACCGCGCGCCGCCGCGCCATCCGCGAGACCCCGATCGCCAACGTGATGGTGACCGCTGCCGGCAGGCCCTCCGGGACCGCGCCGACTGCGAGGGCGACGGCCGCGGTGAACGTCTCGCCGGCGTCCCGGCCGCGGGCGACGCCGAGGACGAAGGTGACCGCGGCCAGCGCGAGGATCACGACGGTCAGGACGCGCCCGAGCTGCCCGAGGCGGCGCGTCAGGGGAGTCGCGACCCGTTCCGTGGAACTCACCAGCCGCTCGATCGTGCCGAGTTCCGTCGCGGCGCCGGTCGCGACACGACGCCGGTCACCGATCCGGCGGTGAGCAGCGTGCCCGAGTGCAGGACGTTGCGGCGGTCCGCCACGACCGTCGGCACGGGCAGCACGACGTCCTCCTTGTCGACCGGCACTGACTCGCCGGTCAGCGCGGACTCGTCCGCACGAGCCGCCGTGGCTTCGACCACCCGCAGGTCCGCGGGGACCTTGTCACCGGCCTCGAGGCGGACGACGTCGCCCGGCACGAGGTCGGCGGCGTCCGCCTGCCGCTCGTGACCGTCGCGGACCACCCGCGCCCGGGCAGGCACCATGGCGCGCAGTGCGTCGAGCGACGCCTCGGCCCTGGACTCCTGCAGGGCTCCGACGAGCGCGTTGACCACCACGACGCCGAAGATCACCGCCGAGTCGACGTACTCCCGCAGGGCGGCGGTGACGACCCCCGCCGCGAGCAGGATGTAGATCAGTGGGTCGTGCATCTGGCGCAGCAACCGGCGCACGGGCCCGGCCCGCGCGGCGACGGGGAGTGAGTTCGGTCCGAGCCGCGCGCTGCGGGCCCGGGCCTCGGCACCGGTCAGGCCGACGTCAAGGTCCGTCTCGAGGACGTCGACGACCTCGGCCGCCGGTATCGCGTGCGGGTGGCTCACCGGGCCGTCGACGCTCATCGCCGCGCCTCCTCGGCCGCGCCGGCGCCCCGGGGCGCGGAGACCGGCGGACGGCGGCGGAGCGGCGGCGACGACCCAGTCATGTCTCCGTCCTACGGCAGCGGTGAGCCGTCTGGCCAGGACCAACGTCCCACAGACGGCGAGACCTTCCGCTCTCATCGTCCCGAGGACCCGTCCAGGACGATGGACGCACGGGGCCGGGACGACCCCGGCCCCGGCGCTCGCGGAGGAACCGACCATGCTGGTCTCCGAGGTCATGACGACGCCGGCCCGCGTCATCACGCGCGACGTGACCGTCGAGCAGGCGCTGCGCCGGTTCCGCCGGCAGCAGGTCACGGCGATGCCGGTGGTTGACGGGCTGGGTCACCTGGTTGGCATCGTCAGCGAGGCCGATCTTCTGCGGGCTGGCGTCGCGCCGGAGCCGCCGGCTGAGGCCGACCACGTCGCCGCACCGCAGGCGGTGGTTGGCGGCGTGATGACGCGGCGCGTGAAGACGGTGTCGCCGCACGACGACGTCGCGGAGGTGGCGCACGCGATGGGGGAACTCGGGATCCGGAGCATGCCGGTGCTCTCGCGCTCGCGCGTCGTCGGCATGGTCGCGCGCAGCGACGTGGACGGTCACCGCTCTCCGCCGACGGCGTCGGGCGTCGACGTCAGTCGGCCCGGACACTCGGCCGTGCGGCGGCGCAGTGCTCGAGCACGCGGGGGAGGCATCATGAGCGCCGCATGGTCGATGGGCGTCGTCGTCGGCGTGGATGGTTCGGCGGCGAGCCGGCACGCCTTGGAGTGGGCCGTCAACACCGCGGCGCGCCACGGCGGCTCCGTCGTCGCGGTGGCGGCCTCCGAGGGTCCGCGCGGCCCGGTCGTCCCCGGCGCGACCGCCGGAGCGCGCCCCGATGCGGCCCCAGAGCTGCGGGAGCGCGCCGAGCAGGCCGTCGCGAGCCTGCCCGGGGCGCCCGAGCCCGGCGAGCGCGTCGAGGTGCGGGTGGAGCCCGGCACCGCGTCGCGCGTGCTCGCGAGCTACTCGCGGACGGCGGACCTGGTCGTCGTCGGGCGCGGCGACGGGGCCGGTGCCGAACGAGCCGCTAGGGGGTCGACCTCCCGGACGACCGCGGCGACGTCGCACGGGCGCGTCGCGGTCGTCCCGCCCGGCGCCGGCACCAGCACTCCCGACCACGTCGTGGTCGGCGTGGGGAACTTCGACGAGGACCCCACGCCAGTCCTGGAACTGGCGTTCGACGAGGCCCGCGCGGGCGACCGTCCCGTCCGGCTGGTCCACGTCATCGACCCGCACGTCGCGTTCGAGGCCGGCACCGGCCGGCGCGGGTACGCCGAGCTGTGGCACGACATCGCCACGCACGAGCTCGGCGCGCTGCTCGAGCGCTGGTCGGACAAGTATCCCGACGTCGAACGGACGGTCAGTGTGCGCCCCGGCGAGGTGGGCGCGGTGCTCCTGGACGAGGTCACCGAGCGCGACCTGCTGGTGGTCGGCGGTCGCCGCCACCCGGCGCCCGCCGGCCGGCTCCTCGGGTCCGTGCCCGACGCGCTCGTGCGTATGGCACAGTGCCCCGTCGTCGTCGTTCACGGCGGTCCGGGGCGGTGAGCGCCGCTCACCCCGCCGCGACATGACGGGCGTCGCGGACCACAAGCACGGTCGACGCCGCGTCGCGGACCACCTCGTTGCTCACCGACCCGAGCAGCATCCCGCGGAAGGCGCCCATCCCGCGCGAACCCACCACAACGAGGTCCGCGTGGCGAGTCGCGAACACGAGAGCGTGCGCGGGGTCGCCGTCGAGGAGCTCGACCTGGACCTCCAGACCGGGCTGTTCCCGCCGTAGGTCCTCCGCCACCTCGAGGGCCGCCCGGTGAGTCGGGTCGTCGGTGCTCATCGTGGGCGGCGGCGGCACGTCCTGGAGCGGGGAGTACGGCGTCACGGCCGTCAGCCGGGCGTGCAGCACGACGAGGGTCTGTGACCGGCCCGCCGCCTCGCGCGCCGCCAGCGCGGCGGCACCCAGCGAGGCTGCCGAGCCGTCCACCCCGACGACCACGAGCCCCGTGTCCGCACCCGGGCCGGTGGCCGGCGCCCGGACGATGGCCACCGGGCAGAGCGCATGGGCCGCGAGGTGTGCGGCGACGCGACCCACCCTCCTGCCGGCGGCGTGGCCCTGGGCTCCGACCACCAGCAGCTGTGCATCGTCGCGCAGCGCCTGGAACGTCGGCACCACGGGGCCCCTCCACCGCCTGGATGGTGATGGTCAGCCGGGGGTGTGTCTCGAGCGCGCGCTCCAGCTGCTCCACCAGGTACTCCTAGGCTTCGGTGTCGAAGCGCACGTGGTCGGCTCCGCGGGGCGCGGCGGGTCTCCGGCTCCACGGCGGCGGGCGTTCCCCTGAATTGGTCCAGGCCCGGACCAGCAGCACGACGGCGCCGCGGATCTCCGCCTCCCGGAGGCCGAACGCCAGGGTCGTGTCGCTGTGCGGGGAGCCGTCGATCGCGACGATCACCGGTCCGTCGTGACGCATGGGAGCCTCTAGGACCATCAGGCGAGGCATCGGCCGGGCACGCCGCGACGCCGGGACGGCGCGTCCCAAGCGTCGGCCGCCCTGGCACGCCGCACCAGGGTCCACCGACCCCGAGCCTCGGACCGAGGGTCTGGGGCTGGAGAGGACCAACGGCCCGGTATCGCCGTCGTCCCGCCGCCTAACGTCGCGAGGCGGGGGCTCGCGCCGGCGAGCGGCCGATGCAAGAGCCTCGGCGACCGCGTCGCGGTCGAGCCGACCAGGAAAGGGCGCAGGGTGATGAACGAGACGACGGAGCGGATGACGGACGACCCGCAGGGCGAGATCCTCGTCCTGGAGCACGAGGAGCAGGCGGTGGTGGGCGTGCGGCAGGTCGTGCGCCGGGACCAGCTGCCGGCGGTGGTCGGGCGGACCGTCCCAATTGTGGCGGCGGCGCTCCAGCGCCTCGGTGCGTCGCCGGCCGGCCCACCGTACGCCCGGTACCGCGGCGCGTTCGGCGACACCGTCGACGTCGAGGTCGGGTTTCCCGTCGTCGACGCGCTGCCAGGCGAGGCTCTGGAGCTGAAGCAGGTCGCTGAAGGGGAGGTCGTCGTCGAGCCGCTGCCGGCGGTCCGCGCCGCCGAAGCTGTCCACGTGGGTGCCTACGAGGGGCTCGAGGGCGCCTACGACCGCCTGGCGGCCTGGCTCGGGCGGCACGGGCTCGAGCCGCTGGACCAGTCCTGGGAGTTCTACGAGTCCGGACCCTCGTCAGACCCTGACCCGGCAGCATGGCGGACCCGGCTGGTGATGCCGGTCAGCGGGCCTGAGATCGCGGCCCCGTGAGCCACGGATGTGCGGCGAGACCCACGACCCGTCCGAGAAGGACGTTCGCCCCTGCCTCCGGTCCGCCGCGTGAAGCACGGTGAGAGGAGAGCCTCCGCTGGGAGGCCGGCACCGAAGGACGTGAGACCAATGAGGCACCACCTGCGGGACTGGATCGCCCTGGGCATCGCGGCGGCGATCGTCGTGCCCTACGTCGGTTACCTGGTGCGTGGCAGCATGCCGTTCGTTCAGGACCCTCGCGGCATGGCGGCCGTCGCGCTCGTCCTCGGCGTGGCGGGGTTCATGGTGCTCGACGTGGGCACCGACACACGGCGGCCCCAGCCGGTCGAGCTCCTGCTGGCCGGGGGAACCGTGGCGCTCGGGCTCGCCGCCTTCCTGCTGGCCGAGACGGTCCTTGCCGAAGGGCTGCTCGCGGCGCTCGTCGTCGCCGTCGTGCTCGTGCTGCTCCTGGGCGTCGTGCACGACAGGCAGTTCGTCACCACGCACCGGGGCGGTGCCCCTCAGGCCCACGTGTGACACCGACCGCTCGCACGGCGGACGGGAGAGCGTGGCCGCCGCCGCTGCTGCGGCAGATGTGCCTCCGGGACCTTCGGCCCGGCCGGGCCGGGCCGGCCGGTCCTACGCCGACCGCGCCCGCACGGCTTGGCTGGCATCGTCGGCAGCGCAGGAGGAGCAAGTCATGGCGAACACCTGGATGAGGGGTGTCGTGGTGGGGGTCGACGGGTCGGGCGACAGCCGCCGTGCGCTGCAGTGGGCGCTCGGCGTGGCTGCTCGGCACGGCGCGGAAGTGACCGCCGTGTGCGCGTACGAGACGCCGTACTCCCCGTACGCCCCGCCGATCACCGGCGGCAACGAGGACCTGCGCGACGAGAGCCGTGACGCCGCACTGCGCGTCATCCAGGACGTCTCGGGCGTCGAGGAGACGCGGCCCGACATCGAGCTGCGGCTGGAGCCCGGCTCGCCGGCGCACGTGCTGGTGGAGCACTCCCGCACGGCCGACCTCGTGGTGGTCGGGCGCAGCGGGATCTCTGGCTTCGAGCGATTCGTGCTCGGCTCCGTCTCGGCGGCTACGGGTGCGATGGCCTACGGGCCGGTCGCGGTCGTCCCGCCCCGGGCCCGGACCGGCGCGCCGGCACGGGTCGTCGTCGGTGTGGACCCGGACGAGGACCCGTCCGCCGTGCTCGACCTCGCCTTCGCCGAGGCGCGCGCCGCCGGCTGTTCCGTCCTGCTCGTCCACGTCACTCCGGCCAAGGGCGACGAGGTGGTCGCGGATGCGCAGCATCACGCGCGCCTACGGCGCGAGCTGGCCTATGACCGGATGGGCGACCTCCTCGAGCGCTGGTCCGACAAGTACACCGACGTCGACCGCACGGTCGCCATGCTCCGT
Source organism: Puerhibacterium sp. TATVAM-FAB25 (assembly GCF_046535855.1). Lineage (NCBI taxonomy): Bacteria > Bacillati > Actinomycetota > Actinomycetes > Micrococcales > Promicromonosporaceae > Puerhibacterium > Puerhibacterium sp. TATVAM-FAB25. Next base: position 93,364 of record NZ_JAXUAK010000002.1, on the reverse strand, counting down.
GGGCACCCGGCCGAGATGCTGCTGAGCTCGGTCACCCTGCACGACGTGCTGGTCGTCGGGGGCCACCGTCACCCGGTGCCGGCGGGTCGCGCGCTGCGGTCCGTGCCCGACGCGCTGATCCGCACGGCGCCGTGCCCGGTCGTCGTCGTCCACGGCCGCAAGGAGCGAGAGGCCCGTTCGTGAACGACACCTGGTCGCTCGGCGTGGTCGTGGGCGTCGACGGCTTGCCCGAGAGCGGGCACGCCCTGGAGTGGGCCGTGCGCGCCGCCGCCCGGCACGACGGTCACGTGGTGGTCGTGTCCGCGTACGCGACGTCGTGGGGGCCGCTGTCGAGAGCGACCGCAGGCGTCGTGGACGAGGCCCGAAGGGAGTGCGAGGGCTTCGTCCGCCGGGCGGTGCAGCGCCTGGGGCCGGACGTCGCTGCGGGCGTGGTGGGCAGGATCGAGCCCGGCAACCCGGCGGCGGTCCTGGTGGAATACTCGCGGAGCGCCGACCTCGTTGTCGTCGGCCGAGGCGGCGCCGTCGGCCTCGACCGCCTGGTGCTGGGGTCGGTCTCCCGGCTCACCGCCGCCATGGCCCTCGGGCCGGTCGCCGTAGTGCCTCCGACGGCCCGTGTCGGCGCGCCCGAGCGGGTCGTCGTGGGCGTCGGGGACCCCGACGAGGATCCGGTCGAGATCCTCGACGTCGCCTTCGCCGAGGGGCGGGCGGCCCGCTGCCCGGTCCGGATCGTCCACGCGGTCAGGCCGCGCACTGCGGTGGACGTGCTGGCCGACGATCTGGTGCACGCCGTCTCGTACGACGTCGCCGACGCCGAGATGGAGGACCTCTTCGAGCGGTGGGCGGACAAGTACACCGACGTGGACCGCTCGCTCGTCGTGCGCCACGGTGACCCGACGACGGTCCTGCTGAGCGAAGCCACCGAGCGAGACCTACTCGTCGTCGGCGGCCACCGACACCCTGCCATGGTCGGCCAGTTGCTGGGCTCCGTCCCCGACGCGGCCGCACGCCGCGCGCGCGGCACCGTCGTCGTCGTCCACGACCACAGGCAGCGCTGAGCCTCGCCGGCGGGTCGGACCCGCTCGGCGCTGAACCACGTCCGGTCGTGTGTCTGGTTTCGTCGACGCCGGTTCCATGGAGGACGCTGTCGCGCCAGCGGGCCTCCGGCCGGCGTATACGGCCTGTGGTGGGACTGATGCAGGACCTAGCGGGGCCGCGATAGGCGGCACCGTGACCAGTTGTTCTCACGCTTTGCACGGCTCGCCGCTTTACGGTCCGCACGACTCGTCGTCTAGCAGATCGCAACGCTCGAGCGTATCCGCCCCCGGGCTTGCACTTTCGCTCAGACGGAGGGCCTGCCTCGCACTCGTCGAGGCCTGTGGTGCGTTCACCACTGGGTGACGTCCACACCTCCGTGGTGATGGCGTGGGCCCTGACCTCCGCAATGGAGTGTCGACACATTCGTGCAGCACGCAGGCGCGGCCTACCTGCGACGATATAGCTGGACGGACCCAGGATATTCGGCGGACAGGCCTGCGATCGTCACCTGAGCGACAGTCCCAGGCGTGACGTCAACTTTCGAGAAATCTCTAGAAAAGGCCAGGTCAGCAGGCGCGGGGTGTCGGCCGCTTACGCGTAACAGGCTCGCCCGCCATGATGGAACGGTGGCGTCCTCCTCAACGTTGAGAGCTCTGCTGGCGCCGTTCGCGGACCGGAGGTACTCCTCTCCCAGTTGGCGGTTGGTAGACGTGCCTCCTGAGGTCGCCGCGCGGGCCGCCTCTCTGCTCGATTTCGAGGTGGTCTGGTCCCGACCCAACTGGCACCAGCCGCCTATGTGGTGGCTCATCGATACCGCCTCCCAGCTCGACGGGCACTTGGTCGGATCTCTGACCCACGAGTACCTGCGCCTGGACGGCATCCAGGTCCACGGCGTCGGCTTCTGGCACCTGCTGCTTGAACGCGTGCGCCGCGATTGGCCCGCGACACCGAGTGCGGACGCTCTCGGTGATGCGGTCGCGGAGGTCTGGGCGTCGTGGGACGCCGATGCTCCGCTGCGCGCCGGGACGATCGAGGAACTCGGGGAGGGCCCGGACGACGGCGTCTACGGCCTGTGGTGGGACTGACCCGACCGGTCCACCGAGCAGACGTGTGGCGACTACCGCCTCGGAGCACCGGTGAACTGTCCGCGCCGTCCGAAGACGCGGCCTAGTAACGCAGTCGCCAGGTGTCCCCGAGTAGAGAGGCCGGCCAGCGTCGACAACGTCTCCGCCGAGCCGCCATGGACGGGATCCGCGGCGTCACGGCCCTCACGAGGTCGGGTACGCGGACAGCGCCACCACGTCGACTGGTCCAGACCCCGGAGGCATCGCGGGAAGTGGCGCAGTTTCAGTCCTGTGACCAGGCGCTTTTAGAGTTTGCACGGATCGCCGACTAGCAGTTTGCACGGCTCACCGCCTGAGGGGTCTCACAGTTGACCGGGAAGGTCCGGAGCCGGTCGGTGCCGGCAATCGCCTCACGCCCCGGGGCCGGCAGTGCCACAGGACCGGGCGAAAGTTGTGGCACAACGTGTGGCACCCCCGCCGCCACGAGGGCGACGGGGGTGCCGTCCGCGCAGGTCAGAGCCTCACGGCCGCAGCCGTGGGCGCCAGCTGTCAGATGTCGCAGTAGACCGCGATCCTCACCCGAGAGCAGCATGTCGCTGCAGGTCACAGGCTTGAAGTCGAGCCATGCTCGACGCTCTTGTGCGTCTGATGTGCATGATGGATGCGTCATCGCGGCCCCTCCTGTGGCACGTCCTGTGGCAATCCTGCGCCCAGTTCTGGGTTGCTCCAAGGGTGTTCGCGCAATGTCGGAGATCGCGCCCTGTGCTTGCCACCACCGCGCCGCCTTCCGAGCGACGCAGATACGGCTCTGGCGCCCAGGCTCCGCGGCTCCGTCGCAGGGACGCGGCAGGATGGCCCCGTGACCGGTGCAATCCCTGAAGCCGAGGCTTATATCCAGTTCCGGCTGCACGAGCTCTCCTCGAGGAACGAGCACCACCGCTTCGAGGAGATCGCGACGCGGATCGCTCGCCGACGCATCAGCGCGAACATCATGATCGCGACCGGACCCGTCAGCTCGGGCGGTGACCAGGGGCGCGACGCCGAGACTTTCACGACCCGCATCCCCGCCGAGTTGCCGAACGCCGCGGGTTTCTCGGCGTCCGCGTCGACCGCCCCGGTGGTGCTGGCCTGCACCGTGCAGAGCGACAAGTTGAGGGGCAAGGTCCTCGCCGACCTCGAGGCGATCTGTGCCCCGGGCGCAGATCCGGTGGAGCACGTTGCGTACTTCAGCGTGCACCCGATCTCGGAGGGCATCACCCACGCCCTGAAGAAGCAGGCGCGTGAGCGTTACAAGGTCACGCTCGACGTCTTCTGCGGTGCTGATATCGCGACGTTCCTCGCCGAGCCCGATCTCGTGTGGGTGGCTCGGCACTACCTTGACCTACCGTCATCGATGGTGCCGCCGCCCGAAGACGATCCGGCGCCGCAGTGGTACGTGGAGCTGCTGGAGAAGCTGCGTCAGCACACCGGGCCGGCGGCGCTCACGCCGGCGACGCAAGGAGAGATCACCCAGGGGCTGCGATTTGCGACCTGGGAGCGCGACGCGAACGCCGACCTGCCCGAGTGGCTGGACTACATGAGTGCGTTCCTGGTCGACTCGGACGACGGAGCAGACACTGAGCTGGTGTTCCGGGCGTGCTACGAGATGGCCGTCGCTCGCTTCCGCGGGACGGGTAGCGCGTCCGGCGTGGAAGATCTCGTGCGCCGTGCCATCAAGTTCGCGTGCACGAGCGAACACCCGAACATCGTCGACGACGCGGTCGTGCTGGCGTCGTACTGGGGCGGGATGTGGTCGAGCGGCGTCGGCCGGGCCGGGGCGGACGAGATCGGGGAAGCACTTGCGCAGCTGTGTCTTCACGTCACCGACTTGCTCGAGAGGACCGACACCACCACCCACCCAGTGCGGGCCGCGTCGCTGACCGAGTCGCTGGTGTTCGCCTACCTGATGCCCGACGTGCGCAAGGCTGAGCGAACACGCGGCCGGCCAGATCCGGTCGAGGTGGCGGCGCACGCCGGAGTGAAGTTCGAGGACCTCGAAGTCGACTTCTCGAAGCTAGATGATGAAGATCTCATCGATGTCCCAGCGGCGATGGAGCACCTGGCCCGACTGGTCGGACTGCTCCCCAGCGCCCGTGCGTACTCGGTCCGCAACATCTCACGGCTGTTCGCGTTGTTCGCGCCGATCGTGTCGAGCCATGCCCTCTACACGAAGGTTCGCGACGGGCTCGACACAGCCACCGCTGCCGCCCAAGGGCAGGCGACGACAGCCGAGCGGTGCCGTGATCGCGGGATGGCGTTCGTCAAGGCGGGCAAGCCGCTGCAAGCGCTCGTCGAGCTGCACAACGCCAAAGCGAACTGGTTCACAGGAGACACGCTGTACGGCGCGGTACTGACCATGCGGTTTATAGGCAAGCTGTACGCCGGCCTCGGCCTGATGTATGCGGCGAAGATGTATGCAGCCGCAGCTGCGGCCGTGACCGCCGTTCATGGCACCGAGGACGCACAAGGGCAGTTGCCGATGGCTCTATTGGAGGCGGCGCGGTACTCCCAATATTCGGGATGCTGGGTCGATGGGGCAGCCGTTACTGAGGTTGCTCTCCTGGCCCGCGCACACTACCTGCCAGAGCCGTTCGACTTCGAGAACGACGCCGAACTCGAGAACCACCGGAACGATGCTGTCCTTGAGCTTGCGGCGATCCGACAGTTCTGGCCCGAGCTTGAGCCCCTAATCTCCGCGGGACACCCGCGCACCGGCTGGTTCGAACTGCTGGACGAGATCGTCCAGGGCACAGGCGCCGAGCAGGCCGCCGTTGAGCAGTTCGCGGGACCCCTATTCAGCGACGTCGGGCCCATTCGCATTGCGGACTTCGAAGCCCTTGGAGTGCGCTGGACTTTCACCTTCGCCAATGACCGCACCACGGTACTCGCGGCGGAGGCCCTCGTGGCCGCGCTCCAGGTCTTCCTTGCCGACATCGCGCCATACCACCCCGTACTGATCTCAAGCACCGTCCGCGTACACGTGGACGTGAGGCGAGACGCTGGGCGCGAGGTGGATGCCGTTGACATCGACCGCTCGAGGCCTGTGATCGACGCTGAGGTCACTCTGTCTGCGGATCTCGAAGACTTGGAGGCGCGCGAGCACTCAGTGGCTGCGCTCTGTGTTCAGCTCGTCGATGCAGTGCATGCTCGACCAGCGGGCGATCTCCAGGCGCTCCTCGACCCGATGTTCGCGGCTGGGCTTACCCACAAACTCACCGTCGGACGACCGTACGAGGAAGCGGCCGACTACCTGGACGATGACCACTACGCGAGGTGCGCCGCCGCGACCCGGCCGGCGTCGTCGGCTGGGTTCCGGCCAATAGCGTCGCCCTCACTTGGCCCCTCTACGCGGACCGGGGCCGGGTACGTCCGAGACGAAGCGCTACGTGCCATCCGGGAGAGGTACGAGGTGGCGAGCGAGACGCTTCGTTACACCTTGCCCCGGCTCCTCGCGGACGACACGTGCCGCAAGTCCATCATGCAGATGCGCGACGCCGGATGGCTGGACTGGCAGATCCTGGTCGTGCTCGTCAACGTGGCGTGGAACTGGCGCCTCAGGGCGGCAGGCCTTGGATGGGGTGCCGGCAATCAGGAGCGGGCGATGCAGCTTGCGAGGCAACCGGAGACGGTGACCTCGCCCACGATCCCGCTTAGCGCCTTCGCAGAAGACGAGCTCTCGTTCCACACCTTGCTACAGACCCATTCGGTGGCAAGGCGATGGAGCCTCCAGGGGCGGCCAGAGGCCCCGGGCGAAGGGGCGATGCGTGACCTCCTCGTGCGCCGCTACGAGTACGCAGAAGACGATGTTCCACACCGAGATCTGCTCGAATGCGTAGACGAGCATGGGGCGATCCAGATCTTGGACGCTGTTGACAACGACTGAGAAGCGGCGCGAGTCGCTCATGTAGGACGTCTCAGGTCGGCCGCTATCGGCTACATCGCCGCGGCAGTCGGCTCTGGTCGCGCCGCGATCTCCCAACTCGCCCGGTACTCCTCCGCGTCGGCCTCGGTGCGGTACTCGACGACCGGAGGTTGTGCTCGCGCCGCACCTCGAGCACCTCGGCCCGGGTGGCGGTGAAGAACTCGCGTCGGGTGTTGACGCCGCTTCCTCGGCGCAATGCGCCACACTTCGAGGTGCTCAACCGCGGAGCGATGTGGCGGCAAGGGAGAGGTGAGTCCACGTCATGAGCAGTGCAGGCAGGGCCGACGCCGGTGGCGGCGTGTTCCGGACGCACGTCGCGGTCTACGTGGCTGTACTTGGGCTGCGGGGCAGGACCGTCCCAGGTCTCGATCTGCCCGATTATGTCGTCCCTGTAGCACTGCACTTCGAGACCGACGATCCGACGGATGACCTCAAGGTCACGCTCTCCGACGGTCGCCTCGCTTACGTCTCGGCTAAGCGGGCAGTTGGCAATGACGGCCAACTACGTAGCACTGTTGAGGACTGGGTCGCGCAGCTTGACGACGCGCAGCCAAACGACTTGTTCGTCCTGGCAGCCGAGGAACTTCGCGGAGACGTGCGGAAGCTCGAGGGCGCGCTCCGCCGCCATCGGGAGGCGGTCCCGCAAGCTGAGCGACCCACCGATCTCGCGGCGATCGCCGCGATCACGAAGTCAGTCCCCGAGAGGCTGCACGCGGAAGTCTTGCGCCGTGCGCGACTCTTGCATCTTCCAAACGCGACCGACGGTGCGCTGGGCCAGGCGCATCTCGCCGAGCTCGCGGCCAACATTGTGCAGGATGGCAATGGCGCGGGCGTCATTGCTTCTCTCGGGAACGAGTTCGCGCGCCAAGCCGGTGTTGGTGACGCCTCAACGATCGATGACTGGGAGTCTGCGCTTGCTCGCGACGGGCTGGTGGTTCTCCCTGATGCGGGTGGATACCCGGCTCAACGCGCAGCGGCCCGACGCCGTGCCATCGATGCATACCGCACTCACTTGACGCAACGACAGGGCACGATCGATCTGTCTCTCCTCGCCGACGACTTGCCTCCCGTCCACGTCGACGGGCTGCTGTCACAGATCCAAGTCAGGCGATCAAGGGAAGACCGGTCTTCTAGGAGCGAGTTGATCGTCTGCGTGCGAAGGTGGCGGCGCCTTCTCGTGGTTGGCTCACCGGGAGCCGGCAAGTCGGTTGCCGTCCGAGAGCTTGCAGCACATTGTGCCGATCATCCACATGCTCCTATCCCGGTCGTCGTTCCGCTAGTCAAGGCTCTCGCCTCACGGGAGCAAGGCCTGGATCTTGATGCGCTGCTCGACGTGTGCGTTCAGGAGTCGGTCGGTGAGGAACATCGACTTGCGCTCCGCGCCCACCTTCATCAGGCCGTAGCTAACGGGGATGCGATCGTCATTTGTGACGGCCTGGACGAATGTGGCTCGCGCGCTGCCTCAGTAGCGCAGCAGTTGCACGAGATAACCAGACAGTTACCGCCACGCCTTGGACTGGTAGTTACTACCCGCCCCAGCGCCGAACGGGCTGCCGCACGGCTCGATCTCCCGCGCGGCGAACTTGTCGAACCGACCGGCTTGGAATCGACGATCGACTCGATCCTCAAAGTGTGTGCCGACCAACGAGCAGCGCCCGATCAACGCGATGCATGGTTGGCGAGTCGCCAGCAGTGGCTGGCGGACGCGCGGAAGGCTCACGGTGAGCTGATGGCGATTCCGTTGTTAGCGACGCTGGTGACGCTCATCTGCGCTGACACTCCCGAGGCTGATCTCCCCAGTGGTCGTGCTCGCGTGCTACATCAGGCGTTGACCCGGTCGGTCAAGCGTTGGGAACGCCAGCGGACCACACCGGACGACGCTCGCTCATGGGCTCCAGAGGTCTCTCCGATGATGCTGCTCGACGGTTTCACCGACCTCGGTCGCATGCTCGACGAGAAGTCCGCGCCGACGAAGCAAGACGCGCTCCACACCCTTGAGCGCACGTTGCGCGGTCCGCGATGGGCCCTACCTGGCGCTCGGGCGGAGGAAGTCGCCGAGGATGTCCTGCGTTTCTGGGATGAGCGTGTTGCGGTGTTCGTCGTCGGCGCGTCGGACGAGATAGCCAGCCGCAGCCGAGTGTTCGTCGACATCGCGTTGGCAATGTGGGCCCAGCGGGGACCAGACGACCTGCACAAGTGGCTCGCCGAGGTCATCGCCTACACGGACACCGACGATGCGATCGGTCTTGCTGCAGAACTGCACCCGCCGGTTATCGATGCTCTACTCGACCTCGGAGCGACCGGGGTCGCTGCTGCGACCGCCATGGTGCTGGTTCTAATTGCTGACCGCGGCATCTCTCTTGACGACGAGCAGATGCGTCGGCTGCTCACCAACGTCAAGCACCACGTCGCGAGCCAGACCGCGCCCGTGCGCCGTGGACGCCGCAACCCCCGGGGAGCGCTCGAGCTCATCCGCGCCAGAAGCGCGGCGCTTGTCTCCATCGCCGACTTGGTCTTGCAGGTCTGCAAACTGACGCTTACCGCTGCCATGCGCGAGGAGCGCGACGCGCTAATCGTTGCAGCTGACCTCTCGCAAGACGAGCGCGCGATCCTGGTGGCAGTGGCCGGACTTGCCGACGCTGCCAGTGACCGCTCATCGCTGGACGCGCGAGTGCTGGACGCGATCGAGCATGTCATGCGGATGCCCGTGCCGACTTCTGACCCGCCGGTGCAGCGCACTTCACGGCGTCGAGCACACTTCGTGGTCACCCCGCCGCGACCCGACGGCGTAGCGCAGGTCGCACTCGGCGTCACCGAGCATCTCGGCCAGATCGCGGCCCGCTTTCCCGATGCGACGCGCTGGATATTCGATGCTGCCCGAGACGCGCGGACCGGCATCGGCGAACGGATTCACAGCCGCCTCCGGGCGGCCGATGCCCGCGCTGCGGAGTGGAGACTGCCCGACTGGACGGACGCACTGGCCGGCCTCGGCCCCACCGATCGGGACGATCTCACACTGCTTGAGGACTTCATCTCCCTGGCGCCCGCAGGAAGCGTCAATGAGCCACCGGATCTTTGGTCGCTCACGGCTGCGGGGGACCTCCTGGAGGCCATGGGCTTCCCAACAGTGTCCTACGGCGATTTCCACCATGGGTTTCGATCCGAGTTCCATGCGCTGCGGAGACAGTGGATCGACATCGTTGCGCGCGCCCGTGGCATCGACCGCGCTACGGTCGCGGCACAGGCAGAGCACATTCGGCAGTCATTCGAGGGTTCTAATCCCACAAGGCGATGGTTCTCAGAAGACTGGCTTGTTATCGCGACTCAGTCAGCGAGCCCTGTCGACCCAGACCGAGAGCACGCTGAGGAACTGTCCGTCCGCGATCAGCAAACTCTTGTCGAATGTCTCGTCAGCGGTTCGGATTGGTTGGCGCACTCGGCCGCTGAGCTCCTATTGAACGCGAACGAAACGCACTGGGATCCAGTCGAAATGTTCCATCGCGACCTAAGTCACCTTGGGATGTACGACGCCGCGCTGGCCTATGCCGTTGCGGTCATTGCGGAAAGGGAAACCGGCACGCTGATAACTGAAGCAGCCTCGTCACCCGAGAGTTGCCTACGCCTCGCGGGCAGGATCGCCATTGAGATCGCTGAGGAACTCGACGACACGGAAAGGATAATGACAGCGCTCTCCCTCGATGACGACCTAACGGTGCGTCCGAGGAAAAGCCGAATGGCCGAACCGCGCGCGAACTACTGGACCTGCACCCGGTGCTGGACACGGAATGCCATCGACGAAGAAGAATGCGCGGGTTGCGACTACGGCAATCGACCCAAGGCTGAGTGAGTTGCCCGCTCGTCGGTGTTTCAAGAGGAGCGTCAACGGTCCTCATCGCTTTTAGTGATGCGTCTAGGGAGCACTGCAACCCGATGGCAAGCAGCGCGTTCAGGAACAGCGCTCCTGGTCGGGCGAGAGCGTCGGCTTCGCGCTTGGTGCGGCGGAACCCGGCGCTGGGGTCTCGGCGGCCGAGGATGACGACGCTGAACGGTGACACACCCCCGCGCCGCCAGGGAGCAATCGGCGATAGCAGCGGTGACCAGCACACCCGTCAGCAGGACCACGATGCGTGGCGCGCGGGTAGTCGTCATCACTGCGGCATCCTCTCTAGGGCTACGCGGGGTAGGTCGCTTCGACAGTGACCGTGCCGGCTCGCTGCTCTCTGGCAGCCGACGGCGGCGCCGGGCGAAGGACGCGTGTCTGGCCGTCAGGCGATGGCGGCCTGCGCGGCGGCAACAGCGCGGGTTAGGACGTCGACACCGCCGCCGGCGAGCGCCGGACCGGCGGGTACCGAGGGGCGACGGCGCCAGTCCAACGCCTCCGCGTCACCGCTGACCGCACGCACCCCCGCGATCCCCTGCACTGCCTGGGCGAACGCCGACATCGGCTCCCCGGTCAGGCCCTTGCCCGCCTTGTAGACGTACTCGTAGTTGACCGACAGCGCCGCCTGCCCGGCGATGAACGAGATGGTCCACGGCTGTAGCGACACGCGCGTCCCGATGAGCACCGCAGTGACCGAGGGCTGGCGGCCCTCTCCCCAGTACAGGGAGGCGGCATCGCCCAGGGCCAGGTGGGCGTGCAGCAGCTGGCGCACCGGCTCGACAAGGTCGCCTTGCCCGACCCGCTCGAGCTCGCTGACCAGGTCCTCCTCGCCGCGGCGGCGCGCAGGGCTCGTTGAGGCGCGCACGACCTTCTCCCAGTCGTTGGGCCGCACCACAAGCGTCAGCAGGGGCGCGGCGGGGGAGGACCCGATGCGCACGACCTGGAGCTGGACGGCGAAGAACCGCGTGCTGGCGTTCGTGCGTTCGTTCAGCCACTCCAGGGCGGCGCGGTGCTCGGGGCGGAAGTTCGTGGCGAGCCACACGACGTTCGTCGCGTTGGTCCCGGCGGCATAGGTGAGGATCTGCCCGAGGTGGCCGTGGTCGGAACCCTCGAGCTGGTTCTCGACGATGACTCGCTCGCCGGTGACCCGGTCGCGGCCCAGCAGGTCGAGGCTGAACCCACCGACCGGGTGTTCGGCCGCCTCGAGCTCGAGGTCCATCCCCAGCACCGAGGACAGCTCCTCGGGGTTCTCCAGCAGCCACGGGGTCAGGTCGGCCGCCTCGTGCGGCCACACCTCCCGTGGTGCCACCGCTTCCAGCCGGCCCAGCGTCGAGATCGTCACGCTCGCACGCTAGCGGCCCGGCAGCCCACGACTGGGGCATCGCCGCGCGGGTCGTGCGGCCGCGAGGGGTTCAGGGCGCATCGCGGGGGAGCCGCCACTTTGTGCCTCACGCCAGCGAGCAGTCAGTCGGCAGAGCAGCTCGATGGTAAGGAGCAGGTCGCCGGTTCGAGTCCGAGCTCTGGCTCGCAGCGGGCACAGACCGTCAGTGCCCGGGTGGTGTGTGCAGCCGCCTCGGGTGGTGCCCACAGCGGTCCGAGGCGCTCGAGCCGAGGCCGTGCGGCGGGCGTGCTCAGGTCGCAGGCGCGCCGTCGGGCCCAAGCGGCGCCAACAGCTGCAGCCTGCGCATCGGCGAGTCGCCGCGACGACTTCCGGAGCAACACCTGGCAGCTGCGCAGCACGACGGAGATACTGCCGGGCATGGGCACCCCCGACGACCGGACAGCGTCGGAGCTGAACCGTGAGCTCACTGACCTCCTCGCTCAAGCGGGCTCTCGGTTCGGGTTCGACGTCGTGCTCGAGTACCCGGTGCGCGGCGGGCGTCTCGACGTGGTGTGGACCTGGGCGCCGCCGTCGCCGTTCCCGGGACTGGAACGGCCGGTGCCGGTGGTTGGGTTCGAGATCGAGTCGAGCTGGCGGACCCGGAAGCATGTGAAGGGGGACCTGCTGAACCTGCAAGACGCTGGGGTCGGCCTGGGCGTCATCGTGCTCGCGGGCACGGACCCGAAGGACGACGGGCTACGTCGATTCGCGGAGATGCTGGTGGACCGGCCCGGCCCGACGGTGCTCGTGTGGACTGCGGACGACGTCCAAGCGCTCGTCGAGCAACGAGATGTCGCGTCGCTGACGGCCGCCGCCACAGGCGCGGCATCCGCCATAGTGCCCGGTGTCGACCCAGTGCGGGGCACGACGGACGGCTCGAAGGCGGTCGCCACGCACTCCGGGAAGTACGCACCCCTGTACCGGTGGCTGCGGGCTCACCAGGCGCGAGAGCTGACGCTGACGTTCGACGAAGTCGAGGGAGTGCTCGGGTTCCCCCTACCCCCGTCGAGTCGCCAGCACGTGCCGCACTGGCACAGCTACGACGGGTCCGCCGTCGCTCGTGCCATCGCCGACGCCGGCTGGAAGGCCAGTCACGTTCAGCTCGCCGACGAGCAACTCACCCTGGTCAAGCTGGGGTAGACGACCCGCTCGCCCCGAGCGGCCCCTGTCAGCACCCGACCAGACCGCGCGTCACGCCTTCTCCGCCGACCATGTTCGGGCACGGCGCGTCCCACGTGTTGCAAGGAACCTATCGACAGAGCCTGAATCGAGGACCCCCGCGGGTCAGCGCCGTCAGCTCGCCTCGGGCAATAAGGTGCTGGATCTAGCGGGTCGAGACCCCTAGGCGTTCGGCGGCATCCCGCACTCCCAGCAGCGGCATGACAGACGGATTCGCCTATGCGAAGGCGCCGGTCAACACAAGCCCGATGCCCGCGCTCCAGTGCGCCAACTGCAGGGTGGGCACGTGTCGCGGGCATCCAACGCAGCGGTCGGCCCCGCCCGAGATCGCATCCTCGGACGCGCGGAGGAAGAGGCTCGCCGACGGCTGGCCGGCGCGCTCGAGCGGGGGAGTTCGCCCGGTCGGTGACCCCCGCTGACGGGTCGGCTGGGCGGTCGTCAGGAGCAGGTGTCGCAGATCCGGGTCGCCGGCAGCACCATCTGGCAGGTGGGGCACAGGACCTCTTGCGGCTCTGTGCGCCCGCCGCCGACGCGGCCCCGGCTCTCACCCGAGACGGGCAGCCAGTGGGTTCGCGCGTCGATCCACACGTACCCCTTGCCGATGTACCGGGTCCGCACCTTCGGCCCACCCGCGCCGATGTAGGAGCCGGAGTGCGGGATCCAGATGAGCTCGGCGTCGTGGTCGGCGAGCAGTTCGCGGACCATGGGGCGGTTGTCCAGCGGCACCGGCAGCGCCTCCATCGCACGCTCGAGGTCGGGGTAGCGGGTGCGGCCACGACCCGACAGCTCCGACTCGCACGCCGTGCAAAGGCGCCAGCGCGCAACTTCAGCGGGGTCGGTGACCTCCATGGTCTTCGTCGTCCAGGACAGGTGCGGACAGGTGGGCACGTGCACCGTGTCGCCGGTCTTGACGCGCACGAGCGTGTGCCCGATGCGGCGGGCTGCGTCCAGCGGGTCGGGCACGAGGTCGCTCAACGTCGTCTCCCTGCTCTCCAGCCCGGCGTGACCGGGCCGTCCTGGAAGGGCGGCGGCCGCATCTTCGGGCCACCAGCGAGAAGGCTACGGCGGGACTGCAGCCCCACATCTGCGACACCACGTCTAGGTGTGCCACGACTTCCCGGTACGGTCGGCTGCCAGGCACGTGCTGGAGGCAGGGGTGACGCGCCGAGCGATCGCCCGGCGCAAGCGCTTCGGGATTGGTGACCCGTGCGCGCGGCTAAGACGGACTCAGCAGCCTCAGCGGCGGAGCGATCTAGGGATCAATCGCGCGTGTGCGGGGTTGAGGTCGTCCTGGCCCAGCTCGTGGGTGTTGCTCCAGGGTCCGGTCCTGCTGCCCACGCGCGACTGAGGCCGGCGAGCGTTGCTGCCGGGTGCGCTCAGGCGGCGCAGTCGGTGCACACCGGCTGGCCCGAGCGCGCCTCGGCCAGCTGAGAGCGGTGGTGGACCAGGAAGCAGCTGGTGCAGGTGAACTCGTCGGACTGCGGCGGGATGACTCGGACGGTCAGCTCCTCACCGGACAGGTCCGCACCGGGCAGCTCGAACGACTCCGCCGCCTCGTTCTCGTCCACGTCGACCGACGAGGAAGTCTTGGGGTCTTTCGGGCCGGTCAGCGCGTCGAGGGACTCGTGCTCGTCGTCGTCCTTGGTGCGTGGTGCGTCGTAGTCGGTGGCCACGGGCTTGCTCCTTGTCGTACCGGGGGTGGGTGTGTCGGGCGCTCGGGTGCCCGGCGCGGTGGGCGGGATCGCCCCGAAGTTTGCACCGCTGGGTGCTTGCGCGCACCGCGCAACACGCACGCCGCGAAGTGCATTCCCCACAGCCTCATCCGTCGCAGAAACCTGTCAGGGCCCGGAGCTCAGCAGCTGCGCGAGTGCGACGCACGCGCCGCTCCGCGGGATGCGCTTCCGGTCGCCTCGATGGTGGGCCGTGGTTGCACAGCGGGGCGCCGGCGAGGAACAGCACGAGGCTGGCGGCAGCGAGCGTTTAGGCGTCGGGCCGGCGATCGACCAGGCCACCGGCGACCATCGTCAAGCCCGAGTAGACGGTGCGGGCGCGTTGCCGGGAGCTGGCCGTGAACCGTCACCGGCAAGCCTCGCGAACAACTCGGCGAGCCAACCGACTATCTGCGCGGTCACGCGCGGGTCGACGGGGCCGTGCAGGTCCGTCCGGTAGGTGCGCAGGGTGGCGGGCCCGGGCTGGGGGCGCAGGATGTGGTTGACGTCCGGCACGAGGCGGGCCTCGACCGGGGCGGGCACGAGTTCGGCGATGACCTCGAGGTCGGCCGGCTTGGCCTGGAGGTCCTTGCTCCCGGTCAGGGCGAGCACCGGTGCGCTGATGCGCGCCAGGTCGGCTCGGGGGTCGTAGGCCATGAACTCCCGGTGCCAGCGGGCGTTGAGCTTGGCGCCGTCGACCCATGCCTCGTCGGTGGTGGTGGCCTTGAGCTTGACGTGGTTCTTGGCGACCTTCTGCTCGAGGTCGGTCCGCAGCAGCCGCAGGAGGATTCGGACGGCGGTGGGCAGAGTGGGTGCGATCTGGCGCACCTGCCAGCGCAGCAGCTCTTCGCCGGGGGTGGCCGAGCCGCTGAGCAGGATCACGCCGGCGAGCTCGTCGTTCCCGGCGGCCACGATGGTCGCCAGCAGCGCGCCCTCGGAGTGTCCCGCGATGACGATCCGTGACCGGTCCACCTCCGGGCGGCTCGCCAGGCCTGCCAGGGCCGCCCGGGCGTCGTCGGCGTTGTCTCCGAAGCCGGCGGCGCGCCAGCGCCCGCCGCTGGCACCGACGCCGCGCTTGTCGTAGCGCAGGGTCGCGACCCCGGCGTCGCGCAGCGCATGCGCGAGCTGGCGCGTGATGTCCAGCGGCATGCGCTTGTGGTTGGAGTCCCGGTCGACGGGACCGGAGCCCGGGATCAGCAGGGCGGCCGGGAAGGGGCCGGTGCCGGGGGGCGTCGTCAGCGTGCCGGCGAGGGCAATGTCGCCGGAGGGGAAGGTCAGTGTCGTGTCGGTCATCGGTGCTCCTCGGCCGGCGGGCCCGGCGTCGCGCCGGGACCCGCTCATCAGGTCAGGGGGTGACGCGAGCCAGGGCGGCCGCGACCTCGGCGGGACGGTCGACGTCGACCAGCAGCTCGGCGTAGCGCTGGCCGTCCAGGCGGACGCGCAGCGCGGGGCGCCCGGACCGGACCGACACGAGCGTCTTGCCGCTGCGGGAGCGCCAGGTGCCGATCTTGCGCGAGCCGGGCAGCGCCAGGCCCGGCGCGCGCAGCCCGCGGGCGGCGGCCAGGCCGTCGGGGACCACCTCGACGCTGCGCACGGCCGAGAGCGGGACGTGCTGGTCGCGGATCAGTCCGGCGACCTTCTCGGCGCGGGTGAAGGCGACGGTCAGGGTGTCGGGGAGGAGCGTGATCGCTGTCATGGTTGACATCATTCTCGCAAGTGAGAATGATGTCAACCATGACGTGGTGGAGGATCGCTTGATGGAGCTCAGACCGGCAGACGTGGTGCTGCACCCCGTGCGGCTGCGGATCGTGCAGACGTTCCTGGGCGACCGGGAACTGACTACGGGCGAGCTGCGTGCCCAGCTGCCGGAGGTGTCGGCGGCGACGCTGTACCGCCAGGTGGCCGCGCTCGTCGACGGCGGAGTGCTGGAGGTGGTGGGCGAGCGGCGGGTCCGCGGCGCGGTCGAGCGGACCTATCGGCTGCGCGCCGGCGCAGCCCACGTAGGCGCCGACGAGGCGCGCGGCATGAGCGTGGACGACCACCGCCGAGGCTTCCTGACGTTCGTCGCGGGCCTGCTGGCCGACTACGACCGTTACCTCGATCGGGGCGACGTCGACCTGGAACGAGACCTGGTCGGATACCGGCAGAACGCCATGTACCTCACCGACGACGAGCTCGCGGAACTGATCGGCGAGCTCCGTGCGGTGCTGGAGCCACGGCTGGCACTGCAGCCGGATGGCCGGCGCACCCGTCGGTTGTTCAGCACCGTCCTCATGCCGGATGCGGAGCCGACCTCCAGCCGGGACGTTGGGCGGCCGGAACGCTGACGGCGGCGGGGCTTACGCCCCGGCGTGGGCGACGTGTATGCGGTCGCCTGGCCTACCGCGGTCCCGACGACTCGTCCGGCAGATCGAGGGGGACTCAGCCGTTCGCCGTTGCCGCGAAGATCCACGCCCGTTCGGCGGGATGGCGGGCGGCCCACTCCATTACCTCAGCCTTGATTCCGGTGAAGTCGAGAGCCTTGCCCTCCGCCTACCAGCGCGCCGTCCAGAGATCGTTCTCCTCGACGATCCAATTGACCCACACGCTCGAGCCGGGAGGGTCGGGAATCGGTTGCGCACCGGGGTCCTCTTCCGGCGAGCCGGCCGACGGGTCTATCTAGTCTCGATACTTCGGCATCACACGACCTCACCCACACCAAACGGGCGTGGCGCCTCTAACGAGGGCTTGGATGAGTACGCCATGCTCAGACGGTGCCGTCCAGGCGCTGGTGGTCTACGCCGACTCCGCAGTCGGTGACCCTGCCGCCGGAGACGTTGGAGACCTGCAGGTCTTTGACCCGTCCGCAGTCGCAGCGGAACTTGGCGCGGGCGAGGCCCGGCAGGCTGGGCGCGTACTCCAGCAGCGTGTAGCGCGCGAACCGGGTGCCGATGGGGAACGGCGGCTGCGGGGGTAGGCGCCGGGGCCGGCACTGGTCGCACAGGACCGGGGCGTTGCCGGCGACGCCGGTGCGATCGATCGGTTGCCCGCAGCCGCGGCAAGTGAGCACCCGGGCGCGCGGCCCGCGGCGCCACCGCGAGAGCGCGTGCTGGTGCGGCTCGCAGCAGGTGCGCCGGTGCGGGCGGGACCCGGCGGGCAGCGGTGCGCCGCACCACAGGCACTGGCGGGCCGCCTCGCGCTCGGCGAGCACCGTCTCGAGTTCGCCGGCCGGTAGCTCGCGCAGCGTCGTCACCCCGGGGTCCCGAGCTGGGTCGCTGGCCGGACGTGCACCGTGATCGTGGCGCCGGGCTGCTCGCCGTCGGCCGGCTGGCGCTTCTCTGCCTGGAGCCGGTCGACCAGGTCGTCCTGCGGCTGCAGGGGCCCGCTCCACTGCCGCGGGCCGAACACCGGGATCATCGCGTCCAGCGTGGGCTTGATCAGGTTGTCCAGGTCCCACGTCTCGCCGGCGTGCCGGGACGGGCCGAGCCGGAAGTCGATCTCGACGGCGTATCGGAAGGCGGCCGTCACGCGCGGCGGCGTGGTGGCCGCCCACCGCTCGCACGCCGCGGTGACGACGCGCTTCCATTCCGCCTCGCGCGCCGTCGCGAACGTCGCCGGGAAGCCGTCGACGTCGAGGGTGATCAGATGCTGCCAGCCGGGCGTCTCAGACACCGGCCCCACCTCCTGCGGCGCCGGCGAGCTCGAGGCCGTCGAACGCGACCTGCTCCTGGATGTTCGCCCTGGTGGCCACGGACTCCTTGCACGGGGTCCCGGACGGGGACGAGAGCGTGCCGGAGCGCACCACACTTGCCACCTGCCAGCACGTGCCAAGTGTGGTGCGGTCCTGCGAGACGCCAGCCGTGGCCACGGCAGAGCTTTCGGTGAGCAAGGTGAGGTTGAGCCGGTCGGCGGTGGCGGTGCTCGTCACCGCGATGGTGCCGTTCTCGGAGTGCAGCCAGTCGATGGGGCGGATGGCGTCGTCGTCCTGGTTGAGGATGTCGGTGCCCGCGCAGTCGGTCAGCTGCTCGGCAACCGCGGCGGTGTCCTGCCCCGGGCGCAGGCCCGGCGCTTGCGCCTCGAGGCATGAGAGCGCAGCAGCCACGTTGCTCTGCAGTCCCTCGGTCGCGCCGTCGTTGGAGCGGCCGTAGACGTTGTAGTGCGCCTCGCAGCGCTTGAGGACCCCAAACCCGATCAGAAGCAGCAGGGCCAGGACTGTCCCAGCGATCCATTCGAACCGGCGGGCCGCGTGCGACAACGGTGGCCGACGCTCAAACCGGTCTGCCAGCCCAAACGGGTCAGACATCGGTGTCGCCGTCCGTCGACGGCTGCTCGTCGTCGGGCTCGGCGATGCGGCGGCGCTGTTCGTCGTACAGCCGCTCGATGTACTCCTCGAGTCGAGCGCGCTCGATCCTCCACACGCCGCGCCCGCCTACCTGGATCGCCGGGAGTGCCCCGGACGTGACGAGCGCGTAGACCCCCCGTTTCGAGAGCACGAGCTCCTCGGCGACATCGTCGACGGTCATGAACCGGGCCATGGGCACATGGTGGCAGCCCGAGCGGTGGCGTGCGCGGATGCACAGGTGGGTGGCGGCCTGCCTGGGAGGTGGCTGGCGCCGCGGCCTGGAGCGGTGTGGAGGCTGCGCTGGGGGTGCATCGAGGGCTGGAAGCCTGACGCTCGATGGCTGCGCACGTCGGTCCCGGCTGGGGCAAATGCAAAAACTAGAGGAGTCCAGAAAGCTGTGATGGGTACGCGGCTCGCGGTCTCCACGACGCTGAGGGCGTCGGCGCTAGGCCCCGTTTGAGATCTCCCGGGCAGGCCTCTGCGCCTCGCCCCCATGACCGGAACTGCCCGCGATCGCACGGCCCCCGGCACGCACATTGGATTACTGGCGCGCCGTCGAGTGTGCGGAAGGCGCCCTCGCATCCTCGTGGATACCGCGATCGGGGCTCGGAGCGCTGGGGGCGCGGGTGGGGGTGGTCCTCTGCGTGGGCGTGCATGCACGCGACCCGGTATCGACGGCGATCCGGGTTTCGTGCTCAGCCGCGGAACTTGTCCAGCGCGAGCGTGAGCGCGTCGATCCCGGCTCGACGTTCGCGCATCTCGAGCGACTCGGCGAGGTCGAGGGCGGTCAGGACGATGCCGGCCGAAGCGATCTCGCGGACAGTCTGGATGGGAAAGGTCGTCGCGCGCAGCACGATGGTGCCCTCGTTGTCCGGGACGAGGCTGAACCTGCGCGTCACGGTGTCGCGATCGTCAAGCGTGAGGTAACCATCAAGGACCGCTGATCCGGCAAGCCCAAGGTCCGAGCGCATCACGGCAGTGTTGACGACCGTCTGGGCAACACGCCCGAGAACGGACGAGTGCCCCACGAAGCGAGCGACAAGTGCGCGGGCCCTCGCTCGTTCGACAAGCTCCTCGGCGGTCAGCGAACGCAGCCGGGCCTTGAGGCGTGACCGCTGCGTGCCTCCCATCCACGATGCGTCGACTTCGGACAGAAGCGCGACCGCACCCCACGCCGTCGCTGCCGACCAAGCTCGGGAGCGCAGCGTCCCGTGCACTGCAAGGAACCTATCGACAGAGCCGGAGTCGAGGACCCCGCGGGCCAGGGCCGTCAGCTCACCCTGGGTAACAAGGTGCTGGATCTGGCGGGTCGAGACCCCTAGGCGTTCGGCGGCATCCCGCACTCCCAGGAGCGGCATGACAGACAGGTTCTCCTATGCGAAGACGTCGGTCAACGAGCGTAACGCTGGGTGCCCGCTGGCTCGTCAGCCGCAGGGGTGGGCGCGCGCCGCGCTCATCCGGTGGAGCGGCCAATCCCTCCCGAGATCACGTCTTCGGACGCGCGGAGGAAGAGGCCCTCCGACGGCTGGCCGGCGCGCTCGATCGCGGGGTTCGCCTGGGCGGTGAGGGCGTCGTTGCGTTCGAGGTGGTCGGCGAAGCGCCGTGCCGCGCGTAGGTAGAATTGCGAGCGGCTCATCCCGTGCTGGGCGGCCAGACGGTCGACCCGCTCGAGTTCCGTGGCCGGGACTGAGATCGTCGTCCTCACTCGTCGAGTATGGCCTCCGCCTCGGTCCGCCGTAGTCCGTATCGCGGCCGAGCGAGTCCGGCGCCGACCTTGCGGAACTACGTGCCAAGCGTGTGTCTTTCGCATGGACGTCAGTCGGGGGAGTGGCCGCCGAGGCGCTGGCTGCAAGCCGGCGCCTCGGCGGGCTCAGAAGCACCCGATTGGCACCCTGTCCTGCGCAGCGTTGCGACTC
The DNA here is from genome assembly GCF_046535855.1 of Puerhibacterium sp. TATVAM-FAB25. Taxonomy (NCBI): domain Bacteria; kingdom Bacillati; phylum Actinomycetota; class Actinomycetes; order Micrococcales; family Promicromonosporaceae; genus Puerhibacterium; species Puerhibacterium sp. TATVAM-FAB25. The sequence continues at coordinate 72,918 of NZ_JAXUAK010000002.1, read as the reverse complement.
TGCAGCGGTCGAGCCCACTTGGCGTGGGCTCCCGGCCGCGCAGGCGTCCGGAAGGGGCCGCATCCGCGCCGGAGGCGTCGAGAAGGACGTGAGTTTGAGGAGCCGGAGGGCGACGTGCACGCCGCGCTCGGCGTCGCCTACCACGCCAGGTACGACTGCGACGGGCCGAGAGTCTTCGGCTCCGTCACCGGCGCCCACGTGGGTGGGGAGGCGCTCCGCCTCGTCCCCGTCGAACGACGAGCCCCCTCTTCCGGGAGGGCCGCAGCAGGTGCTCAAGGTCTCCGGGTCCACTTCAACCTCGGGATCACGCGCCTGGAGGATGGATGCTGGCTAGCGCTAGGGCGTCGGATCCGGCTGCGATGCTTGAGCAGTGGCTACCGCACAGGCGCTGGCGACCCTGCTTGCACCGTTTGCTGACCAGGAGGATGTGACCTCGGGTTGGCGGCTGGCGGGCGTGCTGCCGGAGGCTGCGGCCCGGGCGGCATCGCTCCTTGATGCCGCCATGGTCACCGCTCGGCCAAACTGGCATCAGCCCCCGATGTGGTGGCTCATCGACCTCGCTACCCAGTTCGACGGGCGGTTGGTCGGCTCGTTGACGCGCGGGCACCTGCGCCTGGACGGGATCCAGGTTCAAGGCATGGCCTTGTGGCGCCAGTTGCTTGAGCGTCTGGAGCGTGATTGGCCGACCACGGCTGATGCGGATGCACTCGGAACTGCCGTTGCAGAGGTATGGCGGTCCTGGGACGCCGAAGACCCCGTTGCCGCCGGCGGGGTGGAGGACGTTCTTGTTGAGGGGCTTGCCGATGGCGTGTACGGCTTGTGGTGGGACTAGGTCCGCGCCAACCAGGAATGCGTAGACGGCGCACAATGTGCGTACCAGTTCTCTTGTCGCGCTTGAGTGCACCCGCGAAGTCGCGGGGTTGACGGGGGAGGTATCGACCCGCCGGCGTCGAGCTCGGGAGTTCTCTACGGCTCCACTGTCTTTCTAGAGTTTCATAGTGTTCATAAAGCGGGCCGTCCGGGCTCGAGCGGAGCTCGTGACCTGCCCACCAGCATCGCAGCGCCGCACTTCGGCGACACCGTACGGGGGGGGTCACTCGACAAGGCCTAGCCGACGATGGATCTCGGTCTGCTGACGCCAGAACTCCCTCCGGGTCGCACTGCCAGTACCGGCCGGAGCCGTCGCGGAACTGCGCCACGTCGGTCCCAGCCAGGGCAAATCCAAGAACTTGGATAGCTGTGATGGGTGTACGCGGCTCGCAGTCTCCACGGTGTTGAGGGCTCCGGCGTCAGGCCCCGTCCAAGACTCGCTGGGGCCGGCCCTGGGGGGCGTCTGACCCGAGTGCCGTGGGGTGTGTGGCTGTGAGACTTCAGTCGTCCCTCGCGGCCTTGGCAGCTGCGGCTTTGGCGGCGCGGGCGCGCTGGGTCGTGGTGCGTCGCCAGGTAGCGATGGCTTCGGCGCGTTGGTTGGGGCCGCCGAGGAAGGCGTACTGCGGGTTGATGGTGACCCCGGCGGTGTTGGAGCGGTTGGCGCGTTGGATCAACTCGCCTTCTTCGAGGACCTTGAGCGCGGCGCACCAGGGGCTCTTGGTCATGCCGATGGCGCTTGCGGCTGTTGTTGGTGGGCCGAGCGGCTGGGTGCTGTTGCCACCCTCGGTGAGGGCGATGAGGCGGAGCATGACGCGTAGCTCGCTGCCGGGTAGGCGTGCCTGGATGAGGGTGTGCAGGTTCGGGGTGAAGACCTTGATCCAGGGGCGAGGTGGCGCGGGGATGTGCATTGCCTCGAGTGCCTCGCGGTGGTTTTTTTCGTAGCCGCGGAAGGCGAGCGCGGGGTTGAGGTCGAGGTGGAGTCCACGTCGCCGGCGCTTGCGTACGAAGTCGGCGTCGCACAGCCGACTGGTCGCGGCGGAGATGGTGTCGGGGTCGCGTCCTAGGCGGTGGGCGGCGGCGCCGGCGTTCCAGTTCTCGATCGTGGGGGAGTTGGTCTTGAGCTGCGTCATCAGGTACAGCGCGAGCTCGATCGCCGTCGGGGCGATCGGGGCCTGGATGAGGGCGGTGAGCTGTCGGGGGTACGCCTTGACCCAGGAGTGGTCTTCGAGGTAGCCGTCGGCGGATTCGCGCCAGGTGACGCGTTGGGCTCGTTTGGCTGGTTGGTGGTGGGTCATGGTGGCCTCGCGTTGGAGCTCACGGTGTGTGAGCCGGGGCGAGGCACGGTTCGTGGTGCGGCGAGCGCGGCAGCCGCCGCACGGTGGGGCGGGCGTGGGTCCTGGTTTCGCCGGTTGCGTCCGGTCGTTCCAGGACGCATCGGGCGCGGTTCCAGGGTCCTGACCTGCGCGGATGTGTCGTGGGCGGGTTCCTCCTTCTTAGGTCTGTAGTCATGGCCTATCGGGCGGGCCCGATTCGAGCTGCTGTTGGGCGGGTCGGGTGAGGTCAGCGCAGGGACGCGGGTGGTGGCAGGTGTGCCTGGTCGAGGATGACTCGGGCGGTGTCGGGGGCGTGGTTGCTCTGGTCGGGCGGCGGTAGCCCGATCAACGTCGGCCCCCGCACCGGAGCCCTCGCCTACGTCCTCGGTTTGGCAGGGGGTGGGATGACCCGTGGCGATGGTTGGAGTGACCTAGAAGCGTTCGGCGAGTTGGGCGGCCAGGCCATAACGGCGCAATCGGGCAGGAGGGCAGGGGCTTGCGTGAGTGGAGAAGCTGGCGGCCCGCGGTAGCTGCGCCGCGCATCCCGCCAGGCGGGGGAGTGCCGCATCTTCCTGCCCCGGTTGGGACCTGGCGAGCCGGCCGTGAGCGCCGCCTCCTGACCCCATGCCGATATTCGGCGTCAGGCGGCGGCGCCGCGGATGGTGCAGTCGAGGTAGCGCTGGACGGCTTGGTGCTCGGGCAGGTGCGCGGGGTAGTAGAGGCAGCGGCCGGCGAGGTGGTGGTGCGGACGTGTGTGGGCTGGAGTGACCGTTGGTCTCGCGGATGGTGAGGTCGCGTCGGAGCATGGCGTGGGCGGTCTTGCCGGTGTACTGCGGCCTGCCGAGCGTGTGGGTCGGGCCAGAGCATCGTCGGTGTCGAGGGCAGAGTCGGCGGCGAGGGCGATGCTGATGGCGCTTGTGCGTACGGAGTGGGCCGGGGTGAGCAGGGGTTGGTGCGTCCCCGAGGACGTGGTGGCGCAGGACGGTGGCGAGGACGTCGCCGTAGGGGGCGTACCGGAAGGCCCGTGGGTCGAGCACCTGCGCTGCAACGCACGCGCGAGCTAACTGCTGCGGCCGATGCGGTAACTGCGCGAGTGGGGCAGCTGTCCGGGGGCCCGTCTCAAACTGAGAACGGAAGGTCGTCGGCTTGCACGCGACAGGCGGCTCCCATCCGCTCGTCGTACGTGCGGCGACTGCACTCAGAGGGCGTCCGGGCACAAGTATGGGCATGACAACTACGAACATTTCTGTGTCGCCCGAGCCGATGGATGGGTCCCTTGCCGACGACTTGCGTGAGGGTGCGGCCGAGTGTGCCCAAAACGCGCGCGGATACCTCAGCGGGACCCGTCCCCCTACGTCGGCTTGGTACACGCCGGACGGAGAGGCTGCGTTGGCGTGGGAGAGCGCGGCGTGCCTCCTTGCCCTGGCCGGCGATCTAACCGGCGATGAGCTCGCCGCAGCCCGCTCGCTGGCCGGACTGCGGTTTGACGGTTCGTTGAAGCAGTTCGTCGCGCGCGCGAAGTCCATGGCTGCGAAGGCGCGGAAGGCTTGATCGAGGCGGCTTCGCTGATTGGTCGCCGCTTTGTGTGTCGCCGCCGCGCGCTCCCGCGTCGTCGGGTTCTGGCTTGGGCGACTGCTGGCTGCAGTGCCGAGTCGGCCCTGGGCATACCGATGGCCGGGCTGCTGCTGGTGGGCTCGTCGCACAGGCCGGCCGAGATGCCGATGCTGAAGCGACCTCCGCCCTCATCGACGGCATCGTGGAGGACCGCGGTGAGTCTTGGGAGCTTCCTTCTCCTCTCGCGGCCGACCTGTCAAACGCGAGCTTGGGTGCTTCCGGCGGGCCCAGGGGCGGAGGTTGGGTCGACGGGATCGAGGGAGAACTCCGACGGGCTTGCACCGGTAGCGAACTCGCCCCGAAGTAGCGCCTCGAGATGACGGGCGAGAGCGGAACTGGTGTAGAGAAAGGGCTCGGCCATGACCAGGACCGTGCCCGTCGGCACCTCGTAGGCAAGGAGGTCGTTGCCTCAGCACCGCACCCACGTCGAGAGGCTGGCGGCGGTGCTGTCCGTTCGCCGGCCAGTGACGCCGGCGATGCGCCCCGCGCCAACCTCCTTGCGCCCTCAGCTGGGCCCCGGACTGTTCCTATCGGCGAGCTTGTACCCCATCTGACTGGTCCTCGTAGGCGCTTCTCGAGCCACCGAAAGCGACCAGCCGCGGGGGGTCCAATGTGTAGTTTCAAGACTACAGTCGAGTCATGGGTACGTCTCTTCGGGTCGTCACCATCCGCGACATCGCCCTGTCGGAGCAGGTCGGCTATGCCTGGCTGATCCTCGCGACCGGCAGTCTGCGGACTGGCACGGTGCCAGCCGCGTGCTCGGAAGGAGCAGGCGATGAGTTGCCAACCACCCAATGTCCCGTTGGTCTGGCGGGAGGGACCATCCGGCGAGGAGCGCCGGCTGTTCGTGGTCCGCGAGACGAGCCGGTCAGATCGGCAAGTGAAGGCAATTCGCGAGCTAGTTCCCCTCGCCACCGATCAGCGGGTGTGGATTGACGCCGACAGAACCATCAAGCGCGAGGTCGTGGTCCAGGCGACCGCCCGTGCGGGGTTCCGAGCGATCGTGTTCCGCGTCGACATCGATTGGCTCCGGTGGTCGACGACGTCCTCGGCGCGGATGGATGGCGAAGGGGTCAACCAGTTCACGGAGATTTTGGCCGAGCTGGTCGACCGCATCCGCCCAAACTTCGGGCCGTGCCATCGCCCTGTCGGAGCAGCTCGGCTGTCCCTTCCTGATCCCTGCGGCCGGCAACCTGCGGGGCGGCGGATCGTGAGCCGTGCGATCGAGAGGAACGAGCGATGAGCCACCAACCACTCAGCGCCCCGTCGGCGTGGCAGGAGGACGCGTCCGGCGACGAGCGCCGGCTGTTCGTAGTGCGCGAGTCGAACCAGTCCGATCGGCTCTTGTTCGACGCCATGCGCGAGCAGACATACCAGGGCTACCGCGGCGAGCCTCAGGTGGAGGCCGTTCGCCAGCTGGGCTCGGCGCCCCTCACGACCGAACAGCCACTGTGGATCAAGGTCGATGGCACCACGCATGAAGTCGTCGTCCAAGAGATCATCCGGGCGGGGACCCGAGCAGTGCTGTTCCGCGTCCGCAACGACTGGCATCTGTGGTCGATGACGTCCGCTGCGCGGATGGACAGCGAAGGGGTGAACCAGTTCACGGAAATCCTGGCGGAGCTAGTCGACCGCATCCGGCCGGACGTCGTGATCGCCGCGAACTTTTCGCGACTGATCCGCTCGCAGGATCAGGGCAATCGGCTCCAGTACGCCTTCGCCAACCGGGTGCGCAAGGTCGTCGCGGGCAATGTCGAGTTCCCGTTCGAGGGGCCGCAAGCCGACGTCGGCAAGATGATGTTCGGGATGTTCGCGACCATCGCTTCGATGGAACGGAACTGGATCGTCGCCCGGCTCCTGACCGGCAAGATCGCGAAGTGGCGGCGCGGCGAGTGGGCCCACGGGCGGGGGATCGTCCCGTTCGGGTACCGGTACGACAAGAGCACGAAGCGGCTCGTGCCCGTTCCCGAACTGCAGGGCCAGGTCCGCAGCATGCTGGTGATCCTTGGCAGTGACCGCAGCCCTCGTGCGACGGCACGAGCACTCATCAAGATCGGGGTCACCAGCATGGGGACCTCGCATTCCGGCAAGCAGGCCCCTCTCGCCGCGATCGTCAACGCCCATTCCCTGCTCGACTCCCTCTATGCCTGGGCGCCGCTGTGGTTGACGGGTGAGCACCTGCTGCGCATCACCTGTCCACTGCAGGGGTTCAAGGAGCTCGCCGGCGTGCCAGTGACACGCGGCGAGGGCGACCTCCAGGGTGAGCTGCAGCTCCTCCACCACGTCGACCTGCCTGACGGTGGTTGGGCCGAGCGGGAGGTCTTGGAGCGCGTCCGCCGGCGTGCCATCGAGCACAATTCGGCTCGTCGGAAGAAGGGCCGCGGCGGCGACGTATCGCTGTCACCCGCCGTCGTCGCCGCCTCGAAGGACTGGACCTTGCAGGCTGAGCTCCTCTCACCGTCGGAGATGCGAGGGGTGGGCCGGGCCTCCAAGAAGAACAAGGCGCGCGGCCGAGGGGCAGCATCGATCTCGCTGCTCAGCGGCATGTCCTGGGTCGAGGGGACGTGGCGGTACGAGCTCCAGGTCGCGAAGCGAGGGCAGTACCGCGTCGTGCGACGCCCGGCGTGGTCGGCTGCAGAGGACCGAGAGGGCATCCTGTGAGCGGCGGGTCCATCGACGGCGGCGAGCTGGTGTCCAACGACATCGTGGCGTACATGAGCTCCACGGACCTGCTGCACGGATTCGTGCGGGCCTTCGCCCGTGCATGCCGTGAGGGCGTACCCGTCCAGAAGTTGGCCGGACTGTCGGTCTTCTACGCCGTCGCCGATTCTGCGAGGGTTGCGGTCTCTGAGAACCCGCGCGATGTCTTGCGGGGGGATGCCGAGCGAGCGCGTTCGCGGTTGGAGCGGGCTGTCAAGCGTTCGGTCGCCACCGAGGACGAAGAGATCGGCAAGCAACTGCTCCGAGAGGCCGAGAGGTGGCGTCGTGCTGAGCAAGAAGCGCTCACGAAGCTTGCCGGCCTGGAGCAGGAGCGGGCTGATGAACAGGTGCCACGATCCTTCCGGTCCAGCACGCAGCTCATCGATGCGGCACTGGCGCGACTAGCCACGGCAGACGACCGCTTCACACAAGAGGAGTACGAGGCGTTCCGAACGCTGGTGCGCGACCTCAAGCTCGTTCAGCGCAGCGACGGCGGTTGGGAAGCGTCCGCGGTTGTGCGCCTTCCGGTCGAGGATGGCGTCGCCGAGGTTGGGCCGATCGGGTGGACGATCACGAACGCGAACACGGGTGTCCAGACGATGCGCGCGCGCATGGACCGGCCCGGGTACGGCGCTACGCGGTCACGCGACACGCTCGTCGAGGAACTGACGGCTGCGGGGGTGTCACGAGTGGCTGCCCTGGTCATCACCCACGCGCCCTTCCCGGAACTGGCACAGCTGCTGCGTGAGGCGGTCTTGGACCTGCCGCCGGCGGCCTGGGTGGGCCCGGAGTGGCGGCGTCCGGAGTTCGCCGCGCACATCCGTGCGGTGTACACCGATCCAGCATTTCGCTGGGATCCGCGGGGGAAGTGGACTCGGATGTCGGCGGAGCGTCAGGCGTGCGTCGACCTGGCGATCGAACGGGGAAGCATCACGTACAAGGACTTGCAAGAGGTCTCCCCAGGGGCGCGTCAGGACAGCGTCTGGCGACTCAGCAGTCCACCGTCGCGGTCGTTCACTCCCACGGGCATGCGGGAGTGGAGCCCGGTTCTCGATGGCCGGATCGAGCGGACGCGCCTCGTCGCTGCTCCGCGGCGTTGCTGGTGTGGCGCCCTTGGCACGACGATTGCCCGGGTCCCTGAGGTGGCGACCGACCTGCTCTGCTCGAACGGTCACGTTGTGACCGGAGACCGACCGAGCGGTCCCGCAATCGCCTTCCCATCGGACTACCAGTTGCTACGGATGTTGCCGGAACAGTGGCGTGCGGCCCTGAGTGGCGGGCGCGCGGCCCGGAATCGGACGGCCCCTCGTGTGCCGACACAGTTCGAGCGCACCCTCCTGGCGGCCCTGCCAGAGGCGGATGGGGACCCGGAATCGGCGAGCCAACTCGGGTCACGACTGGACCGCAATCAGTCGCAGGTCCTCGCTCGCCTGAAGGCCATGGTCGAGGTTGGCTGGGTGCGGCGGATGGATGGGTATCCGTCTCGATGGACCCGGGCTGAAGGCGCACCCCCGCCACACGATCCCAAGGCGTGACGGTTGCTGCCCAGGTCGGGCTGGCGAGGGTCGCCGGCCCAACCTGGGCGAAGCCCGAAGCTTGGCGGCCACGCAGGGCAGGAGACAAGCCATACCTGAGGGCTCGTGACAAGTGCCATTGACTGCACGGTCAGTAGCCTGGACCCATGCCACGTCGATCGGGCTCGTATCGCACGCCTCGGGAATGGGTAGCGGAGGGTTCGTGGCCGGACGGGTCCTTCGCCGACGACTCACCGACCGCAGTGGCCTACGCGGTGGAGATCGCGCGCCGCCTGGAGCGCAGCATCGGTGACCGCTCGAAGGCGAGCCTGGCCCGGGAGGCAAACATCGAACGCTCGACGCTGTACGACTTGCTGTCCGGTCGAAGCTGGCCAGACGCGATCACCATCGCCCAACTCGAGCAGGCCCTCCAGGCACGCTTGTGGCCGGATCACCCGGTGCCGATGCTGACCGATCGCTCGGCAGGCAAGGCGGAGTCGGAGGTCCCCGCGGAGGGTGCCTCAACGACCGGTGAGGCTCCCCAAGCGAGCTGAAACGAAGGTGGACCTGCGCCAAGAGCGGCGACTACGGCGGCGGATCGTCTAGGACGCAGAGCGCGGCGTCGACGTGAGCGAGGTTGAACGCCTCAATGACCCTTGACCAGGGTGAGCGCGTAGCAGTGGTCGCAGCCGGAGGAGACGCGGTGACAACCTGTGGTGGGGTTCCACGTCGCTCGGTCCGCTCGACCTCGCTTCCGGCTGCCATCGTCGCCTTCAACTCCGCGCTGCCTGTTCCCGCCGGCCCGGGACGTCCTCACAGTGCGAGGGGTCACTGAGGGAGTCGTACCGCACCTGGTGGAGGGGAGCAGCCGAAGTCTCGGTGGGCAGGTGGACGCCGGCGTCGGGGAGGCGATGGCTACGCTGAACGGCGGAGTGCCGCGACGCCGATGAGGAGGTGTTGAAGCTGGTCGCGTCGAGATGCGGCGGGGCGTCAGCACGCCCGCTGAACCCTGCATCCGACGGCTGTCCGTCCGGAGGCGGACGCGGTGAACGACGCGCTCCGTCGCGTCATCCGCTGGTCGGTCGGTCGCCCCGTCCGCGGGGGCTAGTGGCACAGTGCCCGGGGTACGCCCGGATCTACGTGCCCCAGCTCCCCGCCGACCTCCGGCGATGCGTGACGAGGGCGCCGCCGCCCTACCCCTCGGTCAGCACCGCTGCGCTGACCTTCAGCAGTTCGTCGAGGTCAAGCTGCCATGACCGCAGCAGCTGCATCGCCACCTCCTCCACATCCGGACCAGGCGCCGCTGCAGGTCATCCCGCGCGCGAACGGCAGTACGCCATGGCCGCTCGAGTTCAACGGCCACCGCGGGAAACCGCTCGCGCAAGCTCTCAGCGCTCGCGCCTCAGCCACCGCCTGGCGCGCCACCAGCCCGAGAGCGGACGTGTGACCCATCTGCCAACGAATGACACGCCGCATCCCGCCGTCGAGCACGATCGCAACCGGGGCCAGTTCCAGGGCCCCGGACGCCGGTGGCGCGGGGTCGGCCGCGGCGCGCCGGACCTCCAACGCAACCAACTTCAGCACCACGTCATCGGCGCCGCGGTACTCCTCCTCCGGTGATGCGGTCGCATCCATGTCGGCAGAATGCACCTACCCACCCACCGACATCTCTCACACGGGAGCCCGATCGCGAAGTCGGTGTCGGCCTCGCTCACTACTCTGGTCCCGTTCGAGCCCATGGACAGAGCCGCCGTTCGAGGCACGGTGGCTTCGCATACCGCGACGACGTGAGGAAGCAGCGTGGAGAACTGGGGAGAGAAAGTCTCCTTCATCTGGTCGATCAAGGAGATCCTCAGGGACCACTACAAGCGACACGAGTACGGTCAGGTCATCCTGCCGCTAGCGGTCATCCGCCGGCTCGACTGCGTACTCGAAGGGACGAAGGTTCAGGTGCTCGCCAGGGCCGAGACCCTGCCCGGCAGCCCTGATGACCACTTCGACCTGCTCGCCATCACGGCCGGGCAGCAGTTCTACAACACCAGCAAGTTCACCATCGAGGCGCTGCTCGACGACCCGGACAACATCGCCGACAACCTGCGCTTCTACCTCAACGCGTACTCCCCGAACGCCCGCGACGTCATCGACAAGTTCGACTTCTTCCGACACATCGACCGAATGGACCGAAGCGGCATCCTGTACGCCGTCATCAAGCGGTTCACCGAGATCGACCTGCACCCCGACGCGGTCAGCAACCTTGAGATGGGCTACTTGTACGAGGAGCTGGTCAGGGTCGCGGCCGACCTCTCGAACGAGGAAGCCGGAGAGCACTTCACGCCACGTGAGGTGATCCGCCTGATGGTGAACCTCCTGCTGGCCGATGACCGTGGGCTCGATACCAAGGGGAAGGTGTTCACCGCGTACGACCCGACGTGTGGCACGGGTGGGATGCTGACTGAGGCAGAGCACCGACTGCGGGACGTGAACCCGTCCGCGAAGGTGCACCTGTTCGGGCAGGAGGTCTCGCCGGAGTCCTACGCGGTGTGCCGTTCAGACATGATGCTGAAGGGTCAGGACGCCTCGAACATCAAGTTCGGCTCAACCCTCACCGAGGACGGGTTCCCGGACCGGAAGTTCTCGTACATCCTGGCCAATCCGCCCTATGGCAAGGACTGGAAGACTGAGAAGGCGAAGGTCGAGGCCGAGCACAAGAACCTCGGAATGGCCGGCCGGTTCGGTCCCGGCCTGCCGTCCACCTCTGACGGGCAGATGCTCTTCATCCTCCACATGGTGTCCAAGATGAGGCCGGTAGAGGAGGGCGGCGCCCGCGTCGCCGTCGTCGTGAACGGATCACCGCTGTTCTCCGGGGACGCCGGGTCCGGCCCCAGTGAGATCCGCCGCTGGCTCATCCAGAACGACCTGCTCGAAGCGATCGTCGGCCTGCCCGACCAGATGTTCTACAACACCGGCATCAACACCTTCATCTGGGTGCTCACCAACAAGAAGGCGCCCGAGCGGCAGGGCTACGTCCAGCTCGTTGATGCCCGTCAGATGGTCGCGAAGATGCCGAAGTCGCTCGGCAACAAGCGCAACATGCTCACGGAGAAGCACCTGACCGACATCACGGCGCTGTACGAGTCGTTCACAGAGTCTGAGGTCAGCAAGATCCTGCCGAACGAGGCGTTCGGCTACCGCAAGGTCGTCGTCGACCGGCCGCTGCGGGCCCGCTGGACGGTCACCGACGCTGCGATCGAGGCCGTGGCCGCCCTCGGTGCGGTGGCCAAGCTGCCGAAGGCAGACCAGGAGACCCTGATCGGCAAGCTTGCCGGCATGGTCGGCACCACGGCGGAGACCGAGGCCAACTTCCGCGGTGCTCTCGCTTCCGCCTTGGACGCGATCGGCGCCAAGGCCCCGCTGCGGACGGCGGTAGCTAAGGCGTGCCTCGTGCGTGATTCATCCGCTGCGTCCCTCACGGACGGGCGTGGCCGTGCCCTTCCGGATGTCGACCTGCGCGACAGTGAGAACGTCCCGCTCGACGAGGCGGTCGCCGACTACATGGATCGCGAGGTACTCCCGTACGTGGATGACGCCTGGGTGGCTGACCCCGAGGGCAGGCTAGGCTATGAGATTCCCTTCACCAGACTGTTCTACAAGTACACGCCGCCACGGCCCCTCCATGAAATCGACGCCGAGATCAAGTTCTCACAGCGTCGCATCCTCAAGATGCTAGGCGAGGTGGCCGAGTGACGAGCTTTGCGCTCAGCGTTGACGAGGTGCAAACACCCGAGGGGTGGCGCCCATTCAAGCTCAAGCACATCGCCCCGTTCGTCAACCGAGGGGTGGCCCCGACCTACTCAGCAGCACCCTCCGACATCCGGGTGTTCAACCAGAAATGCATCCGTCCTGACCGGACTATCGACTTGGGCTTGGCCAAGTTCCATGAACCCGTAGACGCCGGCAAGTTGGCTAGGGGACTGCTGCGGCAAGACGACATCTTGGTGAACTCGACGGGCACCGGGACGCTTGGTCGAGTGGCCCGCTACTCGAGCGATGGCGGCGCAGTGGTCGCCGACGGTCACGTCACCATCATCCGGTGCGACCCGGCCAGAGTTCATTCTGCCTACCTGGCCTACGTCCTTGGCACTGATGACTTCTACCGCTACGCCAACGAGGCGTTGGCCGTTGGCGCCACGAACCAGACGGAGCTAAATCGCGACAGGTTGCGCTCGCTTGCCATCCCACTCCCTCCGCACCCTCAGCAGGTGCGGACTGCCGCATGGCTTGACGGGACGCTGCGGAAGGTGGGACGGCTCGCGGGAGAGCAGTCACGGCAGAGGTCACTGCTGGATGAGGCTGAGCGGGAAACGGTACGTCGGCTCGTCATCGGTGCCGACCAGCCCGGTGGGCGTGTGCAACGGGGCCCATATTGGCTCGGGCCCACGCCAGACACCTGGTCACCACACAAGATCGCGTGGCGCTTTCTAACCGGCTCGGGGACTACTCCGAAATCCACAGAGTCGAAGTACTACGGCGGGTCGCACCCGTGGCTGAACACCGGGGAGTGCCGCGATGCGTTGGTCACGTCGACGGCGAAGACCATTACCGATGTGGCCCTCGAGGAGCACAGCTCCCTGCGGTACTACCCGGCGGGGTCGTTGGTCGTGGCCATGTACGGCGCAACCATCGGCCGGTTGGCTATTCTCGGTGTGCCGATGACGGTGAATCAGGCGTGCTGCGTGCTGCACCGGCCTACCGAACTCGACCCTGCATTCGTCTTCTTCTGGCTGTGGGCGCATCGATCGGAACTCATGTCCATGGGTGAAGGCGGCGGTCAACAGAACATCAACCAGGAAGTGATCCGGCAACTGCGGATTCCCGCTCCTGACCTCGCGCAACAACAAGACGTGGTGCTGACAATCCGCAAGGTGCTCGATCGGAACCGGGCCGTGAAGGAAGAGATCGACAGGCAGTTGACTTTGATGCTCGAGCACCGCCAAGCGGTCATCAGCGCAGCTGTGAACGGGCAGGTAGACATCACCCGGGAGGTTCCCTGATGCCGCAGCACGTGACTGAGGCGCAGTTCCAGTCCGACATCTACAGCTGGCTCACCACGCCGGGTAGCGCAGGCGGGTACACGGCCGGAAGCCAGGCCCACTACGACCGTACCCTCGCGCTCGATCCGGTCCAGCTCTTCGCGTTCATCGAGGAAACGCAGAGCGACCAGTGGAAGGAGCTGGTGAAGCGCCACGGCGGCGAGGAGGACGGCGCGCGGCAGAAGTTCCTCGCCCGGGTCGCGCAGCAGGTCTCCTCCTTCGGCACTATCGCAGCGCTGCGCGACGGTGTGGAGGACCAGCGGGTCCGCATCAAGCTCGCCTACTTCAAGTCTCCGACCACGATGAACGCCGAGCACATGGCCCGCTACCAGGCGAACCGGCTCACGGTCGTGAAGGAGCTGAAGTACGCACCCGGCCACCAGAACCGGCTCGACCTCGCGCTGTTCCTAAACGGGCTCCCGGTCGCGACCGCGGAGCTGAAGAACCCGCTGAACGGGCAGGGCGTCGACCACGCGATCGCCCAGTACAAGGCCGACCGCAGCCCCACCGACGTGATGCTGTCCCAGCGCGCCGTCGTGCACTTCGCGGTCGACCCCGGGCTGGTGTACATGACGACGAAGCTCGACGGCAGCGACACGGCCTTCCTGCCGTTCAACAAGGGCCACAACGACGGTGCCGGGAACCCGCCGGCACCGGAGGGCAAGTACCAGACGCACTACCTGTGGGAGGACGTCTGGGCACGCGAACCGTGGCTGGACATCCTCGGCCGCTTCGTCCACCAGGGTTACGACCACCAGGCGAAGAAGACCAAGCAGCCCCTGTTTCCCCGCTACCACCAGTGGGACGCCGTCCTCGCGATGGAGGCGCACGCCCGTAAGCACCGGTCCGGCCACATGTACCTGTGCCAGCACTCGGCTGGGTCCGGGAAGTCCAACACGATCGCCTGGCTCGGACATCGCCTGTCCGTTCTCCGCGACGCGGCTGACGAACGGGTCTTCGACAAGGTCATCGTGATCACCGACCGGCGCGTCCTCGATGAGCAGCTGCGCGCGAACGTCGAGTCGATGGAAAAGGTGAAGGGCACGGTCGTGGCCATCACCGAGTCGGGGTCGCCGAAGTCCGTCCAGCTTGCTGACGCTCTGCGGTCGAGCGCGAAGATCGTCGTCACGACGCTGCAGACGTTCCCGTTCGTGCTGTCCCTCGTCGGAAACGCTGACCTCGCCGCGAAACGCTACGCCGTGCTTATCGACGAAGCGCACTCCTCCCAAGGCGGGGACGCCGCCGTCGCGCTTCGCCAGGCACTGGGCGAGAAGGTGGCCCGCGCCCTGGAGGAGGCAGGGGAAGACCTCACCGACGCCGAGGTGGGGCTGACCGCGGTGCTCGCCGCACGGGAGCACCAGGACAACATGAGCTTCTTCGCGTTCACCGCGACGCCGAAGCCGCGCACCGTCAACCTGTTCGGCACCCTAAAGGACGACGGCACCAAGGGCGCGTTCCACCTGTACTCGATGCGCCAGGCCATCGAGGAGGGCTTCATCCTCAACGTTCTGAATAACTACATCACCTACGAGACCTACTACCGGCTCGCCGCGGTGGACAAGGAGACCGCCGGCAAGCTCGTGGAGATCTCCGAGGCGTCCCGCGAGCTCCGCAAGGTCGCTGTGGCGCACCCGCACCTGATCGCCGAGAAGGCGCGCATCATCGTCGAGCACGTGCGCAAGCACACGCTGACCAAGATCGGCGGCAAGGCGAAGGCGATGGTGGTCACCGACTCCCGCAAGTCGGCGGTCCGGTACAAGCAGGCCATCGACTCGTACATCGGCGACCACGGGTACACCGACGTGCGGGCCCTGGTGGCGTTCTCCGGGAAGGTCAAGGACGCTGGCGAGGACTTCACCGAGTCGGGCATGAACGACTTCCCCGACACCGAAACCGCGGCTCGGTTCAAGGGCGAGCCACCGCACAAGCCGGGTGAGTATCACGTGCTCGTCGTCGCCGAGAAGTTCCAGACCGGTTTCGACGAGCCCCTCCTGCACACGATGTTCGTCGACAAGACGCTCACCGGGGTGAACGCCGTCCAGACGCTGTCGCGGCTGAACCGGACCACCGCCGGCAAGACGGACACGCTGGTGCTGGACTTTCGCAACCACCGAGACGCCATCCAGGCCGAGTTCCAGCTCTTCTACGCTGAGACCACCGCGCTCCCGGCCGAGATCAACGCGCTCAGCGACGCCCGCGACGCCGTGCTGCGTGACTACGACGTCATCGACGTCGACGACGTCACGAAGGCCACCGACGCGTACTTCGCCCTCGACCCCGCCAAGCGGAACCAGGCCGTCATCTACGCCGCACTAGCGCCGGCGAAAGAGAAGTACGCCGCCCTGTCGGAAGATGACCAGGAGGCGTTCAAGACCGCGGCCGACCGCTTCGTGCGCATGTACGCGTTCCTCTCGCAGGTCTTCCCCGACAACGACCCCGGCACCGAGCGGCTCTACGTCTACTGCCGCGCCCTGCTGCAAGTCCTCCCAGACGGCAAGTCGGGGCGCCTCCAACTCGGCGACAAGGTCGTTCTGACGCACCTCGCCCTTGAGGAGGGCGCCGAGGAGCCCATCGAGCTCAGGGACAAGCCGGCGGACCCGCTGCTGCCGTTCCCCGGTGAAGGCCGCGGGGGAGCAGGGGAGAAGAGCACCGACACGATTGCCGGCATTATCGAGCGCATCAACCAGGCGCACGGGCTCAACCTCGATGACCGCCACAAGCTCGCCATGGAGCAGGTCTTCCTGACGTGGACACGGGACGAGGATCTGCGCCCGGTGGCTCAGAGCAACAGCTACGACGACTTCCTGTTGGAGTTCCACAAGAAGTTCGTCACCACGGTGCTAGAGATCGAGCAGACGAACAAGGCGCTGTTCGACGTCCTGATCCAGGACCCGGGGGTCCGCGAGGAGGTCATGTCGTTCTACGCGCCACAGGTCTTCCACGCGCTGCGGATGGGTGACACCGAGGGGACCGAGGAATCCTAGATGACTGTGTCCGATTCGCCCGGGGCCGCTCAGGAGGACGGTTCGTTGGTCGCTCGGTAGGCGCCCCGGGAACGTCGAGGGACGCCGGCCTGGTCGAGCGCCCGTCGCACAGCCGTCTGCGTACGTCCGGTGAGCACTGCGAGCTTCCGTAGGGAGCGCCCAGCCTGATACTGCTCAGCGACGAAGGCGAGTAGGGCAGGCCGTTGCTCGGGCGTCGACTTGACGACGTTGGTGCCAGCGAACTGCGGCAGCACCTTGAGCGTGGGGCGACCCGGGTAGGCCATGGCCGAAGTCTGCCCGGCGCCGGAGGCGAGCGGTGCCTTGTCAGGCGACTCCCCGCATGAAGGTCCCGATGCGTGAAGCCGATGTTCAGGCAGCGTTCGTCGCCACAACTGCTCGAACGCGGGTGGGACGTCACCACGGAGAACGCTGACTACCCGACGTGGTCGGCCAGCGCGGCGTCGAGCGGATCGTTGCCGAGGTGAAGGGCTACACCACCAGGCCGGGCCTGGACGTCGACACGCTCTACGGCCAGCTGCTTCGACGGATGGCGAGCCGCGACGAGGAGACCCGCTTCGCCGCCGTCGTGCCACCGTCCATGGCGGCAGCGGCCACCCGCGTGCCGTGGGTCATCCGGGACCTGCTCAGCGTCGACCTCGCGCTCGTGGCCGACGACGGGACTGTCACCTAGGCGGAGGTGCAGTAGCGTCCGATGGCGTTTAGCCGCTACGGCCGGGATGCGACCTCGGTATCCGATCTCCTCGCCGCGGGGAGGTGGACCTTACCAATGGCCCTGTGCTGGGCCATCGAACACTCCCATGCCGTGGCACTGTGGCGCCGGCTGGGCCTCCCCGGCGACGTCGATGGCCTCGAAGTTGCACTCAAGGTGGCGACCAGTTGGGTCGCACCGACCTCGAGCTCCGCACCGCGTCGGTGGCCGTGGTGGTCGAGGCGAAAAAGACCAGTTGCTGACGCAGCCGACGATCGTGGACGCCGAACGCGCCAGCAAGGCGCTGACCGCCCCGGCGACTGACTTCACGGGGGCGTCCGCGCGCCTAGGCGCGAGAGGTCGCTCATCGCGCTGTCGACCTCGTGCGGGACGGCGGCCATCGGATCAGCGCCATCCACCGGGCCCGGTATGCTGACAGCGGCTGATGCACCAGCCGCTCTCCGAGCCGGAACGCTCCCCACGCGGGCACCCCGGCGACGAGGACAAGGGTCCGATGCGACTCGTGCACCTTTCCTGATGGTCGGTGAATCCCTGCTGGCCGCGGGCGTGGGCTGTGGCCGGAATCGGAGATCGCATGACCAAGAACAGGGGCCTGAAGGACAAGATCCGGGCCTATATGAGCGCTCACGGCGTGAACTACACGACGGCCCGCCGCGCCGTGCTCGCCGGCGCAGCCGCCGTTCCGCCGGCCGCCCCCCCGAAGCCGCCGTTCGCGGCAGCGTCCGACCAAGGGTGGATCGATGCACCGCCCAGCGCCGATGAGCTCGTGGGCGGAGTGCTCACGGGCCTTCTTGAGGACCTCCTCAACGAGTCCCTGGCGCCCTACGGGATGCCCACGCCGCCGGGTGCGCCATTGCTGCTCCGTGACCCATGGGTGAGCGAGGTCGTTCCCCTGGACTGGTCTCTCTCGCTCCACCACGTGGACTCCTACGACGGAGGGGAGCTGGCGAACGCCACCATGCGAGCGGAGGTTGTCCTGACCGGAGAGCTCGACCTCGCGGACGCGCTCGCCGCCGAAGCCGATGGGCTCGCGCGGCGCCAGCCGCCGGGCGACACAGGGTCGGAGGTCACGGTGGTGCTGACTTCCGCCCACGAGCTGGAGGTGGAAGCTGCGGTGCTGTACGAGACCGTGGCCGAGATCGCCGATCTCCAAGAAGTTCTGTCCCGGCGGTGGGTCACCGAGTAGGGCCCGGGCGGGGACGGCTCAGCGCGTCCCCGCCCTCGGTCGGCACCCGGGAGGCGCCGGAATCTGCTACGCCGCGCAGCCTTCGACTGCGCACGGCCGCGGCGTCGACCGTCGGCCAGCGGGCTTGTGGGCGTCCCACACTGCTGCCATGTCCAGTTGTTCGCTCGCCTCCTTCATCGCCCGGTAGGCGTTGTCGGAGAACCGTGGGATGCGCTGGGAGTCGAAGACGAAGACGTGGCAGGCGCCTGGGTCCTGGTCGATGCCTAGATGTCGCCGGAGTGCAGTGCTCCGGGGCCCCGTCAGACCGACCTTCGCTGCGAGGTCGCTGGCGGAGAGGTAGAACTTGCGCGCGAGATCAACCTCGCGGATCGCGGCAGCGGGTGACGACTCGTCGGAGACGTATCTGACCGGCGCGCCCGCCTTCTTGGTGAAGTGCACGGTCAGGGTGACGCCGGAGCCCCTGACGCGCGTGGCGACCTTGTCGAGGCGGGGGAACACCTCGGTGCGCGATTGGCCGGCCTTGATGCCCTTCTCGACGCGGTCGACGTCCTTCGACGACACCTGGGTCTCTGGCTCGACGTGGGCCTCCATCGCCAGCAACGTGCGGATGCGCGCCCGCGCCTCGTGGCTGGCTCGCCGGCCTGGCGCGAGCAGGGTGGCGACCTGCGTGTACTCCTCGTCGATGAGGATGGCAAGGTCGCGGGGCGGGTCGACGGAGAGAGGAAGCACGCGGGAGGGGAGGTGGTCTGCGAGGTGTTCCCCGAAGACGCGCTGCAGGAGATCGTCGACGAGCGTGATGCCGGCCCGGGCGTGAAGGTAGAGCAACTGCTCGCTCACCTCGTTGAACCAGTGCTGCTCGTCATCCCTCATGGCGTCGATGGCGCGCAGGGTGCCCGCCTCGGCATCGGTGAGCCGGATCGTGGGGTGATTGAGCGCCTGCCGGATACAGGCCTCGAAGCCGATGGACCGTCCGAGCTGCTTGTCGAAGACGCGGACGCCGTTCTGCACGAGTGCGGCCTTCAGGAGCATCTCGAAGCAGTGCTGAAGGCTGAGCAGCACCTGGGTGACCCGACCCTCGTCCACCGGTGAGTTGAACGCCGTCGTAGCGACCGTCAGCGACGAAAGCGCCTTCCGGCGAAGGACCCGAGCTTCCTGCTTGAGCTTCACACACTCCCCTAGACGTCCAGTGCCGCTCCACCGCGACAGCCTGCCATCGGATGATTCTTCGCGGTCCGCGGCTCAGTGCTGGTCGGCCCCTTTGGTGGCCGTCTTGGGGCCGGTGTAGCCGATCGCCGCGAGGTGCTGTTCCAGCACCTCGTACAACGCGTGTTCCTCACGCGGGATCAGGTGGTGACTGGAGCCGTTTGGTCTCCGCACGCGGTAGTGGATCTTGCCCGTCTCGCCGGTGTGTCTCCAGGTGACCTCAAGGAGCGGCTGCGACAGCTTCGGCATGGCGTCATGGTGTCAGACCTGGCCGTGTCGGGATCCCCGCTCGCGGTCGACACCCGGTCGCCGGTCCGGTGGGCGTACCAGGCAGCCCGCACAAAGTGCAGTAGCGTCGGAAGCATGGCGCCTGTACTGCCAGCCCGACAGACCAGCGTGCGGGTGCCACGGGAGGCAATCGACGCGCTCGACCGCGCGGCGGCCGAAGCTGAGAAGTCGCGCGACGCAACCATGCGGGATCTCTTGGCGAACTACATCCGGGTCCAGAGCGCTCGCGCCCCCGACGAGCGCCTCACACACTTGACCACCGTGCTTCGACTTCCGCGCGTGCGTCCCGGGCGGAACCGCGAGGACCCCCGCCGGCACCTCCGGCTCCGGGTCGCGGACACGCTCAAGATCGCCGCCCTTGAGCACGCATTCCTGCTCCCCGGCCAGTCACCCCGCCACGGGCACCATGACTACGCCGGTCGCCCCCTCACCGATATCGTGATGACCGCAATCGAGCTAGCTGAGCCCATACGCCTCCCGGGGCTCGACGGCCTGCCGCGCATGCTGCCGCAGCGCACGGCGCTCGGGCTGTGGCGCCTCACGGTGGCGGCGACGCTGACTCCAGCGGAGCGGCGCGCGATTTGGGGCAGCGAAGTTGCCGACCTGGTATCGATCCTCACTGAAGAAGACGTCGCTTGGCATCACCCGTGGCGCTTCGAGGTCGCCGAACACCTGCTGCGCCGGATCTACGACCAGCCCAGAACGGACGTGGTCGAGAACGTGGACATGCTCTACGACCAGACCGAGGCGTTCGTGGACCTGCTCGCAGCAGTGCGCCGCGCTGACTTCTCCACCGCCTGGCTCACCGACGGCCTCCCGCACCGCCAGTCGAACGTCGACGGACGCGGCGGTGCCGCCGTCTGGCGGGCCAAGCGCAACGTTTCCCTAGAGGCGCTGGGCGGGTGGGCTACGACCCCCAAGGCAAGCGGGGAGGTGAACATCGTGCCGCCCGGCTGGAACCTCAAGCTCCCGTTGGATTGGCGGATTCACGCGTTCGGTCACCTTGAGCCCGTCCCCGCCCCGCTGCTGGCACATGCCGCCGGCGGCCGAGTAGCGACGCTGGCTTGGCGGTCCCGGACCGCGTACTGGCCGCTCGACGTGCACGGCGACCCGATCCCGGGCTTCGCCGCGGTCGTTCAGGGTGGTGAACGGCTAACTCCGGAGCGGCTTCTCGAGACCGTTCTCCACCAGCTGGACTACCCGCATGTCGGCGTTCCAGCCCCCGTTGCTCACGCGCTCGGCTTCATCACCGAGCAGGAGCGCGACAACCTGATGGCGATGGCCAACAAGCTGAACGAGGAGCGCGTCGCCAGCACGCTGAAGTGGGCCGAGCGCCGGCTCGAGAACGACGAGTATGTCGAGATGTTGGCGGCCGCCTCGGACCTCAAGCGCTTCGAGCGGCTTGCGCGGAGGCATCACCTGCGGTTCGTCGCCCGCCGGGCCCAGTGGATCTGGGAGATGGGCTCTGTTCCGCAGGCTCTCGAGGAAGGGCACAGCGCAGATCGGGTTGCCTTTCTGACCGAGGCGATGAGCCGCATCACCACGCGCATCCTTGAGGCCGACATGGAGTTCGCCTCAAAGAAGGCGTTCTTCCTGGGCGCGACCACGCCCACCGACAGCGACCTGTGACATTGACCGTAGACCGAACCTTCTGTGAGGGATGCAAGGTCGTCCAGAACGAGATTTACCACCCTCTACGGGCCTCGAGGTACGCCGGCAGGACTGTCGCGCGAGTCGTCAGACCCAGGAAGGGGTGAAGGGATCGAGCGGCATGACTGGCAGGAGTGAACGAGATGGAGGACGCGAGGGGTTGGCTGACCACCGGCTGCGCGGGCGTCATCGGGGTAGGCGCCACTGTTGGCGCCGCCCCATGGTGGGTCGCCGTTGTCGCGCTCACCGTCGGCTGTGGGCCGCAGGTCCGGGCGACCTTAGAGACCGTCAGCAACATCGCCTGGCAGTGGAAGCATCCTAACTGCGGCTGCCACACCAACGGCGGGCACCGGCCGGGTTCGGCGAGTGGACCCGGTGTGGCAGCAAACCCGAAATCGGGTCCCGGTGGGGCGGGCGCCGTGGGGGTAGCACTGCCCCCGCGAGCCCTCCAGAAGACGCCGAGCCCTGAAGGAACTGTGGCCTCCGGCGCCCGACGCCGCCGCAAGCCTCACGTGTTCTTCCGTTGTCGACGGGCCCGTGGGGACTCACCGTCGTAGGCGGCAGCGCTGCGCTGGGTCATCGGCCTCCCGTTGGTCCGCGGGGCGCGCGTGACCCGGGTGCCCCGCGGTGCCGGCCACGTACGCAGCGGCGCGAAGCCGGTGTCCTCCGTCGCCGGGGCGCGCCGCATCTTTGCGGCCGCAGACTCGGTGTGCTCCTGGCCCGATTGGTAGTAGCGGGTGTTGACGACGTCGAGGCTGTCCCACCCGCCGACGGCCATCAGCTGGCCGGGGGTGAGCTCCGCCCAGTCGATCATGTCGCGCGCGAACCGGTGGCGCAGCGAGTGCCACGTCAGGTCCATCTGTGTCACTGGGACGAGGTCCTTTCGGCCGTTGCGCAGGGTGCGCAGTTCCGGCACGACGGTGTGGCTCCAGCCGGCGGCAACCGCGGCCTTGACGAGGAGCTCGTTGAGCGCGCCGGGCCACCACATCCCACCCTCCGGGGCGGGGAACAGCAGTGCCTCGGGATTGGTGCCGGCGGCCTGCTCCGCCTTTGCCTCCGTAATGCGGCGGCGCAGCGCCGTGCCCAGCGGGTAACCGGAGCGGGTGACGTCCGCCACCGGCACGCGGCGGCGCTTGCCGGTCTTGGGCAGGGCGCGGCGGGTCGGGCCCGTGTGCCACTGCCAGTCCACCCGGACCCACAGGCCGTCCGCCAGCTCCTCGAAGTCGTAGGCGGTCAGCTGGAACTGCTCGCCGATCCGTAGCCCGGTGGCGGGGGCGCACTGCACGGCGAGCTCTCCCCACCGGGCCAGGTGCTGCAGCTCGGTGGCGAAGCGGTCGATTGCGGGGTGGCCGGCGCAGTCGACGTCGGCGACGAAGTTGTCGGACTGGCCGTGCATCCGGGCGGTACGCACCCGCGCCGGGCGCGGCTCGGGCTGGGCGAACCGGGGGGCCACGTCCCGGGCGTGCCACTCCGGCAGCAGCGCCAGCTGGGCGTCGGAGATGGCGCCCTGCTCGTGCAGCCAGCGCAGGAACATCCGCACCTGGCTGGTCAGCTGCTTGACCATCGTGTGGGTGCCGCACGCGCTGCGCAGGTGGTCGACCGCGGCCCGGTCTAGCGCACCCACCGGGGTCGTCTCCAGGTCCTGGACGGCCCGGGTGAGGTTCCGCCGGACCGTCGTGTGGTGGTTGGTGCTCCAGTCGCGGCCGGTGAGGTAGCCGTGCTTGTCCCGGTGCCGCCCGCGGGCGGTGGCGACGTACGCGGCGACCAGGTCGCCCAGGGTGCGCGACGTGGCGTCGGCGACGCCGGAGAGCCAGGCGTCGAGCTCCTTGGCTCGCTGCAGCGCCTTACTGAGCTTGGCGCCGCCGCTGGGGTAGTGACGCTTGCCGTTGGCGTCGGTGTACACCAGGCGGTAGTAGGGCTTGGCCGCGGTCGGCTCGAGCAGCCTGACGTGCTCGCCGACCGGGACGCCGGGGGTGCGGGTGGCCATGGCGGTCACGCCCCCATCGCCGCGGCGCGCAGCGCGGCCAGCTCGGCCCGGGCGGCGGCCTCCTGGTCGTCCTCGGTCGGGACGGGCGTCGGGACGGGCGCCGGCCGCACGGTGGGAATCCGGCGGGCCGGGCCCGGGCGGGTCGCCGGCACCGCCGTGGCGGGCCCAGCCGTGGGCACATCGGTCGGAGCAGGGGCGGTGGCGGGGGCGGTGCCGGAGAGGCCGGTCAGGTAGGCCAGGACCTGCTCGCGCAGCCAGTACGACCGGGCCTTGGGCGAGGCGGTGAGCCGGATGGGGGCCGGGAAGCCGGGGCGGGCGACCACGGCGCGGGTGGCGCGGGCCTGAAGCCGCAGGGCCAGGGCGAGGTGCTCGATGGTCCAGATCGGGTCGGCCAGGTCGGCCGGGGGCAGGGGAGCGGTGCGGGCGTTCATGACCCGGAACGTCCGGAGCCGTCCGGGGGCGGCAATCGCCGCACGCCCCGGGGCCGGTGCCACAGGACGGGGCGGAAGTTGTGGCAAAACGTGTGGCACCCCCGCCGCCACGAGGGCGACGGGGGTGCCGTCTGCGCAGGTCAGAGCCTCACGGTCGCGGCCGTGGGCGCCAGCTGTCAGATGTCGTAGTACAGCTCGAACTCGTGCGGCGTCGGGCGCAGGCGGACCGGGTCCACCTCGTTGCGACGCTTGTAGTCGATCCAGGTCGCGATGAGGTCCTCGGAGAACACGTCGCCCTGCGTGAGGAACTCGTGGTCGGCCTCGAGGTTGTCGAGCACCGCGTCGAGCGAGGCCGGGACCTGCGCGATCTGGGCGTGCTCCTCGGGGGGCAGCTCGTAGAGGTCCTTGTCGATCGGCGCGGCCGGCTCGATGCGGTTCTTGATGCCGTCGATGCCGGCGAGCAGCTGCGCCGAGAAGGCCAGGTACGGGTTGGCCGACGGGTCCGGCACGCGGAACTCGACGCGCTTGGCCTTCGGGGACGAGCCCGTGACCGGGATGCGGATGCAGGCCGAGCGGTTGCGGGCCGAGTAGACCAGGTTGACCGGGGCCTCGTAGCCCGGCACCAGGCGGCGGTACGAGTTCACCGACGGGTTGGTGAAGGCCAGCAGCGACGGGGCGTGCTTGAGCAGGCCGCCGATGTACCAGCGAGCGACGTCCGACAGGCCGCCGTAGCCCTTCTCGTCGTAGAACAGCGGGTCGCCGTTCTGCCACAGCGACTGGTGCGAGTGCATGCCCGAGCCGTTGTCACCGAAGATGGGCTTCGGCATGAACGTGACCGACTTGCCCGCGTTGAACGCGACGTTGCGGATGACGTACTTGAACTTCATCAGGTCGTCGGCCGCGTGCAGCAGCGTGTTGAAGCGGTAGTTGATCTCCTGCTGGCCGGCGGTGCCCACCTCGTGGTGCGCGCGCTCGACGTCGAGGCCGACCTGGCCCAGCACGTCGACCATGTCGTCGCGCAGGTCCGCGAAGCGGTCCGACGGCGAGACGGGGAAGTAGCCGCCCTTGTAGCGGGTCTTGTAGCCGAGGTTGCCACCCTCCTCCTCGCGGCCGGTGTTCCACGCGGCCTCGACGGAGTCGATCGAGTAGTAGCTCTCGTGCTGGTTGGTGATGAACTTGACGTCGTCGAAGACGTAGAACTCCGC
Organism: Puerhibacterium sp. TATVAM-FAB25; assembly: GCF_046535855.1. Lineage (NCBI taxonomy): Bacteria > Bacillati > Actinomycetota > Actinomycetes > Micrococcales > Promicromonosporaceae > Puerhibacterium > Puerhibacterium sp. TATVAM-FAB25. Next base: position 48,153 of record NZ_JAXUAK010000002.1, on the reverse strand, counting down.
CTCCGGGGCGAAGAACGCGGTGTCCGCGATGCCGGTGGAGGCGAGGTAGGCCTCGGCCTTGGCGGCGATGGTGCGCGGGTCGCGCGAGTAGGGCTCGTCCGTGAACGGGTCCACGATCGAGAAGTTCATGACCAGCGTCTTGCGCTTGCGGAACGGGTCGATGAAGGCCGTCTTGACGTCCGGGACGAGCTTCATGTCGGACTCGTGGATGGCCTGGAAGCCGCGGATCGACGAGCCGTCGAACATCAGGCCGTCGGTGAACGAGTCCGCACCGAACTGCGACACCGGGATGTTGAAGTGCTGCCAGACGCCCGGCAGGTCCACGAACCGGACATCGATGAACTCCACCCCTTCGTTGCGGGTGAAGGCGATGGCCTCCTCGGCGTTGTTGAACATCCATGCGCTCCTTGGTCGTCCGGGGCCGGTCAGTCGGCTGCGACGAACGTAGGCGCGCGGGGTTACCCGGCGGTGCCGGGAATGTTTCCGCCGTGTTACCGGCGGCGCCCGCAGGTGAAGATCCGCGGCACGGGGCCGCGCCGCGCCGTCGGTAAGGCGGCCGACCGGCGGACGCCGCCGTCCGTCATGCGAGACGGCGGCGGGGGCGCCCCTGACGCGCCTAGCCTGGGGGGATGGCATCGCGCGAGGACATCGGTTCGTGGCTCGACGGCGGGGCGACGCCCGGCGGGGGCGGCGACGACCGGCTCGGGCTGCCGCGCGAGGGCAGCGGCTCGATGGCCTCGCTCGGGCGGCGCGTCGTCGCGCTGGCGGTCGACTGGGCGATCGCGCTGGCGATCTCCGCCCTGGTGCCGGGCGGCAACGACTTCGTGCCCCTGCTCGTGCTCGCGGCCATGAACATCGTGCTGGTCGGCTCCGTCGGCTACACCATCGGCCACCGGCTGCTGGGGCTGCAGGTCCGCGTGCTGGGCGCGCCGGGCACCGGGACGGTCGAGGGCGCGTTCGTGGGCTTTTGGCGCTCGGCGGTGCGCACCGTGTTGCTGTGCCTGGTGATCCCCGCGGTGGTCTGGGACGGCGACGGCCGCGGCCTGCACGACCGCGCCGCCGGCACGGTGATCACCCGCCGCTGATCACCCGCCGCTGATCACTCGCCGCAGGGACGGCGGAGGGCCGGCACGCGTGCAGCGTGCCGGCCCTCCGCCGTCGTGCCGACTCCGGTCAGCGACCGCGCATCCCCTTGCGGTCGGGGCGGGCCCGGAACGGGTCGACGCCCTTGGGGATGGGCAGCTTGTTGGTGGTCAGGGCCTTGAGGCGCTTGCCCACCTCGGCCGCCTCGGGGCGTGTCAGCTTGGGGCGCAGGCGGGTGACCGCGCGGGCCACCTTGGTCAGCGGCACCTGGCCCTCCTCGTTGCCCACCTGGATGAGGGTGATCGGCACGTTCGGCACCACGCGGGCGACGCGCCGGCGCTCGTCCTCCAGCAGGCGGGTCACGCGGTGCGCCGGGCCCTCGGAGACGAGCACGACGCCCGGACGCCCGACGCCGCGGAAGACGAAGTCCTGGGTGCGCGGGTTGACCGCGACCGGCTCGTCGTCGAACGTCCACCCGCCGCGGACGGTGCCGAGCGCGGCGCGCGCGGCGCCCGGCTGGCCCTCGATCTGGGTGTAGGCGGCGCGCTCGGCGCGGCGGGTGAGGGTGAACATGCCGGCCAGGAACGCGAACGGCAGCGCCACGAGCGTCACGTAGACCGGGTGGCCGATGAGCAGGCCGACGATCAGGCCCACCAGCAGGACGGCGACGAAGACGCCGAGGATCAGCCAGGTGACCGAGGGGTCCTGGCGCCGCGTCATCTGGTACGCGGCCCAGACCTGGTGGTACCAGCGCTGCTTCTTCGGCTTCTTCGGCGTGGTGGCGTCCGGGGACGCGTTCGAGGTGCGGGCCATGGTCACCGATTCTAGTGGGCTTTCGGGCGGCCGAGCGGGGACGGCGCAGGACCGGTCGGCGGGGCTGCCGGGTGGCTGTCGGGTGGCTGTCGGGCGGCTCAGCGGGCGAGCAGGCTCGCCGCCTCCTGGCGCGACGTCGTCGGCTCGGCGAGGTGTGCCAGCGCGGGCGGGATCGGGATGCCGCGCTTCGTCATGGCCTGGCCCCACAGGCGGCCGGCGCGGTAGGAGGACCGCACGAGCGGGCCGGCCATGACGCCGAGGAACCCGATCTCCTCGGCCGCCTGCGACAGCTCGACGAACTCCTCCGGGCGCACCCAGCGGTCCACCGGGTGGTGGCGCAGCGAGGGGCGCAGGTACTGGGTGATCGTCACGAGGTCGCAGCCGGCCTCGTGCAGGTCGCGCAGGGCGTCGACGGCCTCGTCGAGCGTCTCGCCCATGCCGAGGATGAGGTTGGACTTGGTGACCAGGCCCGCCTCGCGCGCCCGGGTGAGCACCGACAGCGAGCGCTCGTACCGGAAGCCCGGGCGGATCTGCCGGAAGATCCGCGGCACGGTCTCGAGGTTGTGCGCGAGCACCTCGGGGCGCGAGCCGTTGACCTCGTCGAGCAGCTCGGGCACGGCGTTGAAGTCGGGGATGAGCAGCTCGACGCCGGTGCCCGGGTTGAGGGCGTGGATCTGCCGCACGGTCTCGGCGTAGAGCCAGGCGCCGCCGTCGGCCAGGTCGTCGCGCGCGACGCCGGTGACGGTCGAGTACCGCAGCCCCATCGCCCGCACCGACTCCGCGACGCGACGCGGCTCGTCGGCGTCGAACGCCGCCGGCTTGCCCGTGTCGATCTGGCAGAAGTCGCAGCGCCGCGTGCACTGGTCGCCGCCGATGAGGAACGTGGCCTCGCGGTCCTCCCAGCACTCGAAGATGTTGGGGCAGCCGGCCTCCTCGCACACCGTGTGCAGGCCCTCGGCGCGCACGAGCCCCTTGAGGTCGCGGTACTCGGGGCCCATCACCGCCCGCGTCTTGATCCACTCGGGCTTCTTCTCGATCGGCGTGGCGGCGTTGCGGGCCTCGACGCGCAGCATGCGGCGGCCCTCGGGTGCGATCGTCACGGTGTTCCCCTGCGTCCCCTCGGTCGTCTCGGGGCGGGAGCGGTCCCCACCCGCGCGGACGCGCTCACCCTACGACGGCCGCCGCCTGCGGCGACGCGTCGCCCGCGGCGGCGGGCGTGACCTCGCTCACCAGGGGCGCCAGGTGGCGCTGCAGGGCGTCGGCCAGCAGCGGGCGCACCTCGGCGACGGAGACGTCGCGGCCGAGCTCGACGCTGAGCGAGGTGACGTCGGCGTCGTCGATGCCGCACGGCACGATCCGGCCGAACGCGCCCAGGTCGGGGTCGCAGTTGAGCGCGAGCCCGTGCATGGTGACGCCGCGGGCCACCCGCGCGCCGATGGCGCAGACCTTCCGCTCGCGCCGGGCGGCGTCGGCCGGGAGCCACACGCCGCTGCGGCCCTCGACCCGGACCGTCGCGACGCCGAGGCGGGCGCACACGTCCATGACGGCCGCCTCGAGCGTGCGCACGTACTCCACGACGTCGACGGGGGAGACGAGCCGTGCGATCGGGTAGGCGACGAGCTGGCCGGGGCCGTGCCAGGTGATCTTGCCGCCGCGGTCCACGTCCACCACGGGCGTGCCGTCGGTGGGGTACTCGTCCCGGCGGGTGCGGCGCCCGGCGGTGTACACGCCCGCGTGCTCGAGCAGGTAGGCGACCGGCCCGCGGTCCCCGGCGCTCACCGCGGCGTGGGTGCGGCGCTGCAGCGCCCAGCCCTCGTGGTACTCGACGTGCCCGGCCAGGTGCTCGATCGTCATCGTCCCCACGAGCACAGAGGCTAGACCCCGTCGGCCCCGACGCCGCCGGTCCCGGCCCCGCCGGTCCCGGCCCCGTCGACCTCGGCGCCGTCGGCTCCGTCCTCGGCGTCGCCGCGCCGGGCGTCGAGCATGGCCAGCAGCGCCGCGCGCAGCTGGAGGCGCTGGGCGTCGTCGAGCCCCCGCGTGACGATGCGGTCCGCCGGCGCCAGCCGCGCCGCCTGGAGCGCCACCTCCCGGCCCGCCGCGGTCACCACCACCGACCGGCGCCGGCGGTCGGCGGGGTCGTCCGCGCGCTCCACGTAGCCCTGGCGCTCCAGCCGGGCCACGACCCGGCTCATCGTCTGCTCGCGCACGTTCGACGCCGCCGCCAGCTCCCGCTGGGTGCGCGGGCCGGCCAGCAGGTGCAGCAGCACCGGGAACGCCGCGTGGTTGAGGTCCCAGGCCCCCAGATAGGCGTTCCACTCCTGCTCGACCCGGTGCGCGACCGCGAACAGCAGCCGGCCCAGCGGCCACTGCGCGGGGTCGGTCGAGACGGGGTCGGGCACCGCCCCGCCGGGGAACGTCTCGTCCACTTGCCGGTCCTCCTGACCTCTCCAATAATACTCAGCATGCTGAGGAATTCCCGGGGCCTCTGGTCGGGCCTGCTCATCCTGGCAGCCCTCGTCGCCTGGTTGGCGGTCGGGGCGGTCGGCGGCCCCGCGCAGGGCCGGCTCGCGTCCGTCCAGACCAACGACGCCGCGGCGTTCCTGCCGTCCGACGCGGAGTCCACCCGCGCGGCGGCCGCGGCGGCGGGGTTCGACGACGGCGAGTCGCTGCCCGCCCTCGTCGTCGTGGAGTCCGAGGGCGGCGCGGAGCTCGACGCCGACGCCCGGCGAGCCGTGCAGGCGTTCGCCGCCGGGCTGGCCGACGCGCCGCTCGAGGGCGCGGGCGACGAGGGCCCGGCGACCGTGGGCGAGCTGCTCGTGGAGGACCCCGTGGCCGTGCCGTCCGAGGACGGCCAGGCGGCGCTCGTCGTCGTGCCGCTCGACGCCGAGAGGTCCGGCGAGCGCGTCGGCCCGGAGGAGGAGCGCCTCGGCAGCCTCGCCGTCGCCGCCCTGCGCGAGCTCGCCGCGGCACCGGCCGAGGACGGTGGCCTCGCCGGGACCGGGGCGCAGGCGTGGGTCAGCGGCCCTGCCGGCTTCGTCGCCGACCTGTCCACGGCGTTCGGGGGCATCGACACCCTGCTGCTGCTCGTCGCGCTCGGCGCGGTGCTGGTCATCCTCGCGCTCGTCTACCGATCGCCGGTGCTGCCGTTCCTCGTCATCCTCACCGCCGTGCTGGCGCTCGCCCTGGCGGGGCTCGTGGTCTACCTCCTCGCCGACGCCGGGGTGCTGGTGCTCAACGGCCAGTCGCAGGGGATCCTCTCCATCCTCGTCGTGGGCGCCGCCGTGGACTACTCGCTGCTCGTGGTCGCCCGCTACCGCGAGGAGCTGCGCCGCGTGGCGGACCCGCGCACCGCCGTCTGGCGCGCCTGGCGCGCGTCCTTCGAGCCGATCGTGGCCAGCGCCGCCACCGTCGCGGCGGGGCTGCTGTGCCTGCTGCTGTCCGACCTGTCCTCGAACCGCAGCCTCGGGCCCGTGGCCGCGATCGGCATCGCGGCCGCCCTGCTCGCCGCGCTGACCTTGCTGCCCGCGCTGCTCGTGATCGCCGGGCGGCGCTCGCGGGCGCTGTTCTGGCCGCGGATGCCGCGCTACGTCGCGCCGGTCGGCGACCCGGGCGGTGCCGCGGGTGCCGCGGCGCCGGCGGGCGCGGTCGACGAGGTGGAGGGGCACCGCCTGTGGTCGCGCGTGGCCCGCACGGTGGGCCGCCGCGACCGGGTGGTCTGGGTGGCCTGCACGGTGGCGCTCGCGGGTGCCGCGGCGTTCGTGCCCACGTTCGACGCCGAGGGCACGAGCGAGGCCGACGTCTTCCTCGGCCAGGTCGACTCGGTCGACGGCGAGGAGGCGCTGCAGCGCCACTTCGCCGGGGTCTCGGCCCAGCCCGCCGTCGTGGTGGCGCCGGAGGCCGACCTCGACGCGGTCGTCGCCGCAGCGGAGGGCACCGACGGGGTCTCCGCCGTGACGCCGGTGGCCGAGGAGCCGGCCGCGGCGCCGGGCGCGCCCGCGCAGGGGCCGCCGCGCGTCGTCGACGGCACCGTGCGCGTGGACGTGACCACCACCGCGCCGTCCGACTCCCAGGAGGCCGTGCGCACGGTCGAGGCGCTGCGCGAGGCGGTGCACGCCGCGGCGCCGGACGCGCTGGTCGGGGGAGCGGCCGCCGAGCGGCTCGACACCCAGCTGGCCGGGCAGCGCGACCTGCGGGTCATCGTGCCGGCGGTGCTGGCCGTCATCCTGCTGATCCTCGTGGCGCTGCTGCGCTCGGTCGTGGCGGCCGTGCTGCTGGTCGCGGCGAACGTGCTGTCCTTCGGCGCCACGCTGGGCGTCGCCGCGCTCGTGTTCGACCAAGTGCTCGGCTTCCCGGGCGCGGACCCCGCCGTGCCGCTCTACGGGTTCTGCTTCCTCGTGGCGCTGGGCGTCGACTACTCGATCTTCCTCATGAGCCGCGTGCGGGAGGAGGCCGGGATCGTGGGACCGCGCCCCGGCGTGCTGCGCGGGCTGGCGATCACCGGGTCGGTCATCACCTCGGCGGGCGTGGTCCTCGCGGCCACGTTCGCGGCCCTGGGCGTCATCCCGCTGCTGTTCCTCGCGCAGCTCGCCTTCATCGTCGCGTTCGGCGTGCTGCTGGACACGCTCGTGGTGCGCAGCCTGCTCGTGCCGGCGCTGGCCCACGACCTCGGCCGCGTCGTCTGGTGGCCCGGGCGGCTCGCGCGGCGGTCCGAGGCCGAGGCCTGACGGCGCCGGCCGGGACCGGCACCCCGGCGGGCGCCTGACACGATGGGGCCCATGACAGCGCTACGGATCGCGATCGTGGGGTACGGAGGAGCGGGGCGGGGCATCCACTCCCGCCTGGTGCGGGAGGCGGGCCACACGGTGGCCGCCGTGGTGACGCGGGACCTGGGCCGGCGCCAGCAGGCGGCGTCCGACTGGCCCGGCGTCCGGTTCCACGACGACCTGCTGGCCCTGGTCGCCGCCCGCGGCACGTACGACGTCGTGGTGGTGACGAGCCCGACGGCGCTGCACGCCGAGCACGGCGCGGCGCTGGCCCGTGCGGGCGTCCCGTTCGTGCTCGACAAGCCGATCGGGGTGGACGCGCACGAGGCGCGCGCCGTCGTCGCCGAGGCCGCGGCCACCGGCACGCCGTTCACCGTGTTCCACAACCGGCGCTGGGACCCCGAGCAGCTGACCCTCGAGGCGCTGCTGCGCGGCGGCGGGCTGGGGGAGGTGCACACCTTCGAACGCCGCTGGGAGCGCTGGCGCCCGCGCCCGCAGCAGCGGTGGAAGGAGAACGACCCGGCCGGCGGCGGCCTGCTGCTCGATCTCGGCCCGCACCTGGTGGACTCCGCCACCCGGCTGTTCGGCCGCGTCACCAGCGTGTGGGCGCAGACCCGCCGGCTCACCACGCCGACCGAGGACGACGTGTTCCTGGTCCTGACCCACGCCCCGGGCGGCGGCGTGGCGGCGTCCGGGCGCGAGGTGGTCTCCCGCCTGTGGGCCGGGTCCGTGGTCGGCGCGCCCGGGCCGCGCACCCGCGTGCTCGGCGGCGCCGGGGCGTACGTCGTGACCACGTTCGAGCAGGACGCCTCGCCGTTCGAGCTCTTCGACGCCGAGGCGCCCGAGGGCACGCTCGGCTGGCTGACGCACGGGCGCGAGCGCGAGGCGGTGCCGCAGGCGCCCGGGGGCCACGCCGACTTCTACCGCGCGCTCGGGGCGTGGCTGCGGGGCGACGGCGAGGTCCCCGTCGACCCGGCCGACGCCGTGCGCACCGCCGAGGTGCTCGATGCCGCCCGCGTGGCGGCGAGGGAGAAGCGCACGGTCGCCGTCTGACGCGCGCCGCCGGCGCCCCGCCGCCCACGGGCCCGCCCGGCCCGGGCCTGTGGACGACGGGCCACGCGGTCGCGCGCGGCGGTGTCGAATGGGCGGCATGACCCCTCTCGACCCCGGCGCGCAGCACGAGCCGGCCGGCCCGGGCGGCACGCCGGACGGCGCCCTGGCGGCGCTGCCGGGCGTCGTGGTGGTGCCCGTGCCGGTGGACGCGACCGCCCGCGCCGTGCTCGTTGCGCGGGTCGAGGCACTCGTGGGGCTCGAGCACCCGCACCTGGTGGCGGTGCGCGACGCGGCCGCCGTGCGCCCCGGCGCCCTCGACGTGCGCTACGCCCGCGGTGACGCCGCCGACCTGCCCACCGTCCTGGCCGCCCGCGGTCGGCTCACCGCTGCGGAGTCGGCGGGGGTGCTCGTCGCGGTGGCGCAGGCGCTCGCCGCGCTGCACTCCGCCGGGATCGCGCACGGCCCCCTCGCAGCCGGGGACGTCGTGGTCCGGCCCGACGGCGTCGCCGCGCTGCGCCCGCGGGCCGCGCTCCCGCCCGAGGGCTGGTCGCCCGCCGACGACGTGCGTGCCCTCGCCGCCGCGGTCGGCGACCGTGCCGGCGCGGCGGACGACGCCGAGGCGCTGCGCGCGGCGCTGCGGGCCGCCCGGCACGAGGACCCGCACCTGCGGCCCGAGGCGGGCACCCTGGCCGCCCGGGTGCACGAGGCTTGCCCGCCGGCCCCGCTGCGGCTGCCCGACCCGGCCACCCTCGTCGCCGCCGCGCTCACCGAGGCGCGGGCCGCTGCCCGCGGGCCCGCACCCGCGCCGGCGCGGCGACGCCCGCGGCGGGCCGCCACCCGGCGTGCCGCCACCCGGCGTGCCGCCACCCGGCGTGCGCCGCGTGCCGGTGCCCGGCCCTCCCGGGCGGGGAGCCGTCGCCTGCGGCTGCCGGTGGCGCTCGGGGGCGCGGCGCTGGTCGCGGGCGTGCTGACCGGCGCCCTGCTGGAGCTGCGTCCCGGACCGGTGGGGGAGGGCGGGCCGTCGGCGGGGCCGGCGGGGCCGACGGTGTCGTCGGCGCCGCACAGCGCCGACGCGGGTCGTGGCGGCGACCCGGCGCGGGCCGTCGCGGCGGACCCCACCCGGGACGAGGCGCGGCCGGCGGACGCCGCGGCGGCGCTCACGCAGCGCCGGCTCGACCTGCTCGCGGGCGCGGTGGGCGACGTCGGCGCGGTCGCCGCGCCCGGCTCGGACGCGTACGTCGCGGACGCGGCGCTGCGCGACCGGCTCGCCGCCGAGGGGCCGCGTCCGGTGCGGCCGCGCGCGACCGTGCACCGGGCCGAGGTCGTGGCCCCCGGTCCCGGCGCGCACGCCACCGCCGACGCCGCCGACGACGGCGGCGGCACGGGCGCCGACGCGGCCGTGCGCGTCGAGTACGAGGTCGAGGCGCACCAGCAGCGCGGCGCGGACGGGGACGTGACGCAGGTGCCGGCGTCCGAGCGCCGCACCGCCACGCTCGTGCTGCGCTGGACGGCGGCAGGGTGGCGCGTGGCCGCGGTGTCCTGACGGTGCTGCGCGCCGCTGCGACGGCGTCGCGGGGACGACGACGGCGCCCGGCCCCACCAGGGGACCGGGCGCCGTCGTCGTGCGGGCGTCGTGCCGGCGGCCTGAGCCGGGCCGGCGCGGTCAGCCGACCGTCAGAGGCCGACCTCGGACTCGAACGCGCCCTCCTCGATGCGGGCCTTGATGGCCGTGAGGAAGCGGGCGGCGTCCGCGCCGTCGACCAGGCGGTGGTCGTACGACAGGAACAGGTGCGCGAACTGGCGGATCGCGATGACGTCCTCGCCGTCCGGACCGGTCACCACGGCCGGGCGCTTGGTCAGCGTGCCGGTGCCGAGGATGGCGACCTGGCCCACCGGGACGATCGGCGTGTCGATGAGCGCGCCGCCCGAGCCGGTGTTGGTGATGGTGAAGGTGCCGCCCGACAGCTCGTCCGGCGTGACCTTGTTCGCCCGGGTGCGGGCGCCGAGGTCGCCGATCTGCCGCGCGAGGCCGGCCAGGTTCAGGTCGCCGGCGTTCTTGATGACCGGCACCACGAGGCCGCGCTCGGTGTCGACGGCGATGCCGACGTTCTCCGAGCCGTGGTAGGTGACCTCGCCCTTCTCGACGTCGATCGAGGCGTTGATCTTCGGGAACGCCTTGAGCGCCTCGACGGCGGCCAGCGTGTAGAAGGGCAGGAAGGTGAGGTTCGCACCCTCGCGGGCCTTGAACGACTCCTTCGCCTTCGCGCGCAGCCTGGCGACCTTCGTGACGTCGACCTCGACCACCGTGGTGAGCTGGGCCTGCGTCTGCAGGGCCTCGACCATGCGCTCCGCCACGATCTTGCGCAGGCGGGACATCTTCTCGGTGGTGCCGCGCAGCGGCGAGACCGGCGGCACGGTGGAGGCGGTCCTCGGCGCCGCGGGGGCCTCGGCCGGGGCGGCGGCCGGAGCCGGCTGGGCGGCCTTCTCGGCCGCGGCGAGCACGTCCTCCTTGCGGACGCGGCCGCCGACGCCGGTGCCGGTGACCGTCGAGATGTCCACGCCCTTCTCCGCGGCGAGCTTGCGCACGAGCGGGGTCAGGTAGGACTTGCCGGTCTCCTGCTTCGGGGCCTCCTGCGCCGGGGCGGGCTGCGCCGGGGCGGGCTGCGCGGCCGGGGCCGCGGCCTGCTCCTGCGTGCCCTGCTCCTGCGTGCCCTGCTGCTGCGGGGCCTGCTGCTGCGGGGCCTGCGGCTGCTCCGAGGTGTCGGCCGGCTCCGAGGGCGCCGGCGCCTGCTCGGCGGCCGGCTGTTCGGCGGCGGGCTGCTCGGCGGCGGGCTGCACCGCGGCGGGCTGCTCCGTGGGGGCCGGGGCGGCCTCGGCCGGCGCGGCGGCGCCGGAGCCCACGATCGCCAGCACGGCGCCGACCTCGACCGTGTCGTCCTCGTCGACCAGGATCTGCTGCACCGTGCCGGCGACCGGCGACGGGATCTCGGTGTCGACCTTGTCGGTGGAGACCTCGAGCAGGGCCTCGTCGACCTCGACGGTGTCGCCGACCTGCTTGAGCCAGCGCGTCACGGTGCCCTCGGTGACGGACTCGCCGAGCGCGGGGAGCGTGACCTCGGTGCCCTCGCCACCACCGGTCGGGGCGGACTCCGCCTGCGGCGCCGGCTGCTCGCGGGGCTGCTCGGCGGGCGCGGACTCCTGCGACGCCTCCGGGCCGGGGGCGGTCTCGGCGGCCGGCTCCTCCGCCTGGGCGGGGGTCGGCTCGGCCGGGGCCTGCTCGGCGGCGGGCGTGCCGGAGGCGGCTCCGCCGCCGGAGCCGTCGCCGATCACGGCCAGGGTGGCGCCCACCTCGACGGTGTCGTCCTCCTCGACCAGGATCTGCTCGAGCACGCCCGCGATCGGCGAGGGGATCTCGGTGTCGACCTTGTCGGTGGAGACCTCGAGCAGCGGCTCGTCGACCTCGACCGTGTCGCCGACCTGCTTGAGCCAGCGGGTGACGGTGCCCTCGGTGACGGACTCGCCCAGGGCGGGCAGCTGCACGTTCTCAGACATGACCTGTGGGGTCTCCTTCGATCGATCGGTCAGGCGCGGCGGGCCTGGTGCACGCGGGCACTGCGTGTCATCTTGTCACTTCCGGCGACGGCTTCCCATTCAGTCGTCCGCCACACCGCTGTGACGCTGGGTACAAGGTCCGTGCTCGGCGCGGCGGCGCACCCGGCACGCACAGGGTAGCGAGCCGGGCGCGACGGTGCCGCAGGTGGGCGGCCCAGTTGGGCGCCCGGCGGGCGCCCGGCGAGCGCCCGGCAGGCGCTGCGGGCGAGCACCGGGGGCGTGGGCGCGGCTACCGTCGGGGCATGACGGAACCACCCGACCCGCCCGGCCCGGCGGACCCCTGGTCGACGGTCGCCGAGGGCTGGGCCCGGGCCTGGGGCACCTTCGCGCGGCCCGTGTGGGACCCGCTGCTCGCCGCGGCCGGCGTCCGGCCGGGCAGCCGCGTGCTCGACGTCGGGTGCGGCACCGGCGAGCTGCTGGAGCGGCTCGCCGCCGGCGGCGCGCGGCCTGCCGGCGTCGACCCGGCACCCGGGATGGTGCGGCTCGCCCGCCGGCGCGCCCCGGACGCCGACGTGGTGTGCGCCCCGTTCGAGGACCTGCCCTTCGCCGACGGCGCGTTCGACGTCGTCACGGCGGTCAACGCGCTGCAGCTCGCCGACCCGGAGGAGGCGCTCGACGAGGCCGCCCGCGTCCTGGTGCCCGGCGGGGCGCTCGCCCTGGCGGGCTGGGCCGAGCGGGCGCGCAACGACGTCGACGCCGTGGAGCGGGCCGTCGCCGCGGCGCTGGACGACGACCCGCCCACCGACGGGCCGCTGCGCCTGCCGGGCGGCCTCGAGGCCGCGCTCGAGCACGCCGGGTTCGACGTGGTCGACGCCGGCCTCGCGCCAGTGCCGTGGACGGCGCCGGACGACGACGCGCTCGTGGCGGGCATCCTCCTCGGCGAGGACGAGCCGGTGCTCGCCGGGCTGCGTGCTGCCGTCCTCGACGCCGCGCGCCCGTTCCGGACCGCGGACGGCGGCTACCGCCTGGTCAACGCGTTCCGCTGGGCGGTGGGCCGCACGCCCGTCTGAGGCGCCGCACCACGACGACGGCGCCGCCCCCGTGCGGGGAGCGGCGCCGTCGTCGTCGTGCGCGGGACGCCGTCAGCGGGCGCCCGCCGCCTCCAGGAAACCGAGCAGGGTGCGCACGCCCACGCCGGTGCCGCCGGCCGGGGTGTAGCCGAAGGCGCCCTTCTCGTTGTACGCGGGGCCCGCGATGTCCAGGTGCGCCCACGGCGTCGAGCCGACGAACTCCTTGAGGAACACCGCGGCGAACAGCATGCCGCCGGCCCGGTCGCTGGCGGAGTTGACCATGTCCGCGACCTTGGACTTCAGGTTGGCCTTGAGCTCCTCCGGCATCGGCATCGGCCAGAACTGCTCGCCCACGGCGTCGGCCGCGGCCTTGACCGCGTCGCGGACCTCGTCGGTGCCGAGCACGCCCGAGACGCGGTTGCCGAGCGCCACCACCTGCGCGCCGGTGAGGGTCGCGATGTCGAGCACGACGTCGTGGCCCTCCTCGACGGCGGCGACGAGGCCGTCGCCCATCACGAGGCGGCCCTCGGCGTCGGTGTTGGTCACCTCGACGGTCTTGCCGCCCTTCATGGTGATGACGTCGCCGGGGCGCTGAGCGTTGCCGCCCGGCATGTTCTCGGCCAGGCACAGGTAGCCGGTCACGGCCACGGGCAGGCCCAGACGCGCGGCGGCCAGCACCGTGTGCAGCACCGCGGCCGCGCCCGACATGTCGGAGGTCATCGCGGGCATGCCGGCCGGCGGCTTGAGCGAGATGCCGCCGGTGTCGAACGTGATGCCCTTGCCCACCAGCGCCACGCGGGTGGCCGGCTTCGACGGCGTGTACGACAGCTTCACCAGGCGCGGCGGCCGGGCCGAGCCCTGCCCGACGGCCAGGATGCCGCCGTAGCCACCCGAGGCGAGCTGCTTCTCGTCCAGGACGGTGACCTTGACGCCCTTGGCGCCCAGCTCCTTGACGGCGGAGCGGGCCGCGTCGGCGAACGTCGCCGGGTACAGGTCGTTGGGGGCGGTGTTGACGAGGTCGCGCGTGCCGTGCACGGCGTCGGCCAGCACCTGGGCGCGCTCGACGACGGCCTTCGCCCGCGCGCTGCGGGCGAACGGGGTGGCGATCTCGACGCTGCGCACCGGGGCGGCCTTCGCGGCGGCCTCGCCGGCGCGGTAGCGGGTGAAGGCGTAGGCGCCGAGCAGGGCGCCCTCGGCGACGGCGGCCAGGTCGTCCTCGTCGGCGGTCGGCAGCGCGACGACGGCGGAGGCGGTGCCCGCGAGCCCGCGCAGGGCGGCGCCGGCCGCGCGGCGCAGCGTCTCCGCGCCGAACGTGCCGTCGGCCTGCCGCTCGCCGAGGCCGGTGAGCACGAGCACGCCCGCCTGGACGCCGGGGCCGGCGGGCAGCCTGCGGACCTCGTCGGGGGCGCCGGTCAGGCCGAGCTGCGGGGCGAGCGTCTCGAGCTGGCGCACCAGGTCCTGGGGGAGCTGGTCGGCCACGACGGCCAGGCCGTCGGACGTCGAGCACGTGCCGACCACGAGGGCGTCGGCCTTGACGGAGGTGGGGTTCTTGGCGGTGAGAGTGAGGTCAGCCACGCCGCGATGCTATCGCCGCGCCCCGCGCGCCTCGCGCGGCGGGCGGCCGTCCGAGGGCCGGTAGTCTCGGGGCCGTGGTCGTCCCCCTGCTGGTCCTCGCGGTCGCCCTGTGCCTGGCGCTCGCGGGATGGGCCCTCGTGTTCGTGGTCCGAGACCGCGCCGTCATCCTCAAGCAGCTGTTCGGCGCGGCGGCCGTGGAGGCCGTCCTGGTCGTCCAGGGGGTCGTCGCGGCCGTGCAGCTCACGGCGGGCGGCCGGTCGGTGGACGGTGCGCTGTTCTGGGGCTACTACGCCACGGCCCTGGTGCTGCTGCCCGTCGCCGCGGCGTGGGCCTTCGCCGAGCGCACGCGCTGGTCCTCGGTCGTCCTGGCCGTGGCCGCGCTGACGGTCGGGTTCCTCGAGTGGCGGTTGTGGCAGATCTGGGGTGCGGCATGAACGACGTCCTCGACCAGCGGGCCGCGGCGCGGCCGGGCCGGGGCACCGGGCGCGGCTTCGGGCGCGTGCTGGTGACGGTCTACGGGATCCTGGCGTTCGCGGCGATCGGCCGCTCGTCGTACGAGCTGGCGACCAAGTTCTCCGAGGCGCCGGTCGCGTACTCCCTGTCCACCTTCTCGGCGGTCGTCTACGTGGTCGCCACGGTCGCGCTGGCGAAGGGCCGCGGCGCCTGGCGCACGGTCGCCTGGGTGGCGGTGACCATCGAGGCGGTGGGCGTCGTCACCGTGGGCGCGCTGTCGCTGACCTCGCCGGACGTCTTCGGCGAGACCACGGTGTGGTCCGGCTTCGGGCAGGGCTACGGGTACGTGCCGCTCCTCCTGCCGTTCGTGGGGCTGTGGTGGCTGTGGCGCCGCCGCGGCGACACCGCCGACCGCAAGACCGCCGCCCCGACCGGTGCCCCGACCGACACCCCGCCCCGCCCCGCCCCGACGACCGAGGACTGATCCGTGCCGACGCCGTACCACCTCTTCTTCGACGCCGTCTTCCGGGGCATGGACCCCGAGCGGGCGCACGGGCTGGCCTTCCGGGCCATCGAGCTCGCGGGACGCACCCCGGTGCTGCGCGACGTCGCCCAGGGCGCGCTCGCCCCCTACCTCGGGCGCGGGGCCGGCGGCCCCGGCAGCGTCGAGGTGCTCGGCCGCACCTTCCCGGCGCCGTTCGGGCTCGCGGGCGGGTTCGACAAGGACGCCCGCGCCGTGCGCGGGCTGACCATGCTCGGGTTCGGCTTCGTCGAGATCGGCACCGTGACGCCGCGCCCCCAGCCGGGCAACGAGGCGCCGCGCATGTTCCGCGAGCTCGGGCTGCGCGGGCTGCGCAATCGCATGGGCTTCAACAACGAGGGCGCCGCCGCGGCGGCGGACCGGCTGCGCGGGCTGCGCAGCACCGCCGCGGGCCGCGCCGTGCGGGTCGGCGTGAACATCGGCAAGAACAAGACGACGCCGGCCGAGCGCGCCGCGGACGACTACGCCGCCTGCGCCCGCGAGCTGGCGCCCTACGCCGACTACCTCGTCGTGAACGTCTCGTCGCCGAACACCCCCGGCCTGCGCGACCTGCAGACCACCGCCGAGCTGCGGCCGATCCTCACCGCCGCCCGCGAGGCCGCCGACGCTGCGACCGGCGAAGCCGGGGTGGCGCGCGTGCCGCTGCTGGTGAAGATCGCCCCCGACCTGGCCGACGAGGACGTCGACGCCGCGGCCGACCTCGCGCTCGAGCTCGGCCTGGACGGGGTCGCGGCCGTGAACACGACGGTCCGGCACGAGCTCGGGCCCGGCGGTCTGTCCGGCCCGCCGCTGCTCGGCCGCGGCCTCGAGGTGGTCACCCGCCTGCGCGCCCGCCTCGGCGCGGGCCCGGCAATCATCGGGTGCGGCGGCATCACCACGGCGGACGACGCCCGGGCGTACCTGCGCGCCGGCGCGGACCTGGTCCAGGGCTACACGGGGTTCGTCTACGAGGGCCCGCTGTGGCCCTCACGGCTGAACCGTGCGCTGGCCGCCGACGCCCGCCGCACCGCGCAGGGCGCACCGGCGTGAGCGGCGTCGTGCGCCCCGAGTGGGAGTGGGCGCTGACCGACGCCGCCGACCGCCCGGCGTCGGGCACGCTCAGCCCGGTGTTCACGGTGCAGTTCGACGCCGAGCAGTGGCTGGGGGAGCACTGGCGCGCCCTGGCCGGGGCCGGGGTGGCGCGGGCGCAGCTGCTCCACCGTGGGGAGCCCGCGGGGCCGGCCGTCCGGTTCCCGGCGTGACGGCCGCGCCCGCCCGACCCCGCGCCTGACCTCCGGCCGGGCCGGCACGTCAGGACACCCGCGCCCACGCCCGCGCGAGGCGGGGCACCGCCCGCTCCAGCTCGGCCGGGTCACGGGTGAACGTCAGCCGGACCCGGTCGGCGCTCCCGCCGTCGGGTGTCAGGGTCGGTCCCGCGTTGACGAGCACGCCCTCGGCCGCCGCCGCGGCGGCGAAGGCCTGCGCCAGCGGGCGCCCCAGCCCGGCCCACACGCACAGCCCGCCGGGCGGCGCCGCGACCGTCCACGCCGGCAGGTGCTCGCGCAGGGCGGCGACGAGCGTGTCGCGCCGCTCGCGCAGCAGCGCCCGCCGCCCTGCGAGCACCTGTGCCCGGACGCCGAGCAGCTCGGCGACGGCGAGCTGCTCGAGCAGCGGGCTGGCGATGTCCACGGCGGCCCGCGTGCGGGCGAGCTGGGCGAGCACGTCGGGGTGCGCGCGCACCCAGCCGATCCGCAGGCCGCCCCAGAACGCCTTCGACGCCGAGCCCACCGTCACCACGTGCGGCGACGCCCCGTCGCCAGCCAGGGGCGGCGGCACGTCGTCGTCGCCGGCGGGCCCGCCGCCCGGACCGTCGAGCGCCAGCTCGCTGAGCGTCTCGTCCGCCACGACCGTCACGCCGTGCCGGTCGGCGACGTGCCGGACCGCGACCCGCTCGGCCGGGGTGAGCGACCGGCCGGTGGGGTTGTGGAAGTCCGGTACGAGGTAGACCAGCCGCGGGCGCAGCCGCCGCACCGTCGACTCCAGGAGCTCGACGTCGAACGGCGCGGCGCGCGGCCCGTCGGCCGGCGGCACCGGCACGCCGGCCACGCGGGCCCCGGCGTCGCGCAGCGCCTGCACCGCGTGGACGTACGTGGGCGACTGCGTGAGGGCCACGTCCCGCGGCCGCAGGAACGTGCCCGCCAGCAGCGCCAGCGCGTGCTGGGCGCCGGTGGTGACCAGCACCTGGTCGGGCGTCGTGGGCGTGCCGCGCTCGGTGCAGCGGCGGGCGACCGCCGCCCGCAGCGCGGGCACCCCCAGCGGCTCGTAGCCGCCCGAGGCCAGGTAGTCCGGCAGCGCCTCGAGCGCCCGGGCGTACGCGGCGTGCAGCTGCGGCGGCGCGGGCGGCGTCGCCTGGGACAGGTCGACCAGGTCCGCGCGTCCGGCGCCGGGCGGCGGGTCGGGCACGGGGGCGTCGCCGGCGCGCTCCCGGGTGCCCGCGGGACCGGCGACGGGCGCCGGGCGGGGCAGCACGGTGACCGTCCCGGAGCCGGTGCGGCTCGCGGCGAACCCCAGGTCCCGCAGCCGGTGGTACGCGGCGGTCGTCGTCGTGCGCGAGACGCCGAGGGCGGCGGCCAGCTCCCGCTCGCTCGGCAGCCGGGTGTGCGGGGGCAGCGTCCCGGCCAGGACGGCGGCGCGCAGGGCGTCGGCCAGGGCGGCGTACGCGGGGCCGCCCGCGTGCCACGCGCCGAGCAGCCGGACGGCGCCGGCGGGGGAGAGCTGGCGGTGCACCGGTGGGGTCATGAGGCCAGTGTGCGCGGATTGGCTATGGATCTCCATGCCAATCTTCGACGAGGATGGTCGCCATGCACCTGTGGCGCCGCTCCCTCCAGCTCGTCCTCGGCCTCCTGGCCTTCGCCCTGTCGATGGCGATGCTGCTGCACGCCGGGTTCGGCGGGATGCCCTGGGACGTGCTGCACCAGGGCGTGGTGCGGCGCACGGGGCTGCCGTTCGGCGCCGTCGTCGTCGCGTCGAGCCTGCTGGTGCTGCTGGCGTGGATCCCGCTGCGGCAGCGGCCCGGGGTGGGCACCGTGGCCAACGTCGTGGTCATCGGCGTCTCGGTCGACCCGTTCCTCGCGCTGCTCGAGGCCACGCTGCCCGACCCCGGCACGGCGGCGCGCGTGGCGCTCGCCCTGGGCGGCGTGCTGGTCAACGGCGCCGCCACGGCGGCGTACATCGGGGCGCGGTTCGGCCCGGGCCCGCGCGACGGCCTGATGACCGGCCTCGTCGGCCGCACGGGGTGGTCGGTGCGGTGGGTCAAGACGCTCATCGAGGTGTCCGTCGTCGCCCTCGGCTGGGCGCTCGGCGGCACGTTCGGCTGGGCCACCGTGGTCTACGCGCTCGGCGTGGGCCCCGTGGTGCAGGTCGCGGCCCGCTGGCTCGCGCCGGCCGGCATCGCGGACGCCACGCGGCGAGCGGTGCCCGCCGCGCCGGCGCCGGCCGTGCGCTGACCGCCGCCCGCGCCGGCTCCCCGCACGACGACGGCCCGCCCTCCGCGAGGAGGACGGGCCGTCGTCGATGCTGCGGCGGACCGGTCGGGCCGTCAGCTCGGGCGGGTCTTGGGGGCGTTCTCGGCCGTCTTGGCCGCGTCGCGCACCACCACGTCGCCGAGGATCTCGTCGATGCGGGTCATGAGCTCGGCGGGGATCTCGACGCCGGAGGCCTTGACGTTCTCCGCCACCTGCTCCGGTCGCGAGGCGCCCACGAGCGCCGCGGCGACGTTGCGGTTCTGCAGCACCCACGCGATGGCCAGCTGCGCCTGGGTGAGGCCGAGCTCGTCGGCGACCGGCTTGAGCTGCTGGACGCGGGTGAGGACGTCGTCGGTGAGGAACCGCTGGATGCCGCCGGTGGAGGCGTTCTTGTCCGCGGCGCGGGAGCCGGCCGGGGCGTCCTTGCCGGGCAGGTACTTGCCGGACAGCACGCCCTGCGCCATCGGCGACCAGACGATCTGGGAGACGCCGAGCTCCTCGGAGGCAGGCACGACCTCCGGCTCGATGACGCGCCACAGCATCGAGTACTGCGGCTGGGACGAGATGAGGTGGATGCCGAGCTCCTTGGCCAGGGCGTGCCCGGCGCGCAGCTGGTCGGCGGTCCACTCGCTGACGCCGATGTACAGGGCCTTGCCCTGGCGCACGACGTCGGCGAACGCCTGCATCGTCTCCTCGAGCGGCGTCTCGGTGTCGTACCGGTGGGCCTGGTAGAGGTCGACGTAGTCGGTGCCGAGCCGACGCAGCGAGCCGTCGATCGACTCCATGATGTGCTTGCGGGACAGGCCCGAGTCGTTGGCGCCGCCGGGGCCGGTGGGCCAGTAGACCTTGGTGAACACCTCGACAGATTCCCGGCGCTGGCCCCGCAGCGCCTCGCCGAGGACCTCCTCCGCCTTGCCGTTCATGTAGACGTCGGCCGTGTCGAAGGAGGTGATGCCGGCGTCGAGCGCCGCGTGGACGGACTTGATCGCCGTCTCGTTCTCGACCTGGCCCCCGTGGGTGAGCCAGTTGCCGAACGTGATCTCGGTGATCTTGAGGCCGCTGTTGCCGAGGTAGCGGTAGGTGACCATGGCGTCACCCTAGCCTCGGATCGTTTCGACCCGCAGCCTCAGGGTCACGGCCGGCGAGCCCGGCCCGGCCGTCGGCCCTGCCGTCGGCCGGGCCGCGCCCGCGGGCGGGTCACTCGGGCCAGACGCCGTGCTTCTTGTGCGTCGGCTTCGGCATGCGCGACCGGCGGATCTGGAACGCGCGCATGATCGCGTACATGGCGGTGCCGCGCTCCACGATGCCGAACCGCGCCTGCAGCCTGCGCTTGAGGCGCTGCCACATGAGGACCGAGTCGCCGATCGCGATCAGGACGACGGCGTACAGCGCGATGAGCACGTACAACGCCAGCACGGGCAGCTGCGTGACGGCGAAGTTCACCAGCACGAACACGAGCGCGACCGGCAGGAAGAACTCCGCGATGTTCCAGCGGGCGTCGACGTAGTCGCGCACGTACCGCCGCTGCGCGCCCTTGTCGCGCGGCGGCATGTAGCGCTCGTCGCCCTCCTGCATCGCCTTGTACTGGCGGGCGCGCTCCTCGCGCTGGCGCTCGCGCGCGGCCTTGGCCGCGCCCTTGCGGTCGGCCGGCACCAGCGGGCGCCGGTTGCGGGCCTCGGCCTCGCTGCGCCGGGGCGTGGGGCGGCCCTTGCCGCTCGACGGCGCGCCGGTCTGCTCGATCTTCGCGGCCTCGGTCACGGGGTCGGGCGCCGCGGGCGTGGCGGCCTTGTTGCGGGAGAACACGCTCCCAGGGTAGTCGAGCGCGGGCGCGTCGCGGGCCGCCCTACCGGCGCCCGGACGGCGGGCGGCAGGGCGGCCGGACGGCGTCGGCCGCCGGTAGCGTGTCCCCGTGACCGACACGACCACCGACGACACCACCAGGGACGACGTCGACGCGCTGCGCGAGCGCGTCGAGGCGCTGTTCCCCGCCCTGCAGGCCGACCTCGAGGACCTCGTGCGCGTCCCGAGCGTCTCCGCGGCGGCCTTCGACCAGGCCCACGTCGAGGCCTCCGCCGAGGCCGTCGCCGCGCTGCTGCGCGACGCCGGGCTGCCCGAGGTGCAGATCCTGCGCTCGGCCCGGCCCGACGGCACGCCCGGCGCGCCCGCCGTCGTCGCCCGCCGCCCCGCGCCCGCCGGCGCCCCGGCGGTGCTGCTCTACGCGCACCACGACGTGCAGCCGCCGGGGGAGGGCTGGACCACCGACCCGTTCCAGCCGGTGCAGGTCGGCGAGCGCCTCTACGGCCGCGGCGCCGCGGACGACAAGGCGGGCATCGCGGCGCACGTCGGCGCCCTGCGCGCGCTCGGCGGGCTCGCCGCGGCGGGCGACGAGACGCCCGTGGGCGTCACGGTGTTCGTCGAGGGCGAGGAGGAGTCCGGCTCGCCGTCGTTCCACCAGTTCCTCACCGACCACCGCGAGCTGCTGCGCGCGGACGTCATCGTCGTCGCCGACTCCACCAACTGGAAGGTCGGCACCCCGGCGCTCACGACGTCGCTGCGCGGCCTCGTCGACGGCGTCGTCGAGGTCGAGGTGCTCGAGCACGCCGGGCACTCCGGCATGTTCGGCGGGCCGGTCCTCGACGCGAACGTCCAGCTCGCGCGCCTGCTCGCCACGCTGCACGACGAGGCGGGCAACGTCGCCGTCGAGGGGCTCGCGGTCGCCCCGGAGCCGGAGGTCGACTACGACGAGGCGCAGTTCCGCGCCGACGCCACCGTGCTCGACGGCCTCGCCCTCGCCGGCGAGGGCACCATCGCGGGCCGGCTGTGGACCAAGCCCGCGCTGAGCGTCATCGGCATCGACGCCGTCTCCGTGGCGCACGCGTCGAACACGATCGCGCCGCGCTCCCGCGCGAAGCTCTCGCTGCGGCTCGCGCCGGGGCAGGACCCCGCCGCGGCCGACCGCGCCCTGGCCGACCACCTGGCCGCGCACGCGCCGGCGGGCGCCCGGGTCACCTGGACGCGCTGGGAGGCGGGCAAGCCGTTCCTCGCGCCGGGCGACACGGCGGCGATGCGCGCGGCCCGCGCGGCGTTCACCGCCGCGTGGGGCACCGAGCCGGTCGACATCGGCGTGGGCGGCTCCATCCCGTTCATCGCCGACCTGCTCGAGGTGTTCCCCGACGCCGCGATCCTGGTGACGGGCGTCGAGGACCCCGACTCCCGGGCGCACGGCGCGGACGAGTCGGTGCACCTGGGCGAGCTGCGCAAGGTCGTGCTCGCCGAGGCGCTGCTGCTGCGCAGGGTCGCCGAGGGGCTCTGACCCCGGGACCGCCGACGCCGCGGGGCGGCCTCGCCGCACGGTGAGGCCGCCCCGCGGCGTCCGCGGTCCGAGCGGGTCGCTCAGCGCGGCAGCGTGTCGCGGTGCGCCACGTCCACCGAGCGCGCCCAGGCGGCGACCTCGGCCGGCAGCTCGGGACGGTGCTCGAGGGCGTCGCCGCCCATGAGGGCGACGACGTCGGGCGCCGGCACGCGCTCCCCGTGCGGTCCCAGGAAGCGCGCGGCCACCCAGGCGGTCGCGTACTGCTCGCCGTCCTTGGCGAAGACCTGCTCGAGGTAGACCACGCGCGGGTCCCAGCCCAGCAGGCGGGTGGTGATGGTGAACCGGTCCCACAGCCGCAGGGAGCGCCGGTACTTGACGGTGGACGCCGCCACGACGGGGTACCAGCGCCGGTCGCCCATGCGGCGGTAGCCGTCGAGGTCGGCGATGTAGTTGGCGCGCGCCACGTCCATCATCTGCAGGTACACGCCGTTGTTGACGTGCATGTACAGGTCCAGGTCCAGCGGGTGCACCCGCATCGTGGTGACCGACGGGTCGAGGACCCCCTGGCCCGGGACGGGCCGGCGCGGCCGGTAGGACGCCAGGGCGAGCTGCAGTGTTCGCGTCACGCGGGCAGGGTACTACCCGCGACCGGCGGTACCAGGAACCCGACCGGGACCGGGTGCCCCGGCGCGCGCGCCTCGTCGGCCCGCCGCGGCGCGGGGCGCTGTGCCACGATCGACCCGTGCACGCGCTGCTGCTGGCCGCCGACCCCCGCACCGCCGCGGGGCTCGCCGCCGCGTGGCGGGCCGGGGGAGCGGGCACCGTGGAGGCGGGCGTCCTGCCGCCCGCGCCGCCCGCCGCAGGGGCCTCGCCCGCCGACGGGCGCCCGCCCGGAGCACAGGGGCCGGACGCCGGGCCGGACGCCGGGCGGGACGCCGGGCCGGCCCCGGTGCTCGTGCCGGTGTCGGCGCTGCTGCGCCGCCCCGGCGCCGAGGTACCGCCGGCGCGCCCGCTGCCCGCGTGGGCGGCCCCCCTCGCGGCCGCCGACCTCGTCGTCGTCCACCTCGAGCGGCTCGACGCCCGGGGCCTGCACGGCCCGCCGCTGGCCGACGTCGTCGCGGTGGCCGCGCCGCTCGCCCTGCCCGTCGTCGTGCTCGCCCGCCGCTCCGAGGCGGCGCGGCGCGAGTGGTCCGCCGCCGGGCTGAGCGGGGTGCACGAGGTCGGCCCCGCGGGAGACGGCCCCGTGGCCCGGGCCGAGCAGGTCGCCCGCGCCGCGGCCACGTGGGCACCGCGCTGGCGGGAGGGAGAGGCGCCTCACGGCGGACGGCCGCTCCCGCACGACGGCTCGCGCGCTTAGGATCGGGAAGAGCGTCACCGACCCCGTTGTTGGAGGAAGCATGACCGACACTCTCGAGACCGCCACCCACGGCGTGAACCTCACCGACGTCGCCGCGACCAAGGTGCGCAACCTCCTGGAGCAGGAGGGGCGTGACGACCTGCGGTTGCGCGTCGCGGTGCAGCCCGGCGGCTGCTCCGGCCTGATCTACCAGCTGTACTTCGACGAGCGGCTGCTCGACGGGGACGCCGTGCGCGACTTCGACGGCGTCGAGGTCGTGGTCGACAAGATGAGCGTCCCGTACCTCGAGGGCGCCACGATCGACTTCGCCGACTCCATCGAGAAGCAGGGGTTCACGATCGACAACCCCAACGCCGCGAGCTCCTGCGCCTGCGGCGGCTCGTTCGCCTGACGGCGGCCCCGAACCACGCACGGGCCCGGTCCCGGAGCACTGCTCCGGGACCGGGCCCGTGCTGTCTCCGGGGCCGAGCCGGGGCGCCCGCGAACCGCGTGCGATGCGTCACAGGGGTGCCGCGGGGCCGGCGCGGCCGGCCGGCGCGCGCGAGGGCGCGGCGCGGCCCGACGGTCCGTGCGGGAGCATCGATCTGACACGAGGCGCCGCAGTGTCGTGACCAGGCCGGATGGTGGCGCCGGGCGGCACTTCGTCACGTCAGGACCACTCCGAAACGGCGTTCTGCGGGCGCCAGTCGCGCTAGGCTGCGACGTATCGAGGACGAAGGTTCCGCCATGCGCCGTGCCAGCACGACGCGCGGGACGAGACGTGAAAGGCCTCCCTTGCACTCGAAGCCCCCCACCCGCACCAGGCGGGCCATCTGGCGCGCGTCGGCGATCGCCGGCGCCGTCGCCCTGCTGGCCTCCGGCTGCGCGAGCGACTCTGTCAAGCGCGGGTACCTGCCCGGTTACGACGACGGGGAGGTGACCAACCACACCGAGCGCATCACCAACCTCTGGGTCGGCTCGTGGATCGCCGCCCTCATCGTGGGCATCGTGACCTGGGGGCTGATGCTCTGGTGCATCGCCGCCTACCGGAAGCGCAAGAACGACCACCAGCTGCCGGTCCAGACGCGGTACCACCTGCCGCTCGAGCTGATGTACACCGCCGTGCCGATCCTCATGGTCCTGGTGCTCTTCTACTACACCGACCGTGACATGTCGGAGATCCAGAGCACGAGCGCCGAGCCGGACGTGAACATCCAGGTCATCGGCAAGCAGTGGAGCTGGGACTTCAACTACCTCGACGACGGCGTGTACGACACCGGTCAGCACCTGATCGACGTCGGCGGGCAGACGGAGGAGGACGAGGTCGACGAGGCCGCCGGCACGTCCACCGAGCTGCCCACGCTGTACCTGCCGGTCGACCAGACCGTCCAGTTCCAGCTCGACGCGCGCGACGTCATCCACTCGTTCTGGATCCCGGCGTTCCTCTACAAGGAGGACATGATCCCGGGCCGCACCAACGTGTTCGAGGTGACCCCGACGCGTGAGGGCACGTACGCCGGCAAGTGCGCCGAGCTCTGCGGCGAGTTCCACTCCGGCATGCTCTTCAACGTCAAGGTCGTGTCGCAGGAGGAGTACGACGCGCACATGGAAGACCTGCGTGCCGCCGGCCAGACCGGTGAGCTCGGGCTCGAGCTCAACCGCCACCAGGACCCGCCGCCGACCGACGACCTGAACCTCGAGGAGAACGAGCGCTGATGGCCACCACCACCTCCCACGCCCCGGCGGCGGAGCTCGTCCCCGGGCTGGCCCCCCGGCGTCAGACCCTCGGCCGGACCGTCGTCAAGTGGATCACCTCCACCGACCACAAGACGATCGGGTACATGTACCTGATCACGTCGGTGCTGTGGTTCTGCATCGGCGGCATCCTCGCGCTGCTCATCCGCGCGGAGCTCTTCGAGCCCGGCATCCAGCTGGTGCAGAGCAAGGAGCAGTACAACCAGCTCTTCACGATGCACGGCACGATCATGCTGCTCATGTTCGCGACGCCGCTGTTCTCGGGCTTCGCCAACGTGATCATGCCGCTGCAGATCGGCGCCCCCGACGTCGCCTTCCCGCGGCTCAACATGCTCGCGTACTGGCTCTACTCCTTCGGCAGCCTCATCGCCGCCGCGGGCATCTTCACGCCGCAGGGCGCCGCGTCGTTCGGCTGGTTCGCCTACGCGCCGCTGTCGAACACCACGTTCAGCCCGGGCCTCGGCGGTGACCTCTGGGTCTTCGGCCTGGCGATGTCCGGCTTCGGCACCATCCTCGGCGCCGTCAACTTCATCACCACGATCATCACCATGCGCATGCCCGGCATGACGATGTTCCGGATGCCGATCTTCACCTGGAACACCCTCGTCACCAGCCTGCTGGTGCTGATGGCGTTCCCGCCGCTGGCCGCTGCGCTGTTCGCCCTCGGCGCGGACCGCACCCTCGGTGCCCAGGTGTTCAACCCAGAGAACGGCGGCGCCATCCTCTGGCAGCACCTGTTCTGGTTCTTCGGCCACCCCGAGGTGTACATCATCGCGCTGCCGTTCTTCGGCATCGTGACCGAGATCCTGCCGGTGTTCAGCCGCAAGCCGATCTTCGGCTACAAGGGCCTGGTCTACGCGACCATCGCGATCGCGGCGCTCTCGGTGACGGTGTGGGCGCACCACATGTACGTCACCGGTGCGGTCCTGCTGCCGTTCTTCGCCTTCACGACGATGCTCATCGCCGTGCCGACGGGCGTGAAGTTCTACAACTGGATCGGCACCATGTGGCGGGGCAAGCTCACCTTCGAGACGCCCATGCTGTGGAGCATCGGCTTCCTGGTGACGTTCCTCTTCGGTGGCCTGACCGGCATCATCCTGTCGAGCCCGGCGCTGGACTTCCAGCTGTCCGACTCCTACTTCGTCGTGGCGCACTTCCACTACGTCGTGTTCGGCACCGTGGTGTTCGCGATGTTCGCCGGCTTCTACTTCTGGTGGCCGAAGTTCACCGGGCGCATGCTCGACGAGCGCCTCGGCAAGGTGCACTTCTGGATGCTGTTCGTCGGCTTCCACACCACGTTCCTCATCCAGCACTGGCTGGGCGTCGAGGGCATGCCGCGCCGCTACGCGGACTACATGCAGAACGACGGCTTCACCTGGGAGAACCAGGTCTCGACGGTCGGCGCGTTCCTCACCGCGGCCTCGATGCTGCCGTTCTTCTGGAACGTCTACTCGACCTGGCGCAACGCGCCGAAGGTCACGGTCGACGACCCGTGGGGCTACGGCCGCTCGCTCGAGTGGGCCACGTCCTGCCCGCCGCCGCGGCACAACTTCACGTCGCTGCCGCGCGTCCGCTCGGAGTCCCCGGCGTTCGACCTGCACCACCCCGAGGTGGCCGCCATGGAGCACCCGGACCTGTACCCGGGCGTCCTGGACAAGGTCTACGGCGAGGCCGACCGTCGCGGTCAGCAGCCGCTGGCCCAGGAGCGCGTCGGCCAGCAGTACCCGGAGCGCCAGCAGACCACGACCCAGGTCGTGGGCGAGCCCCGTACCGACGAGGAGACCGGCAAGTGAAGATCGAGATCAAGCTCTTCCTCTGGCTGACGCCGTTCTTCCTGCTCGTGGGAGTCATCTACGGCTTGCTCACCGAGTGGCAGGAGCCGGTCGGGTTCCTCGGGATCCCGCTGGTGGGCGGCCTGATGGCGATGGTCGGTGCCTACCTGGCGCTGACGGCCCGCCGCATCGACCCGCGTCCGGAGGACGACGAGGCCGGCGACATCGAGGACGGCGCTGGCGACCAGGGCGTGTACGCCCCCTGGAGCTGGTGGCCGCTGATGGTCGGCCTCGCCGCCGCGACCGGGTTCCTCGGCCTGGCCGTGGGCTGGTGGGTCGTGTACATCGGCTTCATGATCGGCGTCATCGCGCTGGTCGGCTGGGTCTTCGAGTTCAGCCGCGGGCAGCACGCCCATTGAGCACCGCTCGCAGCGAAGGGCCCCGCACCGGATCTCCGGTGCGGGGCCCTTCCGCGTCCGCCGGCGCCGCCCCGCGTCCGGCGGGCCGGCGGAGGCTCAGGCCGGGGACGGCAGGGCCTTCAGCCCCCGCACCAGGTGCTCGGGCTCGACGGCGAGGTTGACGCGCACCCAGCCCTCCCCGGAGCGGCCGAACGCCGAGCCGGGCGCGACCGCCACCCGCTCGGTGCGCAGCAGGTCGAGGCACCAGGCGTCCACATCGCCGCCGCTGGCGTGGGAGACGTCCACCCACAGGTAGAAGGCGCCTCGCGGCCGGTGGTGCCGCACGCCCGCCTCGTCGAGCGTGCGGCACGCCAGCTCGCGGTGGGTGCGGTACGTCGCCGCGGCCCGCGCGACGGCGTCCTGCGGCCCGGTCAGCGCGGCCAGCGCGGCGTGCTGGTCCGGCATGGCGACGCAGCTGATCGTCGCCTCCTGCAGGTGCGGCAGCACGTCGGTGAACGCCGGCGGGGCGACGAGGTAGCCGACGCGGGCGCCCGTCATCGCGTACGACTTGGACAGCGAGTAGACGCTGAGCACGCGGCCGTCCGGGTCGAGCGCGCCGAGCGACGTGTGCGGCTCGTCCGCGAAGTGCTCGTACACCTCGTCGGACACCACCCACAGGTCGGCCTCGCGGGCCACCGTGAGCAGCGCCCGCAGGTCCTCCTCCGGCAGCACGACGCCGAGCGGGTTGGAGGGCGAGTTCACGACGAGCGCGCGCGTGCGCGGGGTGATCAGCCGCCGCAGCGCGTCCGGGTCGGGGCGGAACCCGTCCTCCGGCCGCAGCGGGTAGGGGACCGGGACGGCGCCCAGCGTCCGCGGCGCCATCGAGAACACGGTGTAGCCCGGGTCGGGCACCAGCACCTCGTCGCCCGCGTCCAGCACCATGCCGAGGGCCTGGTGCAGCGCCTGGGTGGCACCGACGGTAACCCAGACCTGGGCCGGGTCCACCGCCATGGCGTTGTCGCGGGCCAGCTTGGCTGCCACGGCCGCGCGCAGCGGCGCGATGCCGCCGTTGGGGCCGTAGTCCACGAGCCCCGCCGCCCAGGCGGCCCGGGCGGCCTCGACCACGTGGGGCGCGACCGGCAGGTGCGGCTCGCCCACGGCGAGGTTCACGACGTCGTCCATCGCGAGGGCGGCCTCGAAGACGCGGCGGATGCCGGAGGGCGGGACGAGACCGACGTGGGCGGCGATGCGCGGCATGGCGGCACGCTAGCCGCGGCGTGTGTCGCGGCGGTTGCGGCGCCGTGACCGGGGCGGCTGTCCGCGGGCCGGGGCGAGGCGCGCGAGCGCCCGGCGGACGGCGCCGGGCAGGCCCGACCCGGGGTCGCGCACGGCCGCGTGCAGGCCGTGGGCGGGCGTCCCTCGGCCTCGGAGGGGTGCCGGGCGCGCCGGTCGCTCTGCGGGACGTCCGCGGCGCGTACGGACCTCCCGGGGGACGACGAGGGCCCGGGCCCGGCGAGCTGGTGCTCGCCGGACCCGGGCCCTCGTCGTGCTGACGCCGGTCGCGCGTCAGGCGTCGGCACCTGACGGGCGCGTCGGCTCAGAGCTCAGAGCTCAGACCGAGGCTCAGACCGTGGGGACGATCAGGCCGGCGGTCTGCGACTTGGCGCGCGCGAGGCGCTCCTCCGCGTCGGCCCAGTTGACGACGTTCCACCACGCCGAGACGTAGTCGGCGCGCACGTTCTGGTAGTCCAGGTAGTACGCGTGCTCCCAGCAGTCGAGCAGGACGATCGGCACGAGGCCCAGCGCGATGTTGCTCTGCTGGTCGTAGAGCTGCACGATGATCAGCTTCTGGCCGATGGAGTCCCAGGCGAGGATGGCCCAGCCCGAGCCCTGCACACCGGCGGCGACGGCCGCGAAGTGGGCCTTGAACTTCTCGAACGAGCCGAAGTCCTCGGCGATGGCCGCGGCGATGTCGCCGGTCGGCTCGCCGCCGCCCTCGGGGGAGAGGTTCGTCCAGAACGCCGAGTGGTTGACGTGGCCGCCGAGGTTGAACGCGAGGTTCTTCTCGTGCAGGTTGACCGCCGCGAGGTCGCCCTTGTCGCGGGCCTCCTCCAGCTTCTCCAGAGCGGTGTTGGCACCGGTGACGTACGCCTGGTGGTGCTTGGAGTGGTGCAGCTCCATGATCCGGCCCGAGATGTGGGGCTCGAGCGCGCCGTAGTCGTAGGACAGGTCAGGGAGCGTGTAGACAGCCATCAACTTCCTCCTGGATCAGGCCGGCCGTCACGGTGGCGGCCGGGCGGGGGGCGCCGTCGTCCGGGCCCGGGCGTGCCCGGGTCGGGGCGGGGCGCACGGCGGGGGGCCGTCGTGGACGGCCAGGTCACCAAGGACGACGATGACCCGCGCCCCGGCTTCCCACAAGCGGGAAAACCGTGACGCGGGTCACCGTCGTGCTGCTCGGCGCGGTCAGCGGGCCCGGCGAGCGCTGCCCGCGGTCACCGCCGGGGCCGCGGCGGGCGCGGCCTCGAGGGCGTCGTGCTCGCCGTGCGAGTGCGCGGCCGCGAGCTCGGCGGGCGTCACCGGCTCGACGCGGTCCTCGAAGAAGAACCGCGACAGCTTCTGCCAGCGGCGGTCGTTCTTGTAGCCCTTGCGCTTGACGCCGCGGGCGTCCGTGGCGGGCGCGATCTCGAGCGGGCGGTGCGCCTCGTAGTTGACGCGCAGCCAGCGCTCCTCGTCGCTGAGCGGGGTGTGGACCTCGATGTACTCGCCGTTCGCGAAGCGGACGATGCGGCCCGACTCGTGCCCGTGGAGCACCAGCTCGCGGTCCTTGCGCTGCAGGCCGAGGCAGATGCGCTTGGTGATCCAGAACGCGAACCACGGGCCCACGAAGATCAGCACGCGCAGCACCCAGGTGATGGCGTTGATCGACAGGTCGAAGAAGATCGCCAGCAGGTCGTTCGAGCCCGCGACAGCCAGGATGATGAACGCCGTCAGGAAGGCGACGCCCAGGCCGGTGCGCACCGGCACGTTGCGCGGCCGGTCGAGCACGTGGTGCTCGCGGTGGTCGCCCGTCACCTTGGCCTCGACGAACGGGTAGACGAAGAGGAACGTGAACAGGATGCCGGGGACCACGACGGCAGGGATCAGGACGTTGAGCGACACCGTGTAGTCGCCCCACGTCACGAACTCCGTGAAGCCTGGCATCAGGCGGAGCGAGCCCTCGAGGAACAGCATGTACCAGTCGGGCTGCGCGCCGGCCGACACGGGGGAGGGGTCGTACGGCCCGTAGTTCCAGATGTTGTTGATCGACATCGTGCCGCCCATGAGCGCCAGCACGGCGAAGACCAGGAAGAAGTTGCCGCCCATCTTGGCGATGTAGACGGGGAACATCGGGTAGCCGACCACGTTCTTGTCGGTGCGGCCGCCGCCCGGGAACTGTGTGTGCTTGTGCAGGACCATGAGGAACAGGTGCAGGCCGATGAGCGCGAGCAGCAGCGCCGGGATCAGCAGGATGTGCACCGTGAACAGGCGGGCGATGATGTGCTCGCCCGGGAACTCGCCGCCGAAGATGAAGTACGACAGGTACGAGCCGATCACCGGGATCGACTTGACCACGCCGTCCGCGATGCGCAGGCCGTTGCCGGAGAGCACGTCGTCGGGCAGGGAGTAGCCGGAGAAGCCGGCCAGCAGGCCGAGGATCATCAGCAGGCAGCCGACGAGCCAGTTGAGCTCGCGCGGCTTGCGGAAGGCGCCGGTGAAGAAGACGCGCATCATGTGCACGACGATCGACGCCATGAAGATCAGCGCCGCCCAGTGGTGGATCTGGCGCATCAGCAGGCCGCCGCGGACCTCGAACGACAGGTCGACGGTCGACTCGAAGGCCACGGACATGAGCTGGCCCTGGAGCTGCGCGGGCCCGTCGCCGTGGTAGGTGACCAGCGCCATGGAGGGCTGGAAGAACAGGGCGATGAACACACCCGTGATCAGCAGGACGACGAAGGAGAAGAGCGCGATCTCCCCGAGCATGAAGGACCAGTGGTCCGGGAAGATCTTGCGCGCGAACTCCTTGACGGCCACGCCGACGGACGTCCGCTGGTCGAGGTAGTCCGCGGCCTTGCCCGCCCGCGTCGTCGGCGCGGCAGGGCGCTTGCTCGCAGTCGTGGTGCTCACTTGAGGCGCTCCCAGTAGCTCGGGCCGATCGGCTCGTCGAAGTCGTCCTCAGCCACGAGGTAGCCCTCGTCGTCGACCGTGATCGGCAGCTGGGGCAGCGGGCGCTTCGCGGGGCCGAAGACCACCTTGGCGCCGTCCGAGATGTCGAACGTCGACTGGTGGCAGGGGCACAGCAGGTGGTGGGTCTGCTGCTCGTACAGGGCCACGGGGCACCCGACGTGCGTGCAGATCTTCGAGTAGGCGACGATGCCGTCGTACGAGGCACCCTCGCGGTGATCGGACTTCAGGTCCGCCGGGTCGAGCCGGACGAGGAGGACGACGGCCTTGGCCTTCTCCGTGATCCACTCGTGGGAGCGGCGCTCCTCTTCGGGCACGTCGGGGATGACGTGCGCGACCGAGCCGATGGTGAGGTCGGCAGCCTTGATGAGGCGGCCGCTGGGGTCGTACGCCAGGCGGCGGCCGCGCTCCCAGAGGGTGTGGCGGAACTTGTCGACGTTCCAGTCGCCGCCGACGGAGCTGACGAGCGGCACGGCGATCGTCAGCGGGAAGAGGGCGAGGGCCGAGACCACGGCGCCCTTGAGCAGGCCGCGGCGCGCGATGCCCGAGTCGTTGGCACCCTGCTGGAGGGCGGCGACGGCGACCTCGCGGTCCTCGGGGGACGTCTCGACCGGGTGGCGCTGGTCGATGTACTCGTGGTGGGACATCAGCGACTTGGCCCAGTGGATCGTCGCGATGGCGATGCCGAGGAGCGAGATGCCGAGGCCGATGCCGAGCAGCTGCGTCGACAGGCGCGTGCCCTCGGTGGTGCCGTCCGGGCGGACGGCGAAGTAGGCGACGAGCGTCGCGATCGTGGCGACGCACGAGATGCCGAACAGGCCGGCGACGATCCGCTCGGAGCGCTTGGCCGCCTTCGGGTCGGTGTCGGTCAGGCGCGGCTTGTGCTCCGGGACGCCCGGGTCCGGGAAGCGGTCGCTCGGGACGAGGTCGCTCGACCCGGCGGCCCGCTGGATGTCGGAAGAGTTGTTCACGGGGTTCTTGCTCTCGCTCACGAGGACTTGGCTCCGATCCAGACCGAGCCGGCGATCAGGAGGCCGATGCCGATGATCCAGGCCCACAGGCCCTCGGCCACCGGGCCGATGCCGCCGAGCGCGAAACCACCGGCGGAGCCCGCCTTCTGGTCCTCGAGGTAGGCGATGACGTCGCGCTTGTCCTCGGGGGTGATGTTGGCGTCGTTGAACACCGGCATCGACTGGGGGCCGGTCAGCATGGCCTGGTAGATGTTGCGGGGCGAGGTGTCCTCGAGGGAGGGCGCGTACTTGCCCTCCGAGAGCGCACCGCCGGCGCCGATGGCGTTGTGGCACATCGCGCAGTTCGTGCGGAACACCTCGAGGCCGTTCGAGGGGTCGCCGAGGGCCGGGTCGACCTGCTCGTCGGTGGGGATGGCCGGGCCGGCGCCGAGCGAGGCGACGTACGCGGCGAGCGCGGCGGTCTGCTCCTCGTCGAACTGCGGCGGCTTGGCTGCCGCCTGCGGTCCGTTCATCTGCATGGGCATGCGGCCGGTAGAGACCTGGAAGTCGACGGCCGCGGCGCCCACGCCGACGAGCGACGGCGCCTCGGACGTGCCCTCGGCGTTGGGGCCGTGGCACGTGGCGCAG
Source organism: Puerhibacterium sp. TATVAM-FAB25 (assembly GCF_046535855.1). NCBI lineage: Bacteria > Bacillati > Actinomycetota > Actinomycetes > Micrococcales > Promicromonosporaceae > Puerhibacterium > Puerhibacterium sp. TATVAM-FAB25. The sequence continues at coordinate 15,351 of NZ_JAXUAK010000002.1, read as the reverse complement.
TTCGCCTGGAACAGCTTGTTGCCGGTCTCGATGTCCGCGGTGCTGGCGGTCTCGGCCGTGGCCGAGCTCGGTGCGAGAACGGCGTAGACGCCGCCCGTGACCAGCAGCGCCAGCAGCAGGAGCACGACCGGGGCGGCCCGGTGGTGCCTGCGGGCGGCGAGTGCCTTCACGAAATGAACCTCGTCTCGTGGCGTTGGTGGGGTGGGTTCGTCCGGCAGCGGCCTCGCCGCCCGACGGAGGTCACTTCAGGAGGTAGATGACGCAGAAGAGCGCGATCCACACGACGTCGACGAAGTGCCAGTAGTAGGACGTGACGATCGCCGTGGTGGCCTCGTGGTGGCCGAACCGGCGGGCGGCGAACGAGCGGCCCAGCAGGAAGAGGAAGGCGATCAGGCCGCCGACGACGTGCAGGCCGTGGAATCCGGTCGTGAGGTAGAAGACCGAGCCGTACGGGCTGGAGGAGATGGTGAGGCCCTCGTGCACCAGCTCGGCGTACTCGAAGATCTGGCCGGCGATGAAGAAGGCGCCCATGAGGTAGGTCAGGGTGATCCACTCGTGCATGCCCCAGCGCTTGACGTTCACGAGCGAGCCGGTGCGGACCGGCTGGAACCGCTCGGCGGCCCAGACGCCCATCTGGCACGTCACGGAGGACAGCACCAGCACCGTGGAGTTGAGGAAGGCGAACGTGAGGTTGAGCTTGTCCGCCTGGGCAGCCCACTCCTCCGTCGGCATCACGGAGCGCACGGTGAAGTACATGGCGAACAGGCCGGCGAAGAACATCAGCTCGCTGGCCAGCCAGACGATCGTCCCGACCGACACGGGGTTCGGACGGTTGACGCTCACGTGCTGGTGGGCGGTGGGGGCAGCAGCCGTTGCGGTCGTGGACACGCAGCCATTATGGCCGACTCCGCCGACAGGTGAGGCACCGGAAACGGCCTGGCAGCAGGGAAAGTTCGGCTGATTTGGCGGTTTCTCGCGGTTGCGCCCCACGATGCTGACACCCGGCGGGAGAGTGCCAGTAAAAGACCACGCGGCGGCCCTTCTCGTCCTGACACCTGTGTGCCACGATGCCAGCAAACCGCGGCCGCCCGGCGGGCGGCGGCACCGTCCGCGACGAGGAGGTCGGGATGACGGAGACGAGCACGACGGCGGTCGCCCCGGAGCCCGGCGAGCCGGCCGCCGCGGACGGGCCGCGGGTCCTGCTGTACAGCGACGACCGCTCGGTGCGCGAGCAGGTGCGGCTCGCCGTCGGGCCCCGGCTGCGCGCGCACGCGCCGCGGATCGACTGGCTCGAGGTCGCCACGCCGGCCGCTGTCGTCGCCGCGGCGGACGGCGCCGGCTGGGACCTGCTCGTGCTCGACGGCGAGGCGGACAAGGCGGGCGGCATGGGGCTGGCCCGCCAGCTCAAGAACGAGGTCTACGAGTGCCCGCCGATCCTGGTCCTCACCGGCCGTGCGCAGGACGCTTGGCTAGCATCGTGGTCGCTCGCGGACGCCGTGGTGCCCCGGCCCCTCGACGCCCTCGAGCTGCAGCGCGCCGTGGCCGCGCTCCTGTCCTGACCGGCGCCCCCGCCGTCGGGGCGGGCGCGCGGGCCGCCGACGGCGTGCGCGACCCGACACCCCCGAGGGAAGGACCCGCGTTGTCCCAGCCGACCGCCGCACGCCCGAGCGCCGCGCCCACGCCGTCCGACCTCTCGTGGCCCGTCGTCATGAACCAGCTCGTCGCCGGCCGCGACCTCACCGCGGAGCAGGCGGCCTGGGCGATGGACGAGGTGATGGCCGGCGAGGTGGCGCCCGCCCGGCTCGCGGGGTTCCTCATGGGCCTGCGCGCCAAGGGCGAGACGGTCGACGAGCTCGCCGGCCTGGCCCGCTCCATGGTCGAGCACGCGACGCCGCTGGAGCACGAGGGCCGCGCGGTCGACATCGTCGGCACCGGCGGCGACCGCGCCCACACGGTGAACATCTCCACCATGGCGGCCGTGGTCGTCGCGGGCACGGGCGTGCGGGTCGTCAAGCACGGCAACCGCGCGGCGACCAGCTCGTCCGGCTCGGCCGACGTGCTGGAGGCGCTCGGCATCCGCCTCGACCACCCGCCGCGCCGGGTGGCGCAGATCGCCGGCGAGGCCGGCATCACCTTCTGCTTCGCCCAGGTGTTCCACCCGTCGATGCGGCACGCCGCCGTCGCGCGCAAGGAGCTGGCCGTCGCCACGGCGTTCAACTTCCTGGGCCCGCTGACCAACCCGGTGCGCCCGCAGGCGACGGCGGTCGGCTGCGCCGACGCGCGCATGGCCCCGCTGATGGCCGGCGTGTTCGCCGAGCAGGGCACCGACGCCCTCGTGTTCCGCGGCGACGACGGGCTCGACGAGCTCGCCGCGACCGGCGGGGCCACCGTCTGGGAGGTCCGGGGCGGCGCGGTGACCGAGACCCGGCTGGACGCCGCCGCCGAGCTGGGGCTGCGGCGCATCGAGGTGGCCGACCTGCGCGGCGGCGACGCGGCGCACAACGCGGGCGTCGCCCGGGACGTGCTCTCGGGCGCCGACCGCGGCCCGGTGCGCGAGACGGTGCTGCTGAACGCCGCGGCCGCGCTCGTCGCCGACGCGACGCTGCCGGGCACCGGGCGCGGGAGCCTCGCCGAGCGGCTCGCCGCGGGCCTCGAGCACGCCGGGCGCAGCGTGGACGACGGCGCGGCCGCCGCGGTGCTCGAGCGCTGGCGCACCGCGTCGGCGCGCTGACACCTCGGACCGGCGGCGGGCGCGCCGCCGTCGCCGGTCAGCGGTCCCGGTCAGCGGTCCCGGTCAGCGGTCCCGGTCAGCGGTCCCGGCCAGCGGTCCCGGCCAGCGCACCGAGTGGCAGTGCGGCCGGTCGGCGGGACGCGGCCGCCGGGGCGCCGTCAGTCGTCGAGGCCGAGCGCGAACGCCTGCGCGAGGTCGACGTTCGAGTACGCGCGAAACGCGATGAGCGTCTCCGTGCGCACGACGCCGGGAACCTTCGAGATGCCGTCGGCGATCGCGTCGGCGAGCTCCTCGTGCTGGCGCACGCGCACCATGGCTACCAGGTCCGCCTTGCCGGTCACCGAGTAGACCTCGCTGACGCCCTTGAGGTTGGCCACCTCGGCCGCCACCTCGGGGATCCGGTCCGGTTCGGTGTCGATGAGCACGATCGCCGTCAGCATGGGGACATGCTAGCCAGCGGCCCCGGCCCCACCACCGGCCCCACCACCGGCTCCTCCGGCAGGCCCGCCGTCGCGGCGCCCACGCGGGCCCGCACCTCCCCGGAGACGTCGTCCAGGCCGGCGTGCGCGAGCGCGGAGCGCACGGGCACTGCCCACGGCTCGGAGGCGTGCACGAGCCGCACGCCGGGGCTCTCCAGCCAGGCGATGACGAGCGCCGCCTCCTCCGGGTGGCACGCGGGCGCCGGCGGGCACGGCGCGGCGACCGCCTCGGCGGTCGCGCGCAGCGCGTCCACGACGGGCAGCGGGTCCTCGTCGCGCCCGGTCACGGCGGTCCCGGCGAGCCGGCCGTGGCGCACGACGACGAGCTCCCACCCGCCGGCGGCGGTCGGGCGGGCCGCGACCAGCTCCGCGCAGCGCGCGAGCGGCGCGAGCCGCTGCGCGCGCCCCGCGCCCTGGACGTAGGACCGCAGCCGCGCGGTGACCTGGCCGGCCTCCTCGAACCGCTCCTCGGCGGCGAGCCGGGCGATGCGCCCGGCGAGGGCCCGCACGACGGCGGACGGGTCGCGCTCGAGGGCGTCGGCGGCGGCGGACGCGACGGCGGCGTAGGCGGCGTCGGGCGCCTCGGCGGCGGTGCACGGCGCGGAGCACCGGCCCATCCCCGCCAGCGCGCACGGGCTCCCGGGGGTGCGGGACACCAGCGGCAGGCGTGCGGTGCACTGCCGCAGCGGCAGGGCGTCGTGCAGCGCGTCGACCGCCTCCTGCGCGGTGCGGCGGGACGTGAACGGGCCGATGTGCGCCGCACCGGGCCGCACGTCGCGCACCACCGACAGCCGGGGGTAGGCCTCGTCGGTCAGGCGCACCCACGACTGCCGCTCCGGGTGCTTGGAACGGCGGTTGTACCGGGGCGCGTGCTCGGCGATGAGCCGCAGCTCGCGCACGGCGGCCTCCAGCGGCGTCGCACAGACCACCGGCGTGACGGCGTGCGCGATGCGCACCATCTCGGTCATGCGGCGGCGCTTCTCGGCGGCCGTGAAGTACGACCGCACGCGCTTGCGGATGTTCGTGGAGGTGCCGACGTACAGCACCTCGTCCTGCGGCCCCCGGAACAGGTAGACGCCGGGCGCCTCGGGCAGGCCGTCGGCCAGGTGGCGCTTGCGGCGCACGTCCTGCGGCACGGGGTCGGCGGCGGACGCCAGGTCCTCGAGGTGGGTGACCCCGAGCGGGCCGAGGCGGGCGAGCAGCGCGTGCAGCACGTCCACGGTGGCGCGCGCGTCGGCGAGCGCCCGGTGCTCCGGGGTCACGTGGGCGCGGAACAGCGCGGCGAGCGTCGAGAGCTTGTGGTTCGGCGCCTCGTCGCGCGTGACCACCCGCCGGGCCAGCGGCACCGTGTCGACCACGGAAAAACCCGGCCAGGCGTAGCCGAGCTGCTCGCACGCCGCCCGCAGGAAGCCGACGTCGAACGGCGCGTTGTGCGCCACCAGCACGGCGCCGCGCGCCCACTCGAGGAAGCTCGGCAGCACCAGCGAGACCGGGGGAGCGGTGGCCACCATCGCCGTGGTGATGCCGGTCAGCCGGGCGACGAACGCCGGCACGGGCCGGCCGGGGTTGACCAGCGACTGGAACTCCCCGAGCACCTCGCCGCCGCGGACCTTCACCGCACCGATCTCCGTGATGCCGGCGTCGGCCGTGCGGGTGCCGGTGGTCTCGAGGTCGACGACGACGAAGGTGACGTCCTGCAGCGGGGTGCCCAGGTCCTCGAAGGAGGGCTGGATCACCGGCCGCCGTCCCGTGCGGGACGCGTCGGTGGTGCTCGTCATGGCCTCGGACGCTACGAGGCGCCACCGACACGTCCGCCGGCCCGGCCGGCGACCCGGCTCAGAGCGTGTGCAGCGCCTCGCGGGCGTCCCCGGGGGCGTAGAGCCGCTCGACGTCCTGCGCGTAGTCCTTGAGCACCAGGGACCGCTTCACCTTGAGCGACGGCGTCAGGTACCCGTTCTCGACGGTGAAGTCGCAGGTGAGCACCGTGAACTTGCGGATCGACTCGGCCCGGGAGACGGCCGCGTTGGCCCGCGTCACCGCGGCGTCCAGCGCCGCGAGCACGTCGGGGTCGGTCGCCGCCTGGTCCACGGTCATCGCGGGCTTGCCGTGCATCGCGAGCCACCCCGGCAGGCCCTCGGGGTCGAGGGTGACGAGCGCGCCGATGAACGGCTTGTTGTCGCCGACGACGACGCACTGGCTGACCAGCGCGTGGGCCCGGATGCGGTCCTCCAGCACGGCGGGCGCCACGTTCTTGCCGCCGGCGGTGACGATGATCTCCTTCTTGCGGCCCGTGATCCGCAGGAACCCGTCGTCGTCGAGCGAGCCCAGGTCGCCGGTGCGGAACCACTCGCCGTCGAAGGCCTCGCGCGTGGCCTCCGGGTTGCCGTGGTAGCCCCGGAAGATGTGGTGGCCGCGGAGCAGGATCTCGCCGTCGGGCGCGATCTTCGCGGCGCAGCCGGGCAGCTGCAGGCCGACGGTGCCGATCTTGGTGCGCTCGGGCAGGTTGACGCTCGTCGGCGCCGTGGACTCCGTCAGGCCGTACCCCTCGAGGATCTTCAGCCCGATCCCGCGGTAGAAGTGGCCCAGCCGCTCGCCGAGGGGGCCGCCGCCCGAGACGGCGTGCTCGGCCTGGCCGCCCAGCACGGCCTTGAGCTTGCCGTACACCAGGGCGTCGGCGACCTTGTGCTGCAGGGTGAGCCACAGCGACGGGCCCGACGGCGTGTCCAGGGCCCGCGACCAGGCGATCGCCGTCGCGGCGGCCCAGTGGAAGATCTTGCCCTTGCCCTCGGTGGCGGCCTTCTGCTCGGCGGTGTTGTAGACCTTCTCGAACACCCGCGGCACGGCCAGGAGGTAGGTGGGCCGGAACGCGGCGAGGTCGGCGGTGAGCGTCTTGATGTCCGGCGCATGGCCCAGGACGGTGCCGCTGGCCAGGGCGAGCACCTCGATGAAGCGGGCGAACACGTGCGCGAGCGGCAGGAACAGCAGGGTGCGCCCGCCCTCGGTGAACACCACGGGGACGAACGCGACGGCGTTGCGCGCCAGCGCCGCGAAGTTGCGGTGCGTCAGCTCCACGCCCTTGGGCCGGCCGGTGGTGCCGGAGGTGTAGATGATCGTCGCGAGGTCGTCGAGCGACGCCAGCCCGCGGCGGCGGGCGACCTCCTCGTCGGGCACGTCGCGGCCCGCCTCGACGACGGCGTCGATGCCGCCGTCGTCGATGACGAGCACCTCGCGGCACGCCGGGGCGTCGGCGCGGACCTGCTCGACGACGGCGGCGTGCTCCGGGGACTCGGCGAACAGCACGGTCACGCCGGCGTCGGTGAGGATCCACTGCACCTGCTCGGCGCTCGACGTCTCGTAGACGGGCACCGGGACCGCGCCGGCGGCCCAGATCGCGAAGTCGAGCAGGGTCCACTCGTAGCGCGTGCGGGACATGATGGCGACGGGGTCGCCCGGCTGGACGCCCTTGGCGACGAGACCCTTGGCGACGGCCACGACCTGCGCGTCGAACTCTGCGACGGTGACCGGCTCCCACACCCCGTCGGCGTTCGGCACCTCGGCGAGGACGGCGTCGGGCGCGCTCGCGAGGCGGTCGGTGACGATGTCGTTGAGGTTCGACGTCGCCGGCAGCTCGACGCGCAGGGGGGTGCTGATCTCGTCCATGACTGACTCCAGTGGCAGGTCCGGTCCGTGGCCGCAACGATACTCGGTCTCAGTCGCGGCGGTGACACGGATCACCCGCCGCGCCGGCGCGCCGCGCCGCCGGACCCGGTCGTCGCCCGCCGGGACCCCGTGGTGATCTCGGCGGGGGCCTCGGGAGCGCACCGGCGTCCGTCAGGACGACATCACAGCACAGGCACCCCCGGCGGTCGATAGGCTGGGCGCGCGCTCGGGGCGGTGACGACCCGCAGCGGACAGCGCCGCCGCGCAGCACGGCGGTCCCAAGACGAACGTGAGGTCGAGCGGATGCATGCGATCGGGGTCGACATCGGCGGCACGAAGATCGCCGTCGGTGTCGTGGACGAGGCGGGTCGGATCCTCGCCCAGGTCCGACGCGAGACCGAGGCCGACGACGTCGCGAGCATCGACCGGGCCATCGCCGACGCGTGCGCCGAGCTCGCCAAGGACTACGTGGTCGGCGCCATCGGCGTCGCGGCCGCCGGCTTCGTCAGCCCGGACCGCACGTCGGTGCTATTCGCGCCCAACATCGCCTGGCGCGAGTACCCGCTGGCCGCGAAGCTGCGGGCGCTGCTCGACCTCGACGTGCCCGTCGTCGTCGAGAACGACGCCAACGCCGCCGGCTGGGCCGAGTTCCGCTTCGGCGCCGGGCGCGAGGCGACCGACATGCTCATGCTGACGATCGGCACGGGCCTGGGCGGCGCGATCGTCGTCGACCGCGAGCTGGTGCGCGGCAAGTGGGGCGTCGCCGCCGAGGTCGGGCACATGCGCGTCGTCCCGGGCGGCCACTACTGCGGGTGCGGGCACGAGGGCTGCTGGGAGCAGTACGCCTCGGGCAGCGCGCTCGTGCGCGACGCGCGCGCCGCCGTCGTCGCCCAGCCGCACCGGGCCGCGCGCCTGCTCGAGCTGTCCGGCGGCGACCGCGAGAAGCTCAAGGGCCCTCAGATCACCCAGGCGGCGCAGGAGGGCGACGGGCTCGCCCTCGACCTGCTGGCGAACCTCGGGCGCTGGATCGGGGAGGGCGCCGCGTCCGTGACCGCGCTGCTCGACCCCGAGCTCATCGTCGTCGGCGGCGGTGTCGCCGAGGCCGGGGACCTGCTGCTCACGCCGATCCGCAAGGGCTTCGAGGCGCAGCTGTCGGCGCTCGGCCACCGGCCGGTGGCGCAGATCGAGCTCGCCGAGCACGGCAACGAGGCCGGGATCGTGGGCGCCGCGGACCTCGCGCGGCGCTGACAGAGCGCTGACGCGGCGCTGACACGGCACTGAGCCGGCGCCGGCCCGGCGCCCCGGGCGGGCGCCGGTCAGACGACGGCGCCCGGCCCGTCGCCCGGGTCCCGGTGGTGCGGCATGCGCCAGAGCAGCACGGCCACCGACGCGACGAAGACGACGACGGCGGCGCCGCCCAGCCACGCCGGGGTGGGCAGCCGCACGAACGCGCGCACGAGCAGCGCGAGGACCGCCAGCAGCGGGACGCCCGTCGCCCCGGCCCACGCCACCACGAGCAGCCGGTCGCGCGAGGCCAGGACCGGGGGCGGCTCCGGCGGCGTGAAGTGGCCCTCGGCCTCCTCCAGCGCCTCCACCTCGGGAGTGGTCGGGTGGTCGCGGGGGCCCGGCGGACGCTGCGCGGGGGCGTCACGGTCGCCGTCCCGCGGCTCGCCGCCCGGGCCGGCGCCGGACCGGACGTCGGGCGCCTCGAGGCGCCCGAGCTGCGCGACGATGTCCTCCCAGCGGGCCTCGACCTCCTGGTCCCCGAGCTCGCCCTCCGGGCCGTCGGGCCGTTGCCCCGGCGTGCCGTCGGGCCGCTGCCCCGGCGTGCCGTCGGGCCGCTCCGCGGGCCGGTCGTCGGGGCGCCCGGCGCCGGCGTCGTGCCCGAGGCCGGCCTCGTCGTCGCGGCCGGCGCCGTCCGGCGTGTTCGAAGGGGCCATAGGCCACACTCTAGAGTTCAGTGGACCTCGACCGCCGCAGGACCCCGACGAGGAGGACCGGTTGTACTACTGGCTCATGAGGCACGTCCTGGCCGGGCCGCTGCTCAAGCTGTTCTTCCGGCCGTGGACGCGCGGGGTCGAGCACGTGCCGGCCAAGGGCGGGGCGATCCTGGCGAGCAACCACCTGGCGGTCATCGACTCCTTCGTGCTGCCGATCGTCCTGGAGCGGCAGGTGCAGTTCCTCGGCAAGTCGGACTACTTCACCGGCGGGGGCCTCAAGGGACGGCTGGTCGCGGGGTTCATGCGGGGCGTGGGCACGATCCCGGTGGACCGCTCCGGCGGCAAGGCGAGCGAGGCGGCGCTGCGCACGGGCTTGCGCGTGCTGTCCGAGGGCGGGCTGTTCGGCATCTACCCCGAGGGCACCCGCAGCCCCGACGGGCGGCTCTACCGCGGCAAGACGGGCGTCGCCCGCCTGGCGCTGGAGTCCGGCGCGCCGGTGGTGCCCGTCGCGATGGTCGGCACGAACGTCGCGCAGCCGCTGGGCCGCGTGGTCCCCAAGCCGCTGCCGATCGGGGTGGTGATCGGCGAGCCGCTCGACTTCTCGCGGTACCGCGGGATGGAGAACGACCGGTTCGTGCTGCGGTCGGTCACCGACGAGATCATGTACGCGATCCTGCGGCTGAGCGAGCAGGAGTACGTGGACGTCTACGCCGCCACCGCCAAGGCGCGGATCGCGGCCGAGAAGGCCGCAGAGAAGGCCGCGGAGAAGGCCGCGGAGAAGGCCGCGGAGAAGGCGGCCGACAAGGCCGGCGACAAGGCCGGCGACAAGGCGGCGGAGAAGGCTCCCGAGGAGGGGTCGGCCGGGCGGGCCGAGGACCCGGCCGGGACGCCGGCGCAGGACGACGCCGCCGCGTCGTGAGCGCGGCGCGCGGCCCTGGCCCGGGCCGGCGTCTCACTCGTCGCCCGCCCGGCCGCACCTGGTCCGACGGGCCATAGGATCGGGTCAGGCCGTACCCGATCACCCCGTGTGGTCACCCGTGTGGTCGCCCTGCGTGATCACCTGCCCGTACCCCTGCCAGAGAGGTGTCCTGTCATGTCGGTTCGTCGCGTGGCCCTGCTCACCGCCGGTGGCTTCGCCCCGTGCCTGTCCTCCGCCGTGGGCGGGCTCATCGAGCGCTACAACGAGCTCGACCCGTCGATCGAGATCATCGCCTACCAGCACGGCTACCACGGCCTGCTGACGGGCAACAAGATCGTCGTCGACGAGGAGGGCCGCAAGAAGGCCGGCATCCTGCACCGGTTCGGCGGGTCGCCGATCGGCAACTCACGCGTCAAGCTCACCAACGTCGCCGACGCCGTCAAGCGCGGGCTGGTGCAGGAGGGTCAGGACCCGCTGCACGTGGCGGCCGAGCAGCTCAAGGCCGACGGCGTCGACGTGCTGCACACCATCGGCGGCGACGACACCAACACCACCGCGGCCGACCTCGCCGCCTACCTGCACGACAACGGCTACGAGCTCACCGTCGTCGGCCTGCCGAAGACCATCGACAACGACGTGGTGCCGATCCGGCAGTCGCTGGGCGCCTGGACCGCCGCCGAGGAGGCGGCGGGCTTCGCCGCCAACATCATCGGCGAGCACCGCTCGGGCCCCCGCATGCTCATCGTGCACGAGGTGATGGGCCGGCACTGCGGCTGGCTCACCGCCGCCGCCGCCGCGGAGTACCGCAAGTGGCTCGACCGCCAGGAGTGGGTGCCGTCGCTGGGCCTGAGCAAGGAGCGCTGGGACATCCACGCGGTGTTCCTGCCCGAGCTGGCGCTGGACATCGACGCCGAGGCCGCGCGCCTGCGGGGCGTCATGGACGAGATCGGCAACGTCAACATCTTCCTGTCGGAGGGTGCCGGCATGCACGAGATCGTCGAGCAGCTCGAGGCGTCCGGCCAGGAGGTCGCCCGCGACCCGTTCGGGCACGTGCGCCTCGACGAGATCAACCCCGGCCAGTGGTTCGCCAAGCAGTTCGCCGAGAAGCTCGGCGCCGAGAAGGTCATGGTCCAGAAGTCGGGCTACTACTCGCGCGCCGCGGCGCCGAACGCCGAGGACCTGCGCCTCATCAAGTCGATGACCGACCTGGCCGTCGAGTGCGCCCTGCGCGGCGAGCCCGGCGTCATCGGCCACGACGAGGAGGACGGCGACCGCCTCAAGGCCATCGCGTTCCCGCGCATCGCCGGCGGCAAGGCGTTCGACGTCTCGCAGCCATGGTTCGGTGACCTCCTCGAGGCCATCGGCCAGCCGCTGACGCCGGCCGCCGCGCACTGACGCACCGGACAGGGGGACGGAGCGGGCTCTCCCGGCGAGAGCCGAGCGAGCGAAGCGAGCGAATCGTCCGAGCCGAGAGAGCTCGCTCCGCCCCCTGGCACCGCGCACCGACACCTCACCCGCCGCCTCGACCGTCACCTGGGGACCATGAGCACCGCCGTCGACGCCCCGTCCGCCGCGCTCGCCGCGGACCTGGACCACTTCCGCACCCTGCCCGCGCGCCAGCAGCCCACGTGGCCCGACGCCGCGGCGCTCGCGGCCGCGGCCGGCCGGCTGGAGCAGGCGGCGCCGCTCGTCGTCCCCGCCGAGTGCGACACGCTGCGCACCCGGCTGGCCGCGGCCGGGCGGGGCGAGGCGTTCGTGCTGCAGGGCGGCGACTGCGCGGAGACGTTCGCCGAGGCCAGCGCCGGGCGCATCCGCAACAAGATCCGCACCCTGCTGCAGATGGCCGTGATCCTCACCTACGGCGCGGCCACGCCCGTGGTGAAGATCGGCCGCATGGCGGGGCAGTACGCCAAGCCGCGCTCGTCCGACGAGGAGACACGCGACGGCGTCACGCTGCCCGCCTACCGCGGCGACATGGTCAACGGGCACGCGTTCACCCCGGAGTCGCGCACGCCCGACCCGGCCCGGCTCGAGCAGGCGTACCGCATCTCCGCGGCGACGGCGAACGTGGTGCGTGCCTTCACCCAGGGCGGCTACGCCGACCTGCGGCAGGTGCACGAGTGGAACCGCGGCTTCATGCGCAACCCCGCCTACGCGCGCTACGAGGCGACGGCCACGGAGATCGACCAGGCGATCCGGTTCATGGAGGCGTGCGGCGCCGACTTCGACGCGCTGCGCACCGTCGAGCTGTACCTGTCGCACGAGGCGCTGGTGCTCGACTACGAGCGGGCGCTGACCCGCGTGGACGCCCGCACGGGCGCCGCCTACGACACCAGCGCGCACTTCCTGTGGATCGGGGAGCGCACCCGTCAGCTCGACGGCGCGCACGTCGACCTCCTCTCCCGGGTGGCCAACCCCGTCGGCGTGAAGCTCGGCCCGACCACCTCGCCCGACGACGCGCTGGGCCTGGCCGCCCGCCTCAACCCGGGCAACGTCCCGGGCCGGCTGACGTTCGTCGCCCGGATGGGCGCCGGCCGGGTGCGGGACGTGCTGCCGGCCCTCGTCGAGAAGGTCACCGCCGCCGGCGTGGCCGTCACCTGGGTGACCGACCCGATGCACGGCAACACCATCACCTCGGCGACCGGGTACAAGACGCGGCGCTTCACCGACGTGCTGGACGAGGTGCGCGGCTTCTTCGAGGTGCACCGCGCGCTGGGCACCGTGCCCGGCGGCCTGCACATGGAGCTCACCGGTGACGACGTCACCGAGGTGCTCGGCGGCAGCGAGGAGATCGACGAGGCCGGGCTCGCGCTGCGCTACGAGACGCTGGTCGACCCGCGGCTCAACCACCAGCAGTCGCTGGAGACGGCGTTCCAGGTCGCCGACATGCTGCGGGGGCGCTGAGCCGGCCGGACCACGGCACGGCGGTCGGCGCACAGAGGCCGCCGGGCGGGGTCACCGCGCGGGTCACCACACGGTGAGGGTGACCGTGCTGCCCTTGGGCGTCTCGCCGGAGACGTCCTGGAACCGCACGGTGTCCAGGAGGCCGCCGAGGTAGCGGTTCTCCTCGACCCTCAGCCCGGCGGACTCGAGCGCCTGGCGCGCCTGCGCGCTGCGCATGCCGACGACGTCGGGCACCTGGACGATCGGCGGGCCCGCCGACACGGTCAGCCGCACCGTGTCGAGGCGGTGGGCCTGCGTGCCGTCGGCCGGGTCCTGCCGCAGCACGGTGCCCGCCGGCACCGACTCCGAGTGCTCGTCGTCGGTGAACTCCACGCGCAGGCCGAGCTCCTCGAGCGACGCCTTCGCCTCGTCCCGGCCGCGGCCGACCTGCTGGGTGACGGTCACGGGCGCCGGACCGCCGGACACGGTGAGGGTCACCGGCTGGTGGTGCGGCACCTCGGTACCGGCGTCCTCGGAGACGGCCAGCACGTCGCCGCGCGGCACCGTGTCGCTCCAGTCCTGCTGCGGGTCGGCCACCGTGAAGCCCGCCTCGGCGAGCGCGGCGGTCGCCGCCTCCTGGGACTGTCCCGCGAGCCCGTCGGGCACCGTGAGCATGCGCACGCCGAGCGACACGACGAGGCGCACGCTGCCGTCCTTGCGCACCTGGTCGCCCTCCGCGGGGACCGCCTCCACGACGGCGCCCTCCGGCACGTCGTCGCTGTAGGCCTCCGCCGTCTCGACGTCGAGCCGGTGCGCGGCGAGCCGCTCCCGGGCGTCGGCGAGCGGCACCTCCTCGACCCCGGACGGCACCCGCGTCCACGCCCCGGGACCGTCCTCGAACCACCACCACGTCCCCGTGCCGGCCCCGCCGAGCGCGACGAGCAGCGCGAGGGTCGAGGCGACGACGGCGCGGCGCCGGCGCGGGCGCCCGTCTCCTGCGACGCCGTCTGCCGCCGCCTCCATGACCTTGCCGGGGCCCGGGCCCGCGCCGGCCGCGGCCAGGGCGACCGTGCGGTGCTCGACGAGCCGCGCCGTCGCCGTGCCGTCGGCGAGCTCGCCGGTGAGGTGGATCCCGTCGCCGGGCGTGGCGGTGGCGAAGACGCCGGCGGGGATGGCGTCGAGCTCGCCGGTGTCGTCCAGGTCGCCGGAGTCGGCGGCGGCCTCCTCGGGCGCGCCGTCGAGCGCGTCGCCGTCGGACGTCCCGCCGGAGCCCGCGTCGGCCCCGCCGCCGGTCGGGCCGCCGCCGGTCGGGCCGCCGCCGGTCGGGCCGTCGTCGGCGGCCGCCGGCGCGGGCCGGGCCGGCGGCTCGGCGCGCCGGTCGAGCACGGCGGGGTCGAGCACCAGGAGCAGGTGCCGCACCAGCTCGAACGCGGCGCCGCCGTCGGCGGGGCGCCGCGCGGGGTCGCGGGCGGTCAGCGCGCCGACCAGGGCGTCGATCTCCGCCGGCAGCCGCGGCACGCGCCCCGAGGGCGGCGGCACGTCCTCGTGCACGTGCTGGAACGCCACCTGGATCGGCGTGCTGCCGGCGTGGGGGAGGGCGCCCGTGAGCATCTCGTAGGCGAGGATCCCGACGGCGTACAGGTCCGTGCGCGCGTCGCAGCCCCCCGTGGCGATGACCTCCGGCGCCAGGTAGGCGACGGTGCCGAGGATCGTCCCGGTGGTCGTGCTGGTCACCTCGGTGACCGCCCGCGCCAGCCCGAAGTCGGCGACCTTGACGTGCTCGCCGTCGGCGGTGATGAGCACGTTCTCGGGCTTGACGTCGCGGTGCACCAGCCCCTTGCGGTGGGCGGCGCCGAGCGCGCCCAGGACCTGCCCGAGGATCTGCAGGGTGCGCCGGAGGGACAGCGTCCCGTGCGTGCGCAGCTCGCGGCGCAGGGTGGAGCCGGGCACGTACTCCATCGTCAGGTAGCTCGTGTCGCCGTCGAGCCCCTGGTCGTAGACGGCGACGACGCCGGGGTGGGTGAGCCGTGCGGCGGCGCGCGCCTCGCGGCGGAAGCGCGAGACGAACTCCGCGCCCTCGACCCCCTCGGCCAGGTGCGGGTGCATCACCTTCAGCGCGACGTCGCGCTCCAGGCGCCGGTCGTGGGCCAGGTACACCATGGCCATGCCGCCCCGGGCGATGCGCGAGCGGACCTCGTACCGCCCGTCCACCAGGCGGCCGAGGAGCGGATCGGTCGTCGCCATGGCCACGGGGCGAGTGTAGGCGGCGGCGTGCGGCCTGGGGATGACCCGCGCCCGACGATTCTGCGCGACACGGGGGGCCGTCCGGGAGACCCGGCCCGCCGCGTAGGCTGGCGGCCGTGAGCACGACCCCGGACCTCGACGCCCTCGTCCCCGAGTGGCTGCCCCTGCCCGACCTCGCCGACCGGATCGGCGTCGGGTTCTCCCAGGCCCGCAACCTGGTGCGCGACCGGTACGTCGTCGGGGTGCGCCGCGGCGAGCGAGCCGTCTTCCAGGTGCCCGCCGCGTTCCTGGTCCCGGCCGAGGACGGCGGCGCCGAGCAGGTGCTGCCGTCGCTGCGCGGCACCGTGCTCGTCCTCGCGGACCAGGGGCTGCCGGACGAGGAGATCGTCGAGTGGCTGTTCGCCCCGAACGACGCGCTCGGCAGCACGCCCGTCGAGGCGCTGCGCGCCGGCCGCAAGGCGGAGGTCCGCCGGGCGGCGCAGGCGCTGGGCTAGA